>CADECG010000027.1:0-29914 GCA_902825795.1 uncultured Bacteroidota bacterium
CGTAAAGCACTACCGTGAACTCGCCTTCATGGGTTTCGCTGAAGTCGTCCTGAACCTGCGCACCATCCTGCGCAACATCGCCTTCTGCAAAGAGGACATTGCCGCTTGGAAGCCCGATGCCATCGTCCTCATCGATTACCCCGGCTTCAACCTGCGCATTGCCGAGTGGGCGCACGCGCAAGGCATCAAGGTGCTCTACTACATCAGCCCGCAGATCTGGGCGTGGAAGAAGGGCCGCGTACACAAGATCAAAAAGGTGGTGCACCGCATGTTCACCATCCTGCCGTTCGAGAAAGCGTTCTACGCCAACTATGGAATGGACGTGGAGTTCGTGGGGCATCCGTTGCTGGACGAGATCGTGGCCACCGCAACAGCAGAGCCGCGTTCGCAGGAGCACATCGCCCTCCTCCCCGGCAGTCGCCGTCAGGAAATAGGCACCATGCTACCGGTGATGCTGGCCGTTGCAAAGAACTTTCCGCAGTACCGCTTCGTGGTCGCAGCCGCGCCGAGCGTACCGCGCGGTTATTACGAGGAAATGATGAAGGGCTCCAACGCGCAGTTGGTCGTTGGCGATACCTACGGCGTGCTGCGGAAGTCGAAGGCGGCCTTGGTCACCAGCGGCACCGCCACATTGGAAACGGCCCTGTTCGGCGTTCCCATGGCGGTATGTTACAAGGGCAGCGCATTGAACGTATGGCTGGCCAAGCGGCTGGTGAAGGTGAAGTACATCAGCTTGGTGAACCTCATCATGGACGAACCCGTGGTGCGCGAACTCATTCAAGAGGAGATGACCGAGCGCATGCTGAGCATCGAACTGAACGCCCTGCTCCACGATGCCGAGTACCGCGCCACACAGGAGAAGCACTTGGCCGATCTGCTCCACGTCCTCGGCGGACCCGGTGCCTCGGCCCGAGTTGCCGACGGCGTGTGGAAAAGTCTGAACAGCACCGCCTGATGCCCCGAAGGGCGGCCGGTAGTTTCGCGGCCGTCATGCAAAGGCCCGTCATTTCAGTGTTCCTCGTTCTCCTCTGCGCCCATGTGCTGGCACAAGCGCGCACGGTCCACGTGGGCATTCTGCGCGACAAGGCCGTTGACGGTGTGGTTGTCCTCAGCGCCGGTGGCGGCTACAACATCATGGCCGACGGCAAGAAGGTGGGCGAGTTGCTCAGCAACGATGGCTTGCGGGTGTCCACAGCCGGCGGAAAGCTGCAGGCCAAGTCGCTGGCGGCAAGCTTCACCGCAGGCTACATCGAACTCATCCAGAAGGTCCCCCTCAGTGCGTTCCGGCTCAAGGTGCTCGATAGCAAGATGGCCGAACGCACCTACCCCGGCCACCTCCGCATCGACCGCAGTGGCACCCGCCTCCAACTCACCAACCACGCCGGCATGGAGGATTACACCGCCGGTGTCATCCAGAGCGAAGCCGGCAAGGACCACAACGCCGAGTACTACAAATTGCAAGCGGTCACCTGTCGCACCTACGCCTTGACGAATGCGCGCAAGCACCTCCCCGAAGGGTTTGAGGTATGCGATGAAGTGCATTGCCAAGTGTACCGCGGCAAGACAACCAACCCCGACATCCTTGCGGCCGTGGCGGCCACCGAGGATATGGTCCTCGTAGATGCCCGCATCAAACTCATCCACGCCACCTTCCACAGCAACTGTGGTGGCGAAACGCTCAACGCCGAAGATGTGTGGAGCAAGTCCGAGCCCTACCTGCGCGCCGTGGTCGACAGCTTTTGTATGCAGGAACCGCACGCCGTCTGGACCCGCACCATCGGCAAGGCCGACTGGCTCGCCTACCTGCAGAAGAAGTGGAAGGTGAACACCACCGATACCACGGCCCTTGCCTTCGCCCTCAACATGGAACCCAACCGACGCAACCTCTACCTGCCCAACGTGCAGCCCCCCGTTCCGTTGGAAGATGTGCGCCACGACTGGAAACTGAACAGCGGCTACTTCGCCATACACACGGTGGGGGAGAACGTGGTCTTGGAAGGTCGCGGATTCGGGCATGGCGTGGGCTTGTGTCAGGAAGGCGCCATGCACATGGCCCGCACCGGCATGGGCTACACCGATATCCTGCACCACTACTTCACCGATGTACACCTCGTCGACCTCAGCGCCATCGACTTCTTCCGCGACGAGAACGCCGTACAGGAGAAGCCCGTCCCCAGCACCTCGCCCGCTACCTTCGAAGGCGGCGGCAATTGAACATAGCCCCTTAGAGCCGTTGTGATGTGCACCGCGCCATAACCACGCCTGCACATCTCCACATCTCCACATCTCGCATCATCTGATCGTCTGATCTTCTGATCCTCTCCCGCCGCAGCCGCTTGCCTTTTCGGCGAGTGGCCCTCGGTCCAACGCCTTTGGCCCAACTGGTCGTGTAGCATCCACCAGAGCGCGCTCTGAAAGTCGGGCAGTAAAGTTGTTCGCCTATTTCCATGTGCGAGGCCGCCCGGTCCGGTGCGGCCTCGTTCATTTACGCCCCGTACCCCGTAACCGGCATCGCCCCACCGAACGGACGTCCTCCACACCATCGCCCACATCCTCCGCTGTCCAAGCCTCAATTCGTCCCCACTCCCCACTCCCCACTCGCGACTCACGACTCACGACTCACGACTCTCCCCACCCCCCATGCCTGCACGCATCTTCATCACCGATCCGCACCGCCGGGTGTCAGGCGGCCACCCGTGGATCTTCGATAGCCAAGTGCTGCGCAGCGAAGGCGACTTCCAGCCCGGCGACGTCGTGGAGGTCATCGACGTCAAGAAAGGACCCATCGGCCTCGGCTTCATCAATCCCAAAAGCCTCATCCGCGTGCGCCTGCTCACGCGCCGCACCGATGTGCGCGTGGACGAAGCCTTCATCCGTCAGCGCATCCGCGCCGCGTGGGCGCACCGCCAGCGCATGGGCTACACCGGCAGCTGCCGCGTCGTCTTCGGCGAAAGCGACGGACTGCCCGCCCTCATCGTCGACAAATTCAACGATGCCGATGCACCCGGCGAGTGCGTCCTGTCCATACAAACGCTCGCCCTCGGCATGGAGCGCTGGAAAGAAGTCATCGCCCACGAACTCCGCGCGCTCTTCAACCCCCGCGGCATCTACGAGCGCAACGACGTCGCCATTCGCGAAAAGGAAGGCCTCGCCCAGCACAAAGGCCCCCTCGGTGCCGACTTCCCCACCCGCCTCGTCATCAACGAGAACGGCATCCGCATGCACGTCGATGTCGCCACCGGACAGAAAACCGGCCACTTCCTCGATCAGGTCCGCAACCACGCCGCCATAGCACCCGTCGCCCACGGCGCCCGCGTCCTCGATTGTTTCACCCACACCGGTGGTTTCGCCCTCCACGCCGCCCACCACGGCGCGCGTGAAGTACTCGGGCTCGACATCAGCGAAGAGGCCGTTGCACTGGCAACCCACAACGCCCAGCTCAACAACCTCTCCGAGCGCTGCACCTTCCAAGCCGCCAACGTCTTCGACTTCCTCACCAACGCCAGCCGCAACAACGAACGGTGGGATGTGATCGTCCTCGACCCACCCGCCTTCGCCAAAAGCAAAAGCGCCCTCGAGAACGCCGTGCGCGGCTACAAGGAGATCAACCTCCGCGCCCTCAAATGCCTCCCCACCGGCGGCTTCCTAGTCTCCTGCTCCTGCTCCTTCCACATGGCCCCCGAACTCTTCCGCAACACCATCGCCCACGCCGCCGCCGATGCCGGCAAGCAACTCCGCGAGGTCTACTCTGGCAGCCAACCGCCCGATCACCCCGTCCTCTGGGGCGTGCCGGAGACCCACTACCTCAAGTGCCACATCCTGCAGGTGGTGTGAGTTGCTGAAAGGCTGCTACATTCATGGCAGCTGCCATGACCAACGGCCCTTGGAGCGATGTGGTTCGAGCCCCGGGGCTTCGAGCGGTGCTGCCATTCATTGGTGGACTGGTGGTGGCGCGCAGTTGTGTCTTGGGTGCGCTTACTGCATGGGCCTGTTGTGCGGGTGCGTTCATGGTGTACGCAGTAGTGGCCCGATCGCGAGTGAAGTATGAGTGGCGCTGGGTGACCGGTGTCGCCTTCTTCTTGTTCTCTTTCAGTTTCGGCTTTCTCTTCCAAACCGTTCGTGCGCCGTCGAACGACCCTCATCGTATGGTGGTTGATGCGGACCACCGCAGGGCATTGCTGGTGGAAGTCTCGGAGGTCACCGGCCTCTCGCCCCGTGTAGTGCGGTGTCGCGCGGATGCGTTGGGCTGGATCGACAGTACCGGCAGCGCCGTAGCGCATGGTGGCGTGTTGCTCATGATCCGCAGGGATAGTCTGTCCGTTGCGCTGGTAGCCGGTGATCGGTTGGTGTTGCGCGCTCCGGTGAACGAGATCGATCGTGTCGCTGACCCGGGTGGATTCGACAGAGCGCAATGGGCCGCGTCGCAGGGCATATTCCATGAGGCCTTCGTGGAAAGTGGCAACTGGCTGATGGTAGGGCACGAGCCGCCGCTTGCTGGGCTGTTCAGTGAATGGCGCGGGAACGTTTCCGGGTGGTTCGATGCACTTGACCTCGCTCCTGCGGAGAAGGGATTGGTGAAGGCGCTGGTGCTCGGTGTGCGCAACGATATCGACATGGAGCAGCGCGATGCATTCGCCCGGAGCGGCACCATGCACGTGCTGGCGGTCAGTGGCATGCACGTGGGGCTCATTTATTGGATCCTTATGCAACTTATGGGGTGGTGGGGCAAGAAGCTGTGGGCAAGGATCGTCCGGGGTGTATTGATCCTCGCTTCGTTGTGGGCCTTCGCGGGAGTGGCCGGGGGCTCACCGAGCATTATGCGCGCAGCGCTCATGTTCACAGTATTCACCGGGGCTGATATGTGCGGCCGCGCGAACGAACCGCTGAACAGCCTCAGCGTGGCTGCGTTCGTGCTGCTGCTCTGGGATCCATCGATGATCGTCCAACTCAGTTTCCTCCTTTCGTTCATGGCAGTGTTGGGCATCATCCTGTTCTACAAGCCGTTCATGCGGCTTTGGTCCCCGCCCAATGTGGTGCTGCACTTCGTGTGGTCGGCCGCGTGCGTTACCATGGCCGCGCAGTTGATGACGACGCCACTGTCATTGTGGGCGTTCGGTGCTTTCCCCACATGGTTCCTGCCCGCGAACCTGATCGTGGTAACGGCGAGCACGGGTGCGGTTATCGTCGGTATCGCTGCGCTGGCCTTCGGATGGGTCCCATGGATCGGGGGTGCACTGAAATGGGTGCTTTCGAAGCTCCTCTGGATCATGGGCGAGGGAGCGCAGTGGTTCGGGGAATTACCGGGCTCGTATCCCGCAGTGCGGATGGATACGATGCAATGCGTGCTAACGTATGGATCGATCCTCATCCTTGCCGCCATGATCGCATGGCGTTGGTGGAGGCTCAAGTGGTTGCTCGCATTTTCAGTAAGCGTGCTCTTCGTCACATGGCACAACAGACTCCACTCGACCATGGAACGAAGTGCGTTCGTGGTGTACGACTACCGCGACGGAATATTGGCGGGCATGGTACGTGGCAAGGATCTGGTTGTGCTTGCCGATAGCGTGAATGCGAACGACAGCTATGCACGCAGGCGCATTGATGCTCACGCCCGCAAATGGGGTCTTGGGCCTACCTTGGAATTAGCACAGAGCGTGATGCATGAGCCGCGCACGACGTCCACGGGAAATACTGTTCATGGGCATGGCTTCTGGGCGAATGATGGGCTCCGTGTCCGCTTCTGCCGCTCCGGGAATGATGCACGCGAGCGATCGAACAACAGCCTAGGGTTGGACGCGGTCGTGTTGCAAGGGCCGGGACGATTCAACATCGATGCGATCGCATTGGCGCATCATCCTTTACATGTTGTTCTCTCACCTGACATGGAGTTGAACAGTCGGCGCTATGTGCGGCGTTGGTGTGAAGAGCGTTCGGTACACTGCCACGATGTGCGTAGGCAAGGGGCCTTTATCCTGGAACGCTGAGCATACCCCAACAAAAAGCCCCGACGCAAGTCGGGGCTTTTTGTTGGGCTGTAGGGCGGGTTACCTGAAAATGGTCACGTGCCCGGTAAAATCATAATCCTCCTTGCTGATCGCGTCCACCACATGGGCCTTGTACACATACACCCCGTTCGGCGCATCCGCCCCCGTGCTGCTGCCGTCCCAGCCTGCAAAGGGGTCCTTGCTGGTATAGATCACCTCGCCCCAACGATCGAACACCTTCAGGTCGTAATCCTGCACATCCACCACCTGCTGGCCGGGGTACCACACATCGTTGATCCCGTCACCGTTCGGGGTAAAGGCATTGCTCAAGTAGTAACCGTGGTCCATCGGATCCAGGTGCGCAATGATCGTATCCGTACTGGTGAAACTGATGCTCACTTCCTCTTGCAACGAATCGTTCGGCACGATCGGGTTGTGCAGGATCTCCCAGTACAGCCACTCGTGGTATTCCGCGGGGAACACCTTCAAGGTCATCGGTACGCCGTGCGCAACATTCTCCACATGCGGGAATTGGGTGATCACAGTGTTGCCCAGTTGCACGTAGCCGCCGGTGCGCGGGTCAACATCAACGTAGATATCGTAACGGATCGGCGGTATGAAGTGCGCCACCACGCTATCGGGCACATCGAAGTCCACCGTCACCAACGAATCGAGCGTGCTGGGGCTGATGGTATCGTTGGCAATGGTCCAATGGCTGAAGATCCAGCCGGTGGCCGGCAGTGGTGCCAGTGTTGTGGTGATGCCGCCGTAATAAGTGCCCGTGAACGGGTAGTTGGGCAGCGCCTGGCTGTTCACTTGTATGGAACCGCTCAGCGGTGGGTCCACATCGAACACCACATCGTACGGACCGGAGAGATCGTAACAATCCACCAAGCCGGTCTCTATGGTAATGCAGCGGGTGGTAATGAAGTCGCGCATCACCTGCACGTTGGCTTGCCACGTGGCGTAGGAAGCCGCCGGCCACCGGGCACACTGCGCAGGCATCTCCGGGTCTATGATGGCCACGAAGCTGTCCAGCAACGCCAGCATGTTGCCGCAGTTGAAGACCGTGTTGCCCAGATCGATGTAGCGGTTCACGTAGTAGTCGTAAACCATCTGGTTCTCCGCCATCAGTTTCTCCAGGATCTCCGTATGGCCTTGTCCCCCGGGATCGGGCAACTGTTCAACCGTGCACGGATCGGCGTTCGGTGATTGATCGGGGATGCCGGTGAAGTTGCCGTAGTGCCCGAAGGTGGCATCCATGTCCCATAGCACGTAACGCCACTTCTTCTTGTCGCCAGCGGGGTTCAGGCCACGCAACCAGCCGGTGTTCCAGTTCAGCCAATCGGCGCAAACGGTGTAGCTGCCCAAGCAGAAGTAGTCAATGAGGCTGTGCCAGTTGTACAGGCTGTCCACATAAGCGAAGTTGGCGGCATTGCCCATGTTGTTGGTAGCGATGTAATTGCGCAGCGCATCCCAATCGGTCTGTGCCTGCGCCCCGCCGTACTCGCTCCATGTGCCGCCCCAGGTCTTGATAAACTGGATGTTGTTCTCGTCCTGGCCGTAGTAGTAACTGGTGAAATCGTGGTCGTCCACTTTCTCGCGTAGATCGTACACGCCCCAGTAATCGCCGTTGAGGTAGAGCACACAGGCTTCATAGCTGCGCTCGTCCATGGCGAGGTCTCCGAGTTGGCTCAGCGCCTGCACGTACGGATCGCGGATGTGTGCAGGTTGCCCGGGGCCGTAGGCCACGTTATCGCCGGCCAACGCTTTCACGATCACGCGCTGGTACTTGTCCCGTGTCTTTGTGCGGAAGATGGGGTAGTGGATCGCGTCGTTGTGGCCGGTCTCATCGCGCACGATGTAGTCGAAGCCACGCTGATCGTACGCCCAGCTGTCCTGTCCATGCTCGTTGAATTCGCCAACGGCTTCATCGCGCTGTATCCCGTTCGGCCCGAAGTACTCGAACGAACCGATCGGCTCGATCTGGTTGCCGTTCTCCAACAGGTCGTTCAGGTCGTCCCCGGCAATGCTCAACACCGCTACGGTGTGCGGACTATTGATGAAGTAGGTGTTCGTTTCCACCAAACTGCTCGGCGCGCCGGGCGCGTTGGGGAAGGCTGCGGCGCGGATAACGGTGGTGGTGCCCACGGCTATCGGCCCGGTATACAGCGTGCTTGCGGCGGTGGGCAGCGAACCATCGGTGGTGTAGCGCACGTCGCTTCCGGCCACGGGAGCAATGCTCACGTTCTGGGCGCCCGCATAGAAGCCCGCGATCGGGCTCAGTACCGGTTTGTTGGCGTAGTAAGGGACAGCACCAGCATTCGCAGCGGCCGGTGTCGGTGTGGTGAAAATGCTCCAGTTGGCAGCGCCGTCGGTGGTGCGGCCCCAGCTGTGGTTCTCCTTGGTAGGCTGTGCCAGTTCAAAGTCGTCGATGAGCGTTCCACCGGCATCGCTCAGTACCACCCACTCTTGGCTCGTTTGGTTCAGTTTGAAGTTGCTGTGAAGGGCAGGGGCTGCCAGATCACGACCGCTGCACCAAATGACCAAGCGCGCGTTCGCGCCAACGATCGTTCCCCCGGGGAAGGCCCACTTCTGCGGCGTGTTGGGGTTGTCGCTCAACCACCAGCCGCTGATGTCCACCGGCGCGCCGGTGGTGTTGTACAATTCGGTCCAATCACCGAAATCGCCGAAATTGTCCGCAACAGTGGACAGGTTGCTCGCACTCACTTCGTTCACCACCACTTGGGCGCGGAGGCCGGTTGTAAGCAGCAGCACTGATGCTAGCGACAGGGCGACTTGTTGCTTCATGTTCAACATGGTTCTGGGCAGGTGGGTGCAAAATAGGCCACCGGATGCTCGGTGTTACGGTTACGTGAGCAAGAGTTCATCCCAACATCGTGTTCCTGCCGGTCCGTTTCAGCAAGGAGACGCGTTGTTCCGCAGGATCGTGGCCCGGTGCGCCATGGGCGCCAAGACCGGTCGCGGAATGTCCTCGGTCGGTCAGCCGATCCTGTTGAGGACCGTTATGATGTCGATGCCATAGGCCAACAACTTCGGGCCATCGCACAGGGCCGGCGCAGCGAACAGCCGCGGGGCTTCCGGGTCCTTCGGGTTGTCGATGTCGTCGATGCCGATATCCAATCCGCGACCATTCACATAGGCTAGGACGTTGTCGCAGTCATGGCAGTCCTCGCGGACGTAGATCACCAAGCTCATTTCAGTTTCTTCAGATCGCGGATGAGCAGTTTCCCACGTTCCAGATACGCGAGGTCTTTCTTGCGCAGGTCGTTCAGCACCGTGGTTACCGTTTGGCGGCTCGTTGCCGTTAGATCGGCGATGTCCTGATGCGTGAGGGCGTGTTTCAACAACGTTTCGTGACCCACTTGTGTGCCGTGCTTCATGGCCATCTCCTTAAGGAAATCAATAATGCGGGATCGACTGTCCTTGAAGATCAACCCTTCGAGCCTGCGCTCAACGCTCACCACCCGCTCACCGATGACGCGCGCCATGGCCAAGTTGAGGTGAGGGTTTTCTTGCATCATCTCGTGTACATCGGGCACGTTCATGGCGCAGATCATCACATCATCATCAAGTGCAACGGCATGGTCGCGCCGTTTCTCTTCGCCGGCGGCACCGAGTTCCCCGAAAACTTCACCGGGATAGAGCACGGCCTTGATGACTTCCTTTCCATCTTCACCCATGGTGGCGATCTTCACCCGGCCGCGTTTCAGGAAGAACACAACGTTGCTCGGTTCTTCGGGGAAGTAGATGTGCTCATCCTTGTGCGCATGTCCCACGGTAGTGCGATCAGCAACGCGCTGTAGTTCCTCCGGTCGAAGGCCCTTCAGCAGATCGATCTTTTCGAGGTACCAGAGTTTGCTTTGCGTAGCGCTCATGTTGGAGTCGTGAGTATTGAGTCGCGAGTCGTGAGTCTTGAGTCGCGAGTGAATACAGGGGATGTGGTCGTAGCGGTTCCTGTGGCAAGTAACGCAGCGGGTTGCGCGCTGAGGTGGCAAACTTGCCAGTAACTGTTAAGGCTACTGCGCTGTGTGTGGGTGATGGATCACGAAAGGATCCTAGCAATGGCCTCGCGCAACAGGTCGCCATCGTCGGCGCTGGCGCTGCCGATGCCTTTGCTGCGCAGGTCGGTTTCGCGCAGCACGGTTTGGGCGCGCACCACGGCATGCTTGCTGAAGTTCTGTGCCGCTTGCGCGTATTCCTTCACGAAGAAGGGCGGGATCTTGAGGGTTGCGGCCACTTCGCCGTCGGGCCTGCCCGCCATGCCGTGCAGCATGGCCACCTTGCTGAACCAACCGTTGAGGAGGCTTACGGTGAGCACCAACGGATGGTCCTTGGGATCGCTGCCGAAGTAATGTGCTATGCGTTGTGCCTTCAGGTGGTCGCGCGCGCCGATGGCTTTTTGCAGTTCGAAGATGTTGTACTCCTTACTGATGCCCACGTAGCGCTGGATGGTGTCAGCCGTGATGTTCGCGCCTTCCTGCGTTACCAACGCGAGCTTCTCCACTTCCATGGCAGTTTTGCCAAGGTCGCTGCCGAGGTGCTCTGCCAGAAGCATGGCTTCGCTCTGGCCGATCTTCCGCTTGTGGTGCGTTACATACGCCTGTATCCACTTGGGCAGCTCGTGGTCCTTCAGCGGCTCGCTGTGGAAGACGGCACCGGTTTTCGCAGCGGCTTTCGCGAAGCCCTTACGGCCATCGAGCTTCTTGTGCTTATGGCCGATGACGAGGACGGTAGTGGGTGTGGGCTTGCTGGCATAGGCTTCCAGCTTATCCCATTGATCCGGCCGCCAACTCTGTGCTTCGCGCAGGATCACCACTTGGCGCTCGGCCATCATGGGATAGCGGAGGCAGGTATCCTTCACCTGTTCCGCATCGCAATCGCGGCCATATAGAATGGTGAGGTTGAAGTCGCGCTCGTGTTCCTGCAGTGCGCGCTCTTCGATCTCCTTGCTGACGCGATCAATGAAGAACCCTTCTTCGCCGTGCAGCACATACAGCGGCTTGAATTTGCCGGCCTGCACATCCTTCATCACCGCCTTGTATCCGTCCAGCGTGCTCATGCGGATCGCAGGTGCTTAAGGTTTCGGACTCCGGGCGTCATCGCGAGGCCATTCAGATGGCCGACGCGATCCATGCTTGGGTTGTGCATGCTACCTGTTCGATCAGCCTGCAACGAGCGAGCATGGATCGCTTCGTCGCAAAACCTCCTCGCGATGACGCTCCACGGCCATGCCGATCCATTCCGATTGGAGGAGGGTCCGTGCCTCATTCGAATCGCAGGTGCTTTACGCTGCGGCCCTCGTTGATGATCTCGCGCAAGCTGGCGATGCCCACTTTCACGTGGGTTTCCGTGAAGGTGCCCGTGACTTTCGCATCGCTGGCTTCGGTCTTCACGCCCCATGGCACCATGGGTTGGTCGCTGACGAGCAGTAGCGCGCCGGTAGGGATGCTGTTGGCGAAGCCCGTCATGAAGAGCGTGGCTGTTTCCATATCGATGGCCATGCAACGCATTGCGCGCAGTTTCTCCTTGAAGACTTCATCGTGCTCCCATACCCTGCGGTTGGTGGTGTACACGGTGCCGCTCCAATAGTCCAGATCATGATCGCGGGTAACGCTGCTCACGGCGCGGTGGATCATGAAGCTGGGCAGGGCCGGGACTTCCGGCGGGAAGTAGTCGTTGCTGGTACCCTCGCCGCGGATGGCGGCAATGGGCAGGATAAGATCGCCGAGCTGGTTCTTCTTCTTGAGGCCGCCGCACTTGCCAAGGAAGAGCACCGCTTTGGGATCGATGGCACTGAGCAGGTCCATGATGGTGGCGGCGTTGGCGCTGCCCATGCCGAAGTTCACCATGCACATGTCCTCGCCCAACGCAACGCGCATGCTCTTGCCCAGGTCCTTGATAACGGCTCCGGTCTGGCGGCAGAAAATGTCGAGGTAGCCATCGAAGTTGGTGAGCAGCACATGCTGCTTGAACTCGTTGAGGGGCACCCCCGTGTACCGGGGTAACCAGTTGTTGACGATGTCTTCCTTGTTGCGCACGTGATAGGTTTGCTTCGTGAGAGGAGCCCAACAGTTGAACCTGCCCGACTTCGGGATCAAATGTAGAAGTGTGGGGGAGGGAAAGTGATTCG
Source organism: uncultured Bacteroidota bacterium (assembly GCA_902825795.1). GTDB lineage: Bacteria > Bacteroidota > Bacteroidia > Flavobacteriales_F > PHOS-HE28 > PHOS-HE28. Next base: position 12,139 of record CADECG010000027.1, read on the forward strand.
CGGGACGCCGGTTACTTTGGACGACATTCCTAATTCGACATGAAATCGATCTACGGCGGGCCGAAGGCTCTGGACCGAGTTCCACTCGGCGAAACCGGGAGGCAGCGCGCGAGCGAATAGCAATGAGAAGATGGTTACCAATAGCGCTTTTGGTTGGCTCTGGCTGCATGGGGCAAACGACTTTTAATGTGGTACATAACCACAGCGTGCAACTCGGATGGCCTGATGCTGGTTTTGCGGTAGGCCGATCGGTATGGCCAGTGGACAGCGGCTATTTCGTCTTTGCTGGGCAGTTGGAAAGCGATGGAAGAGGGAAGCCCTTCACGGCGTTCTTCGATACGGCTGGTGTGTTTCAGAGTGAAAAGTGGTTCGACCTGATGCCCGGTCAGGATTTCAGTCTCGGCTATGCTGATCCAGTTGAAACCGGTTCCGTTCCGACCTCAGTTGGTGTAGTGGAGTTCGACAATCCGAACGATAGTTCGAACAGGCTGCATCTGCTCACCTTCGGTGCAGATGGCGACACCTTGAGCAGTCATCTGGTCTATGATAGTTGCTGGTGTGCCCCAAGACAAACAAGGCCGTGGGGTGGGAACAAAGTGGCCATGGCGGGCTTCGTCGGGTTTTCCGGTGCGTTGTTCTTGGTGGATAGCGCAGGGGCCATGCTGGACTCTACCCTTTACCCCAATACCACTAACGCGCTGTGTTTGGCCCCCCTGGACCAAGGTGGCTTCGTGATAGCTGGTTACCAAGGCGGTGGGGTGAATAACAAGATCTGGGTGATGCGCGTGGACAGCTCGGGCAGCACGCTATGGCGCAGAGACATCGGTGGTAGTTTCCATGCCCTCAGCAACGTTAGCGTCATACAAACGCAGGCTGGGGACATCGTGGCCACGTGCAGTTACATGCCTTTGCCGGGTAGTCCCTTCGATCCACAGTGGAACTACTTCCGCAAATGGAACATCAATGGTACTGTGCAGTGGACCAAGCAGTACAACGAACAGCCTTATACCACGGGCTATGACTTGGAGGAACTACCGGGCGGGGAGTTGGTGGCTTGCGGCGCCGAGGAATCCCTTGGTTTGCCCAACAGCAAGGGCCTGTTGTTGAAATTGCAACCCGAGGGCGATCTGATCTGGCTGCGCCGGTACTACCACTATGCAGGTTCCGGCAGCACCCACATCCCGTACGATGTGGAACCCACCAGCGATGGCGGCTTTGTGCTGACGGGGTATGCCCAACAAGGCCAGAACGACAGCCTGCCCGGTTTGCAGATGATGTGGTTGCTGAAGGTGGACAGCATGGGCTGCTTGCTGCCGGGCTGCGGCGGCAACGGCATAGAGGAGATCGCCTTGGGTTTGGAGGATGCGCTGCGCGTGCATCCGAACCCTGCAAACACAAATGCAACGGTAACGGCCACCTTGCCCAATGATTTGGAGGTGCGCGGCACGCTGAGCCTTGTGCTGGTGGATGCACTAGGCCGCACGGTGGGCAACGAAAATCTTGGCCGAAGCTTCACCAGCACCACCTTGGACTTGTCGGGACTTCCGCAAGGGCTCTATCACGTGCATTTGCGCGATGACACGCGCTGGCTGAGCGGTGTGAAGCTGGTGGTGGAATGAGGCGTATGGTAGAAAACGTTTCGGCCACGATGGAGCCAAGCACCCTGAACCTTCCTGACTTCGGCCTGAAGCAGCGCTTTGGTGTCAATGGTTCCGAGCTCTTCGACCCGAGCCGCCGCATTTGGGTGGCGCACACGGCAGAGGAGCACGTGCGACAGCATTTTCTGAATTACCTGGTACACGACCGGCAATGCCCGCTGGGATTGATCAGGACGGAGCAGGAGCTGAAGCTGAATACGCTGAGCAAGCGCGCGGATATCGTGGTCCACGATGACCACGGCCAGCCGTTGGCGCTGGTGGAGTGCAAGGCGCCGGAGGTGCGCATAGACCAGAGCGTATTCGATCAAGCGACACGGTACAACATCGTCTTCAAGGTGCGCTGGCTGTTGCTCACCAACGGGTTGAAGCATTACTGCTTCCACGTGGACCATGCCACGGAGGAAGTCAAGAGCGTGCCGTTGATACCGAGTTACACGGAGATGATGGTCGCTTTACGGCGGACCTAATTTCGCCGGGCCCGACGGCCCACGTGGTGGGATCCCCGGCAGGCACCGAACCCATGCGCCATCTGCTTACCGCCTTTTCGCTCGTCGTTGCCACAGTGGCTGTTGCCCAAGTGCCGCAGAAGATGAACGTGCAACTGCGCACGCACCTGCAACGCGTGCAGGGCACCGATGCCATGGTGGACCTCTTTCTGCGTGGCAACGACGGTGCGTTGAGCAGCGCCGTGCTGAGCGTTGGCGGCGTGGTGAAACAGCGGATGACCGGTATCGTGAATGCACGGGTGCCAGCGGACCGCGTGGCTGAACTGGCGGCGATGGAGGTGGTGGAGTGCATCGAATTCACGATGATCCCCGGCCGGGCGATGAACGACAGCATGCGCGTACACAACCGCGTGAACCCGGTGCAGCAAGGCATGGCGCCGTTGACGCAGGGGTACACCGGCAGTGGCGTTGTGGTGGGAGTGATCGATCAAGGGTGCGATTGGCGCCACGGCGATTTCCAGTTGAACGATGGCCGCACCCGGATCCAACGGTTCTGGGGACAGACGTACAGCTTCGACGCACTGTTGACACCGCAGCCGTACAACTACGGACGCGTGTGGGACAGTACGATGATCAATACGTTGCAGTGCCCAGCGAGCGATCAGCCCGGCACGTTCGGGCATGGGAGTACCGTGACAGGCGCGGCCGTTGGCGACGGTTCATTGACCGGCAACTGTAAAGGCGTTGCGCCCGACGCGGACATTGTGGTGATCAGCAGCAACCTGAACGCCGCCAACTGGCAGAGCACGGTGGTGGATGGTGTACGTTACGTATATGACTATGCGGAGAGCGTCGGCAAGCCTGCGGTGGTCAACCTCAGCGCAGGCAGCTATTTGGGAAGTCACGACGGACAGGACGCCGCAGCGCTGCTCATTGATAGTATGCTGAACGCAGAGCCGGGGCGCGTATTCGTTTGTGCGGCTGGCAACAGCGGCCAGTTCCCGAAATACCACATACGCACCGTGAGCGATGCCGATACGGCCTTCACGTGGTACCGCGTGAACACACAGAGTTTCCTTGGCTACCCATCGGTGTACTTCGACCTATGGAGCGATAGCGCCGAAATGGTGAACCTGGAATACGCGATGGGCGCGAACCTCGACACGCTGAGTTTCGCGGATCGCGGCCGTACGCCGTTCCACGATATCGTGAGCAATGTGGGAGGTATGTACACCGATGCCATTCTGAACGGCGATGGCGATACGCTCGGCGTGGTGGACTTCTTCGCCGAACAACGCGGCGGACAATATCACTTGGAAGTACACATGCAGCAGCCCGACAGCGCCGACCTGAACTGGCGTTTCATGACGACCGGCAACGGCATGCACGATGTGTGGTGCATCGGTGCACCGGGCTGGATGAGCTACGTCGTGGGAGCGAACCTGCCGGATCAGGCCACGTTGCCCGGCATCGCACACTACGTATTGCCGGACAGTCTGCAGCAGATCGTGGATAGCTGGGCCTGTAGCCCCCATACGCTCACCGTGGCCAACTACACGAACGAGGAGTGGTACATCGGTGCGCATCAGGACACGGTGTTCGTGACTCCGTTCGAAGGCATTATCGATGGCAGCAGCAGCAAGGGCCCGGCGCGCACCGGCTTGATGAAGCCGGACATCGGTGCAACGGGTGCGTTCACCTTCAGCCCCGGTCCTTTGAGCACCATGGCGGCCATGCTGCTGCAACCGAACAACGTGTGGAAGGTGCACCAGGACAGTCTGCATATGCGCAATGCGGGAACGAGTATGGCGAGCCCTGTGATCGCAGGTATCGCGGCGTTGTACTTGGAGAAGTGCCCGAACGCAACACACGCCGAGGTGATCGCTGCGATCCACGGCAGCGCGTACACCGATCAGTACACGGGCAGCGTCCCGAACGTTCAATGGGGTTACGGTAAGGTGGATGCCTTCGCGGCTGTTTCAGGAAACCATGTGGACTTCAATGCTGACACCCTGTTCTGTGAGGGCGATAGCGTGTTGGTGAGCGGACCGGGAGGTGTGGACCAGTACATATGGAGCAATGGCCTCAGCGACGCGCAGTTCTACCAAACGGATCCCGGGCAATTGAGCCTTCAGGTGGTCTACTCAAGTGGTTGTACCGGTTCCAGCGATACGGTGGTGTTTTTCACGAACCCGGCGCCAGCACCACCGACGATCACTCAGAACGGTGTCGTACTCAGCAGTACACCCGAAAGCGCATACCAATGGTTCCTTGAGGGCAATGCGATCGGTTCGGCGAACGACCAGGACTACGAAGTGACCGTGAACGGTAACTACCAAGTACAGGTAACAGATGCCAACGGATGCACAGCGTTGAGCGATACGCTCTACTTCGGCAGTATTGGTATCGAAGAAACCGTGGGGGTGAACAGTATCCACATTTGGCCTTCGCCGACGAACGGTGAACTGAACGTGTTCCTGCCCGTGACTTCCAGCAGCGATGCCTTCCTGTATGAAGTAGTTGACGCCGAAGGAAAACTGGTCGCTTCCGGAACTTTCGCTTCAGGCCAGCCGCATCATAAGCTGGGGCTTACTGGCATCGCCAATGGGCTCTACGCGCTGCGCTTGATGCAGGGCGACACGCAGTGGGTGCAGGGTTTCCTGGCCGAGTGAGGGCCTGCGACTACGGCTTCGCGTTCAGGTCTTGCCCGGCGTAGTAACCCGTGTCGACATCGAGCAACAACTTGGTGTGCAAGGTCACCTGACCGACGTGGTAGCTGAAGTGCTCGGTGACATGGACGATGATGGCGGTGCCGGACTCACGATAGCACTGCACATCGAATTCGCGGGTGAGGTCGGTATCCGGTAGGGCCGCAACGATGGCCGTCGCTTTGGACATCGTCTCATCGAGTTTCGCGAGGAGCTGTGACTTGTCCAGTGATCCGGTATCGCTGAATTCGGCATCGCGGACGCGGTGATCGGCTTCATTGCCGAACGTGCTGTTGATCCACTGGCCCACGTTACCGCAGAGGTGCAACACCAAGTTGCCCACGCTCGCGGTATTCGCGTTCGCACGTTTCCACACTTGTTCTTCGCTCAGCATGCCCAAACATTTGTGAAGGCGTTCCCGGCCTTCATTCAAATGTTTGATGGAGGAGGCGCGGAGGTGGTCGGAGACGGAGGGCATTGGTCGAGTGGTGAGTCTTGAGTTTTGAGTCGTGAGTCGTGAGTCGCGAGTGAGGGGGACGGACTCGCGACTCACGACTCACGACTCGAGACTTGCATTCCCCAAGGTGCGTTTGCGAGCATCGGGCCGAACATGCGATCGAGCTCAGCCACGGTCTCTGGCTTCAGTTTGTTCTTGTGATCGCCGCTCTTGGCAACGCGCACATGTTGGTTTTTGTCGCCGCTGCCTTTGATCGCCGTTCCCTGCGAAGCAAGTTCCGTCACCAGATCAGGATGTTTGTCCAGTCCGCAATGCGCGGCAATGGCACGCAGCCAAGTGGCGTGGTCGGCGACCATCTGTTCGTAGGTGGTCATCAGCGCCCAAGGCTTGTCGCTGTACTCGCGCAGGTAGTCGTTGTAGATGGCCAGCAGTTTCGGTGCTTCCCCCATCACGGCCTCGTCGATGGTCTGCGCCAACACCTTCTTGCGTTGCTCAGCGATGCGTTCGTTGATGATGGCATGGCTGAAGGCCTGACTGTAGTACTGGCTGGTAAGCACATCACGCGGATCACGCAACACCACCACCACGCGGAAACGCTCCGGCTGCGGAATTTCACAGTGCGTGCGCAGTGCGCCATAGAAGAATCCCTTTGGCCGGAACATGCGCTGCAGCGATGCAGGGTTGCGGAAGTGGTCGTACATCTTGCCGCTACTGGTGCTGAAGTACGCGTTGAAGTCAGCGGGTATCATGCCGTGCGCCTTGGTGAGCGTGCCCACCATCTTCTGCACATGCATGCTGGCCGCCTTGGCCACCGTGAAGAGCACGATGCTCTGCCGTTGCCCCACGTTCAAAGGCTTGCCGGCAATGAGCGCACGCTCAACGCGATAGTGCAGGAAGCGAGAGCGTGGCTTGTGGTACAGCCAAACGCTGAGCAACGGCCAGCGGTCCTTGATGCGGTTGTTGAACCGCCCATGTGCGCGGTCCACCGCCATGAAGAGCCGTGTTTTCCAGTCTGTGCGTTGCATTCGGGTCTAAAGAAACGGTGGTTGGGACTAACGCAAGAGGCGCGGGGATTCCCCGCGCCTCCTACACTATGAATTGTGTGCGACTATTCAGTCGGTAGCGCTGCGGCTTTCTTCACCGCAGGCTTGTAGCCGTTGCCGATGTATTTATCGAAGAAACCTTCCATGGCTCCATAGAAGTCGAAACGGTTCTCCTCGTTGTGGAAGCCGTGACCTTCGTTGTCCTTCACCATGTATTCAACCTTGATACCGCGCTTCTTCAACGCAGCCACCACTTGGTCGCTTTCGTCCTTATTCACGCGCGGGTCGGTAGCACCTTGGGCAATGAAGAGCGGGCACTTCACATTGTCCATGTAGAACACCGGGCTGCTCTGGTGCATCGCCACGCTATCCACTACCGGATCGCCCACCATCTCGTACATCATCTTCTTGAACGGCTCCCAGTAAGGTGGCACCGTCTTCATGAACGTGAACAGATTGCTCACTCCCACGTAGTCAACCGCACAAGCGTATAGGTCAGGTGTGTAGGTGATGCCGGCGAGGGTGGCATAACCACCGTAGCTGCCACCATAGATCGCCACGCGCTTCGGATCGGCAACACCTTCCTTGATCAGCCAGTTCACACCATCAGTGATGTCGTTCTGCATGGTGAGGCCCCACTGCTTGAAGCTCTTCTCCCAGAAGGCGCGGCCGTAACCAGTGCTGCCACGGAAGTTCATCTGCAGCACGGCATAACCGCGGTTTGCGAGAAACTGCACTTCATTGTTGAATCCCCATTCATCGCGGGCCCAAGGGCCGCCATGCGGGTTCACCACCACAGGGAGATCCTTCGCCTCCCGGCCTTTCGGAATAGTGAGGTAACCGTGTATGGTGAGACCATCGCGACTGGTGTAGGTGATCGGTCGCATCTCGGCCATTTGCGCCTCGGGCAGCCATGGGCAAGCCGTAGCCAAGTGTTCCAGTTTGCCAGTGGTCACGTCGTAGTAGTAGTACTTGCCGGGGTTGCGATCATTGCCGGCCCACACCAGCATCTTGGTTTCGCTGTCGTCCTCGCCGTAGATCCAGAATTCGTAGCCCTCGAAGTTGGGGGCCATCTTGGCGTACAAGGCTTCGGTCTCCTTGTCCAGGAATTTGCGTTCGCTCTTCGCACCTGTCCATGTGGCCATGGTGAGCACTTTGCGTTTGCGGCTGTAGTCCACACTGCCCATGTCGTAGTCGCTGTCTTCATGGATCAAGCGGATCTCCTTCTTCGCTGCAAGGTCCCACTCCACGATCGCGGTCTTGTCACGTCCGCCGAGGTTGTGGTTCACGATCAGGTTCTTGTTGTCGAACGTGAACATCTGCGGGCCCCAACTGTCCTTGAAACTGGTGGTCATGTATTCTGTGAACGGATCCTTGTCGCTGGCGCGGTAGTAGTACACTTGGTTCACACCATCAGTGCGGGTGGCCATGCGGATCACACCGGCGTGATCGGTGATCCAGCTTTCGTAGTTCTCCTGGTTGTCATACAGCGACTTCACTTCACCCGTCACCACGTTCAGCAAGTAGGGATCGAACACCTGTGGGTTGCGCTGGTTCATCTGCACCATCACGCTCTGCTCCATGCCTGCGATGTTGTGCAGGTCGTCGAGCACACCGGCGCGCACGTCCTTTTGCGGAGTGAGCGCTTTCACATCCTTGCCGTCGATACTTGCGCTGAACACGATGAAGTTCTCGTCGCCGTTGATATCCCGGCTGTACACCAGCCGGTCGCCCTTCCAGAAGTAGCCACCCACATCGCGGATCGTGTCAGCGGTCACTTGGGTAGCGGTGCCGCCGCCAACCTTCTGCACGAAGATGTTCATGCGGTTGCGCCACGGTGCACGGTAGCTTATGTATTGGCCGTCGGGGCTGATCCGGAAGCTCACCTTTTCGGGGTTCTTGAAGAACTCCTTCATTTCAATGGGCTTGGGCACGGTGGCGAACGTAGCCTTGGTCTGCGCTTGGGTTGAAGCTGCGCTCAAGCAGAGCGCAAGAGCCAGTAACGGGGTGAACGATCGGGCCATCGGCGGCGTGTGGTTTTTGGTTTGGGGTGCCAAAGGTGATCGACAGTGGTCGTATTGTGCCCTTGGTTACATGAACGGTTGAAGGGAGCGGCGGCTGGCGGCTCACTTCCTGAAGCGGTACACCCAGACCTTGGGGTCGGCTTGAACAGAGTCAACGAGCGCAAAGTGCCTACGAAGCACACTTACATAGCGCTCTTCAGCATTCGGGAGCTGCACATCCGCCCTGATGAGCACGACGGTATCCGGAGCATCCACGCCTTCGAGTTCAACCGCTCCCAAGCTGTCCAGCTTTGAGGCCCGCTCCTGAACTCTCTGCCACACTTCAACGGCTTCTTTGTGCCGGAGCCACTCAATGTTGTAAGCTGCTACGTAGTTCACAACGTACCAGTGAGGTACAACGTTGACAGACAATGCACCTCCGCCAAGCTTACCAGCGAGCGCCACCACAGCATTCGGCTTCACCCCATTGTCCTTCCACGGCGCGAACGTCACCAACATGCTCAAGCATGCAGCCGCAAGACTTCCACGGACCAAAGTCTTGTTCTCCGCGATCGTACACAGCGACGCGGCGACCAACAACGCAAAGCCCGGCGCAGCCCAAACGAGGTAACGGTCCAAGTACAACGGCACCGCGAACGATAGAAGGAACAAACCCACCAGCGGCACGCCACACCATAGCAGTGCCACCTGTTCAAGTGCCCGTTTTGCCTTCGACTTCCACAGGCCGATGACCACCACGGCGAGGAACGCCACGGTTATCACCGGTGCGTTGCTCCAGCGCCACAGCATGCTGTACGGCTCGTCCCACGCAGGTGCTGTAAGCCACGTGCCTTGCGCAACGCTGCTGCCCACGCGTTGCGCGAAGAGCCAGCCATACGGAAGGAATAGCACCAGCGTGATCAGCGCTGCTTTGAACCACCCTCGGTGCGCAGGTCGCCATTCTCGAACGAACAACGTGCACAGCAGTTGAATACCAATAGCAGCCCAACCCATAAAGTGTGTGTAGGCCAGTGCGGTATTCACCAATACCAACCATAGCAGGGCGCGCGGCTCCTTGCGCGACATGCGGTCCACTTGCCACATGCCCGTGATGGTGAGCAAGGTGAGCAGGCTGTATGCGCGGACCTCGTGCGCATAGGTGTAGTGTTCATTGCAAAAGGAGAAGAGCAGACAGGCCGCAAAAGCGCCCCAGGTACCCACATGCCTTCTTGCCAACAGGAACAAAGGCCAAACAGCCAGCGTGCTGAACAGCGCCGAGGGCACCCGCAGCCAAGGCACCTCGAACGGAGTGCTGGCACTCCAAAACTTCATCAAGAAGAAATACAACGGCGGGTTGTTCTCATCGCGGAACATGTCCAGCAGGTCGCGCGTGCTTTGCTGCGCCCAGAACACCGTGAAGGGTTCGTCGCCGGAGAGTTCGTTGACGTGGAGCCAGCAGAACTTGAGAACAACGTTCAGCAGTAGTAGCGCAACCAGCGTGTATTTGTCAGTGCGCGACAATTGCATACGATGGATATCAACTATACCGCCAGCAGGCTTCTGTACATGATGTAGTGTACGCCAATGCCTTCGAGCAAGAACGGCTCACCCTTGATGGTGAACCCAAGCTTGGTGTAGAACCCTTCAGCGTTCTCGCGGGCTTGGCACCAGATCACATCGGCGCGTTTCGCCTTCAGTTCATCCATGCCGAACAACAGGAGCTGCCTGCCGGCGCCAGTACCACGGAAGTCAGGGTCGATGGCCATGCCACGCAAGCGCCATTGGATGTGCCCGACGATGGTCTCTTGTTTCTCCTTGTAGAAGGACCCGACCCCAACTATACGATCGCCTTCGACGGCGCCCAAATGAAAGCTCTCCGGGTTGCGGTCGTTGGGGTAGTCGCAATCCTCGATGGTCTGGTGGGGCCGCAGCACTTTGTGCCGCAGCGCCCAGCACTCGTTGGCTTTTATGAAGGCGATGCGCATTGGGAGAGGTGCGGCAAAGTACCGAGCCGCATCACACCGGCGGCGTGATCTCGGCGAACGGCGCGAGCAGAAAGCCGAACGCCGCAGCCTTTTCGGGGCTGCGGCGCTCAGGCTTACCTGAAGAGGTCACCGATCACTCTGCCACAACGAAACGCGCTGGCTGGCGGGTGTCGCCAACGAGCACAACGGCGTACACACCGGGAGCGATATCGCTCAAGTGGTATGGCCCCGGACCTTCGAATGCGTTCACCAGCGCACCGGATCCGCACGAGATCACGCGCACTTGTTCCACTTGCTCAGTGGTACCGACAAGGAGCAAGTTGTTCACTGCGTCGTAGCGGACGTTAACGGTGCCATTCGCGGCTACATCGCTGATACCGGTGATCAGGCCATCGAACAGTGCGATGATATTGTCGCCGATCGCTTCACCGTTCTGCAAACCACCGTTGTTGGAGTAGGCATAGTGGATCCCGCCTAGCAAGCGGCTGTAAGCCGTTTCCTGAGAGCAGCTTGCAAAGTCGGTGTAGGTACGAGGCCCGCCGAACGAAGCACCGTGGGTGCTGTCGACGAACGCGAAGCTGGATCCGAATAGTTCCTCCATAACCGAGCTCCACGCACCGCTTTGGCTGCTATGGCCGCTGCTGCATTCAGGGAACGGTGGGGTGGTGATCAGCGAAGCCCAGTTGGGGTCGATGTGATCACGGATGAAGTTGCGCGGACGGTTCCAGTTGAATATGAACTTCCAACGCCAGCAGGCCACGAACGCGTCGGCTACGCTCATGCCCAGCATGGCATAACCACGCGCAGCGAAGGCGAGGTCTTTGTTCTCGCGGCGCATCACCTGTTCCATCATGCTCATGCTGTGGGTAGGTGGCGTTACCACACCATCGGCCCAGTAGCGAGCAGTGAGCGTATCGGTTGTGGTGAGGTTGAGGGAGGTTTGATACACGAGTGCGGCTGCGTCATAGCAAGTGGATCCCGGCAGTGTATCAAAGGCTGGTGGAGCGCTGTTGAACAAAGCATAAGCCGTATCGATTTCCAAGAAAGGCCGCTTGTTTCCCCAGTAGGGCTGCATGGCCTGTTGTCCAACGGCCGGAACCCACAAGCCCGGCCCAATAGCAGGCACGAAGAGCGGGTCGAAGTTGGTCAGTTGTGGCCGGTGCTGGCCATCGGTACGGGCCATGTTCAACACGCCTTCGGCGATGTCTGCCCCGAACGCCTGGCTGCGTTGGATCACGTCAACGGGTTCGCCGGAGAACTGCACATCGAAGCCATCGCGGATGGCTTGCAACGCGGCCAGGTTGGCTGGTGCCGCGTTGAAGAACAGACTATCCATGATGCGGCTCAATGCGTAGTTGGCGCAAGTGGGCCAGTGGTAAATGAGGCCGGGCGTAACGGCGGGCAAGGGTCCCAGATCGGGCAGGTCGCCTTGCAGGCTGCTGTATCCGGGTATGCCGTCAACTACGGCTTCATAGAGGGCCACGCCCATGTACCCGTATGCACGGGACGAAACGGGCGGTGTGCAGCCTGGTGTGGCAGGGCAGAGCACATAGCCATACTTGAAGTAGGCATTGGCTACATCGCTGCTGAACTGATCCGCCGTTTGGGCGTTGGCACTTTGGGCCAAGGCGACCACGGCAGTAAGGGCGAGGGTCTTGGTGTAGATGTGGGTCATACGGCCAAACTATGGGCACCCGGTACCCTGCACGGGCCAACGATGCGGGCCGTATAAGGCAACGTGCGAAACCCTAGGATGGATCCGCCGGAAGCGCAAGCGAGGTTGCCGGCGGCTTGTCCACGGCATCAACTTCCTCCGGTTCGCCGAGTATGAAACGGCTATAGTACGAGAGCAGGAGCGTGGTGAGCGGTAGCGCGAGCAACAACCCAATGAGCCCGAGAACGCTTCCCCAAACGCTCAAGGCGAGGAGTATCACTACTGGCCGCAAGCCTGTGTTCTTGCCTTGTATGCGCGGAGTGAGCACAAGTCCTTCCAACGCTTGGGCCGCTATATAGACCAGGACCACCCAGATCATCATCGTGCCCCAACTGCTGTGGTGTTCCATGCTGTGGATGGCCGCGCTGAAGGCTACAGGCAGAATGCTCAGCAAACCGAAATAGGGAATGAGGCCAAGCGCGCCTGCCAGTATGCCCAACAGGGTGGCCAACGGAAGGCCGATGATGTTGAAGCCGATGATATACACGAGCGTGAGGATCCCTGCGATCTTGAGCTGCCCGCGGAAGTACGCGTTCATAACGCGCTGCACATCATGCACCAAGGCGGTCATTGGTGCACGATAGTCCTCCGGCAGTATCGTTTTCCATTTTCCTTGAAGCTGCTCTTCGTCAACGAGCAGGAAAACCATGTACAGCACAGTAGTGAACACCGCGACCAGCCCGAAGAGCCAACCGAACACGTTGCCCACACCGCTCCAGAAACCGGGTAGCACTTTGCGCGCGGCAACCATCAGATTGTCGGTGGTGAGATAGGCGTGGTAGTCGATGCCGCCCAAGCTCACTACTGCATCATGCAACCATGGGTCGTTCTGCACGCGTTGCTGCAATGCCGGTAATTGATCACGCACCAGATCAGCGAAGTGCAACGCTTCCTTGGTGATCATGGGCAGCGCTATGGCCAGCGCACCACCAATGAGCAGGATCAATACGAGCATTGTGAGCAGCACCGCGACCACCCGGTTCTTCACGCGTTTCTGCACCACATCCACCAGCGGGTCGATGATGTAGTCGAGGATCAGGGCAACGATGAACGGGATGAGCACGGCGCTCAAACTGTTCAGCAGCCAGATGGCACCCCAGATGACGATAGCTACCACCACCAAATGAAGGAACCGTTCAACACTGATGCGGCCGGAGGTGATCATGTTGGTGCAATGCTAAGGGCGACCGATCGACTTGCGAGTCGTCCACTATTCCTTGAGCAACCGCCAAGGCACGATCAGTGCGGGTAGCAACCAGAGGTCCGCAGCCAACGCCACCCACAGCGAGGCCGCGGTCACCATGCCGAACACCGAAACACTTTCGAAGCTTGAAAGACCGAGCAGCGCGAATCCAGCGGATACGATGAGCGACGTGTTCAGCAGCGGGCCGTGCAAATGATGCCAAGTGCGCACTGCGCTTGTGCGCATCACACCACCCTTCCTTTCGATATGGCGCTGATGGAACAAGAAGTGGATCGTATCGTCCAATGCGATCCCGTAGAGCACGGGGAAGATCATCGCCGTGCCGACCTTCAACGGCAGGTTGAAGGACCACATGATCAATGCAGCTACGGCAAGTGGAAGCACGTTCGGCCAAATGCTCATGAGCGCCTTTCGCCAGGATCGCAGCGCAAGGCCGATGAGCAGCGTGTTCAACAGTATGGCGGACAGCAGCCCTTGTACAAGCGTGCGGGCGATGGTCGCATTGGCCATGTCCATGAGCCAAGCACCGCCGGTGATGGTACTGGTGATGTGCGCATTGTTGAGCATCGGAGCCAAGGCATCCACTTCTTGTTTGAAGGCCGTGCTTCCCACATCCGGAGTGCGACCGGCGATCCGTCCGGTCCGCAGGTCTGATGTGAGCAACTCGATCGGTGTTCCCGATCGCTGCCACTGTTTCAGCACGCGGTGCACAGCTTCCACTTCATCCGTTCCCTGTGGAAGTCGATCGCCGAGGTGCAGTGCCCGCATGGCCGTGCGCACCGGATCCTGAGGACCCAGCGGTGGCGCAACACCGAAGCGCTGCCCTATTGCGGTGCACAATTCGTCGCTGGCAGCAAGCACGGTTGGGTCAAGGAAGGTCGTTGTTCCGTCCGTTGGTTCGATCGTGATCTCCAGGGGTCGCGTGCCGGCGAAGTGCTGCTCAAAGAAGCCGACATCACGTCCAAGTGTGCTGCTGCGATCCAGATCGTCCAGAAAATGGTTGCGCACTTCCAATCGCGTCAGCAGGTATGCACCTGTGATCGTGAGCAGCGCCGATACCACGAGCACGGCTGGGCGTATGCGAAGCACGGGTGCAAGCTTCGAGCGCGCTCTGGTACTGGAGCGTTCCGTTCTCCTAATGGTAATGTGATCCACCAAGAGGGGTATGAGCGCACGAGCCGCGATCAAGGCCGCGATCATGCCCCAAGCCGAAGCGGCGCCGAAGGTGCGCAGCGGCAACACCGGATAGAAAGCCAAACTGCCGAAGCCGATCGCAACGCTCAGCGCACTGAGCGTGTTCGCGTTGTTGGTGCTTGAGATCGCCGAACGCATCGCACTTGTGGGATCGACGGAAGAACGCATGGCGCCTCTGAATCGCGAAATGATGTGGATGCTGAACGATGAACCCAGTACCAACAACAGTGCTGGCAATAGCGACAACAACGGTTCAATGCCCACATCGCCCCAACCCATGGGTCCGAACGTCCAGAGCAATGCCGTGGCGCTCACGAGCAATGGTATCAGGGCTGTAAGGAGGTGGCGGAACGTGAGCCACGAAACGATCAGCATGAACAGTACCGCAAGTCCGCCGAGCAAGCCGAGTTGGTCCCGTGTGGCTTGCAGGTAGTGTGCTTGAGTGGCCAGTCTTCCCGCCACATGGAATGGCAGGCCGCCATCTGAACAGCGTGAGCGTATGGCCGCGAGCAATTGCTCGCGCTGCGCCACGGTACCTATCGGCTCCAACTGCAGAACGATCACCGCGGCTTTGTCCGCATTGCCCAATAGAATGGCCTTCAATGCTCTGCGCTCGGCCAGTCGTTGCAGGCCGTTGCGCACGTCATCAAAAGGTGCTGTGAAGAAGGGGATCCGGATCCATTCGCCCAACGGGAGCTTCACTGGTTCACTGATCGTGGTTAGGGAGCGAACATTGCTGACGAACGGCAAGCCCGCGAGTGAGTGTGTGAGTACATCGATACGCCCAAGGCCCTCCGCGTCCAAAGCGCGCGGCAATTCCACGCCGATCAATAGCGAACGCATGTCGTCCGCGAATTGCGCCTTGTGATCCTGGTAGTGTACCAGTGCAGGATCGTTCTGTGGAAAGAAGCGATCGATGTCGTAACTGAATTGCAGCCGAGTAATACCGACCGCGCAGAAAGCGCTCCAAACCACCAGCGCGCCTATGACCCATTTTCCGGTCCGTGGATCCATCGGCGCAGGTTGGCGGATCGCGGCGAGCTAGCCGTTGTGTTGAAATGCGCGCACGAACGTGAACACGCGATCGCCTTGTGCCAAGGAAACCACGGCGCAATGACTGGGGTAGGTGACGCGTAGGGGAACGGACAGGTTGGGCACGTCATTTCCAACCAAGTCGAAACTGCCAGAGCACTCCAAACGACCATTGGGGTCGAACCGATCCACATGTACGATCCGCTCACGCGACAAGTCCAGCACGAACCACGAACCAGCACCCTCGCCTGCAAGCCACTGCGCGTGCACCGATAGCGATTCTGGCAATGCCGGTGGCGGCAATGTGCGCGAACGCATTACGCGAAGACCGGTGAGGGTGTGTGAAACTGCAATGGCGCGACCACTCCGTCGGCCCCATACCCCATGCACGCTTGCACATTGGTCAATGGAGTAGGACTCAATGTCCATGGAAAGCGTAACGAAAGTCGAGCTCTTGTGGGCGGGCGGCCCGCGCGCAACGCGGTATTCACAAAGCGCGAGCAATTGCTACCACCGATCACGAACGGCCCGTACGTGATGAAGCCTTGTTGCTGCATGGCTTGGGCTTGTTGATGCACGCCTTCGCATATCACCGGCACAACGGACCAGTGCATCGGGCCATCGCCATGGCAGGCCTTGTTCTCGGCGAGTTCGTTCAACAACGCAGGCAGATTCTCCGGCAATCGGCTGTGCGCGGACCAAGAGAGGTGAGTGCGAAGAACCAGTTCATGATCGGTGTGTACGCTGCGCACCCGCGCCGTACCCCCCGGGGCGTGGTAGCGGCCCATATCGTAGTAGTTGGCTTCGTCCGCCCCGGTGGCGAAAACCACGATGGCGGCATGGCCAACCTGATAGTAGCCATTGCGGTTCACGGCCAGCAAACGCAATAACCCATCATACCAAGCGCCAGCGCGTTTGCACCAGGTCCGCGGCCAAGCAATCGCGATCGCCCAACCATTGTGCGCTAGGGCTTCGGAGGTCGGGTCTTCTGAGCTCTGGCTCACAGAACGAGGAGTATCAGGCGTTGCGGTTCTTCCTGTCGCGTACGGTGCTTGGGGCCACCCCGAAATCGGGATCAAGCGCGATGTCCGGATGATGCTGTTCCACAGCTATGCGCAACAACGCCATGTGGTGCGTGCCGTGGTCGAAGGCGTAGGCCAGTTCCCGATAGAGCGACGTGCCCATACGGGTGTTGCCGGATCCGTCCGTACTGTGGTCCACCAAAAGGTGCATGGGGCCGTCCTGGCGAATGCTCTTCATCCAGTCCCGCAATGCGTTCAATGATCCCATTACCACTGAGCGATCGGTCTCCAACGCCCGATCGCGCTTGCGCGAATCGTAGTCCACGGTTGCGTCTTGGACGTTCATCAAACAGATATAGAATTCGAGCACGTGGCGAACATGTTGGCCGATGCTCGACTTGCTGAGCACTGGAACGGGTGCGATGTACTGCTCGCTATTCAGCGCGCTCACCAATGCGTGAAGTTCATCGAACTGAACTCGGGTGTGGCCGATCAAGGGTGCGACCTGCCGACGGAGTTTGGCGGCCGCCGGGTAGGACCCTGATGTTGTGGCTTCGGAGGTGACTTCGTTCATCGGTATCGGGTTCGGTCAGTGGGGCTACGCAGGTGGGGGAGGCAAATATGCTGATCAGGCTTAGCAGCTATCGGTCACATGGCCGAGTTCCACGACTTAATAGCTCGCGCTGTCCCATGCAAGACATTTACGGGGCAAGCGACGCGATCGGATCGGAACCACGGTCCAAGGCAAGATGCTAATGCACGACCATCGCCTGCCTTTCGCCATGTGCGAGGTCCGGTTCGATATGCCAAACCCCTTTTGCCCGATGCCGCGACCTATTTCAAATACCGCAGATCGTGCCCGTTCTTGATGCGCTTCAGCGACGCGGCAATGAGGAGTATCACCTTCTCGACATCCTTGCGGTGAACGCTCTCCACAGTGGTGTGCATGTAGCGCAGGGGTAAGCTGATGAGCGCACTGGGCACTCCCGCAGCACCATAGGCGAACGCATCCGTGTCCGTACCGGTAGCGCGGCTTACGGCTGCACGTTGGAACTTCAGCTTTTCGCCGTTGGCCGCTTCAATGATCAACTTCAAGAGGTTGTTGTGCACGGCAGGGCCGTAGCTCAATACCGGTCCTCCTCCGCAACTCACATCGCCATTGGTGATCTTGTTCATCATAGGCGTCTGCGTATCGTGGGTAACATCAGTAACAATGGCCACGTCAGGTCTGATGCGTTCCACGATCATTTCCGCGCCGCGCAGTCCTACTTCTTCCTGCACTGCGTTAACGATATACAGACCGAACGGCC
>CADECG010000027.1:29924-32381 GCA_902825795.1 uncultured Bacteroidota bacterium
CAGTTTCGTCTTTTGCTCGTGAAGCAGGCGTGCCACTTCCGCGATCATGAACCCACCCATCCGGTTGTCCAATGCGCGTCCGGTGAAGTACCGATCGTTGAGGATCATGAATTCATCCTCGTAGGTGATCACGCACCCTACGTGCACACCCAGTGCTTCCACCTCCTCCTTGCTGTTGCACCCGCAATCCAGAAAGATGTTGTCGGTACTGGGAACGGGATCTTGTTTGGTGGTGCGCACATGGATGGCCGGCCACCCGAACACAGCCTTCACGATGCCCTTATCGGTATGGATGTTCACCCTTTTGCTGGGGGCGATCAGGTGGTCGCTGCCACCGTTGCGACGCAGGTAAATGAAGCCTTCTTTGGTGATGTAGTGCACGAACCAGCTGATCTCATCCGCGTGTGCTTCGATCACCACCTTGTACTTCGCGTCGGGATTCACCACACCTACCGCGGTTCCGTAATTGTCGACGAAATGTGAGTGGATGTATGGCTTGAGGTACTCCAGCCAGAGCTTCTGCCCGGCACTTTCGAAACCGGTGGGGCTGGCATTGTTGAGATAGCGTTCCATGAAGGCCATGGAGGCAGGGGTGAGGATCGACTTCTTGTCCTCCTTGGCCTTGGCGGCCGTCTTCTTGGTTGTCTTCTTCGCCATAGGATGGAAAATGTGGATGTGGTCTTGGTGTTCGGAGCGACCGCAAGCACGTTAGTATCGGCCGTGCTTAGGTTGCGGAAGTCGGGCCGAAGCTATTTGCATCGAGTTGGGTCATCGGCGGTGGTCCACAGGTGATCTTAACGGGGGTGTGTTGCTCCGCAGGGCCGCGCAACCCAATGCGTGTTGCCAACGTATCAGCGGCCGCCCGAGCGCCTCTTTCGTTGGGCACTGAACATGAAACACGCAATAGCCGTTGTTGGTCTGGTCATAGCACGCCTCAGTTCCATTGGGCAGAACGTCCCATTCGACAAAGCGCATATCGCTGATGCGGCTGTGCTGAAGCGCGCCCAAGAATCGATCAAGGCGGGGGATAAGATGGTGGCGAACGGCGGGCAGGGTTTGGGCTTGGCGTTGGTATCTTATGAGGACGCGCATGACATCAACCCTAACAATGCCGAGCTCAACATGAAAATGGGCTTGTGCCATTTGAACGGTGCGCAACGGCACCTTGCGCTTCCATACCTCCAGGCGGCAGCCGATTTGGCCCCGGAAACGGAGGGTGTGTATTTCTTTCTGGGCTATGCGCAGCAATTGAACAGCAATTGGGACAAGGCCCTTGCTGCTTATGAACAACACAAGCGATCACAGGCCGCCGTTGTCGGTGAACCCGATCCGCGAATGGCCAACATTGAGAAGTTGATGATCGAATGCAGGAACGGAAAGGCATTCTCGAGCAGCGTTACCTCGGCGCTGGTCACGGCGATGGGACCCAGCGTCAACAGCGAGCAGGCCGACTATGGCGTACTGCTCAGTGCAACATCGGATCAATTGCTTTTCACCAGTCGTCGTGCCAGTACCACGGGCGGCAAGATCAACAAAGCCACGCAGGAGTACTTCGAGGATATCTATTCCACTACACGCATGCCCGCCGGGTACCTGCCTCCACAGCCGCTGTTACTGCCTGTGAACAGTGTCGGTAACGACGCAACGGTTTGCCTGAGCCACGACGGTAAAACGCTGTTCTTGTACCGCGACGTGTCAGGCTCAGGCGACATCCTGCGCTGTGAGATGACCCCGACCGGCTGGAGCGACCCGATGCCGTTGGGGCCGAACATCAATACCAAGTACCATGAGGGGAGTGCATGGCTGACGGCTGATGGTCAATGGCTCTACTTCGTGAGCGATCGTCCGGAGGAAAGTCTCGGCGGTCAGGATATCTATCGGTCGCGATGGGACGCTGCTACCAACGAATGGGGCATCGCCGAGAACCTCGGACCGGATGTGAACAGCGCATTCGACGAGGATGGCGTCTTCGTATCGGTTGATGGCAATACCATTTGGTTCAGTAGCAAGGGCCACAACAGTATTGGCGGTTACGACGTGTTCGTGAGCACCTACGAGAATGGTTTTTGGACAAAGGCCAAGAGCATGGGCATGCCGATCAACTCACCCGACGACGA
This sequence comes from uncultured Bacteroidota bacterium, assembly GCA_902825795.1. Classification (GTDB taxonomy): domain Bacteria; phylum Bacteroidota; class Bacteroidia; order Flavobacteriales_F; family PHOS-HE28; genus PHOS-HE28. Next base: position 32,042 of record CADECG010000027.1, read on the forward strand.
TCTCTACTTCGTATTGGCCGATGATGGCATGACCGGCTATTTCAGCAGCGTTCGTCCAGGTGGCGAAGGACAGGACGACATCTACCGTGTTGACCTTTCCCCAGGTGCGGGCGACACGGGTAAAGCCGGCCGGTGAGTTCATCGAACTACACGGGCCACCATTCGAAGATCTTCTCCGAGGAGTTGCACGGTATAGATACCGGGTGCTTGCGCGCGCAGGTCGATCGTCGACGAGCGTTCGCCACTGTTGGCGGGGATACGCATGACTTCGTTGCCGAGCGGCCCGTGCACCAACACATCAACCAGCGTTGCGTTCACCTCAGTCCAATTGGCCGTGTAT
>CADECG010000028.1 GCA_902825795.1 uncultured Bacteroidota bacterium
TCCCTTCCTTTAGGTCTTTCAGGAGCTGTGTTTGTTGCGCGCTGCTGCGGAAGCGGTTGATGTAGTCCACACGAACGGGCAGGCCCTTCATGCGGGCCGAGAAGCTCTTCCAGTGTTGCAGCGCGAGGATCGTGGTCGGCACCAGCACCGCTGCTTGTTTGCCATCGCACACCGCTTTGAACGCAGCGCGTATCGCGACTTCCGTCTTGCCGAAGCCGACATCGCCGCAGACCAATCGGTCCATGGGCGTGGCCTTTTCCATGTCGCGCTTCACATCCTGCGTGGCCTTCAGCTGGTCTGGCGTGTCCTCGTAAATGAAGCTCGCTTCCAGTTCGTGCTGCAGGTAGTTGTCCGGCTGGAACGCAAAGCCGGGTTTCGACTTTCGTTGCGCGTAGAGCTTGATCAGATCGAACGCGAGCGCCTTGACTTTCGCCTTGGTGCGTTCCTTCAGATTCTTCCATGCGGGCGAACCGAGCTTGCTCACGTTCGGCGCCGCGCCGCCTTCTTCGCCGCTGTACTTGCTCACGCGGTGCAAACTGTGGATGCCCACGTACAGGATGTCACTGTCGCGGTAGATCAAGCGGATGGCTTCCTGCATCGAACCGCCAGCGTCGATCTTCTCCAGTCCGCTGAACACACCCACACCGTGGTCTATGTGAACAACAAGGTCGCCGGGTTTCAGTTGTGTTAGCTCCTTCAGCGTGAGCGCCTGCGAGTTCTTGCGAAAACCTTCCTTCAGCCGGAAGCGGTGGTAGCGCTCGAAGATCTGGTGGTCCGTGTATAGCGCCAGCTTCAGCGCAGGGTCGATGAAGCCTTCGTGCAGATCGAGCACCAGCGGCGTGAAGGCAACCTCGTGCTCCATATCATTGAAGATGGAGTAGAGGCGCTCGCTCTGCTTTGCGCTGTTGCATGCGATGAGGTTGGTGTAGCCGGCGTTCTGTTTGTTGTGCAGGTCGCCGCTGAGGACCTTGAACTCTTTGGCGAAAGTGGGTTGCGGACGGTGCTGGAAATCGACGACCACATCGGCGTGTTGCTTAGTGGTCTCCGGAGCCACGGTGCTTTTCCAGAAGACCTTGCGGAAGCCGAGCAGGCCTTTGATCAACGCCCCGTCCGTCGAGAGCAGTTCGCTTGGCGTCGCGTGTTTCTCCTTCTCCGGAAGTCGCTCGTACGCTTCACCCAACAACTTCAATTGCTTGGTCGCCGCATCGCCGATGGCCTGTAATTCACGCAGCCAGATCGTCGCGTTCTCCGGCAGTTGTGCGAAGAACAATTGCTGCCGCGCACTGTCCTCATCCTGTAGGTCGGGAACGATCACCGCCTCGCCCAAGCGCTCCACTGTCAACTGGTCTTGCGGGTCGAAGCGACGCACACTTTCCACCGTGTCGCCGAAGAGCTCTATGCGGTAGGGCTTGTCGCTGCCGTAGCTGAACACGTCCACGATGCCGCCGCGCACGCTGAACTGCCCCGGCTCGTACACGAACTCCACGCGGGTGAAGCCGGTCTCGTGCAGCCATTCCTCCAGCGTATCGATCGGCAATTCCTCTCCACGCTTCACCGTCAGCGTGTTCCTCTTCATCTCTTCCTTGCCCATCACCAGGGGCACCAACGCCTCGGGGTAGGTGACAATGACGAGATGCTCCGGCCTCTTCATCAGCACCTCCAGCACCTCCGTCCGACTTACCCGTTCACCATCGTGGTGCCCATCCGGATCGTACGGCGACCGTGACGGCGCTGGATAGAAGAGCATGTCTTCATCCTTCTTCGCGTTGCGCGCTTCCTTGTCTTTTTTGCGCAGCGCCTCCAGATCATTGATGAAGTACGCCGCCTCTTCCTTGTCGGTGAGCACGAACACATGCACACCTTTCATCCGATCGATGACCGATGCTGCGATCAGCGCTTGCGACGAACCGATGGTGCCAGCGATCTGCACGCGAGCGTTCGCGGGCTGCAAACCTTCCGCGACACGCGCAATGCGGGCGTCGTTGCGGAAAAGGGAGAGTAGGTCGGGGAGGGAGGTCAGGGCCATTTCGACGGTCCTGTATAGATGAGACTGTTCTTGATAATGATGCGCTCATCATCGTTCAACAATACGGTAAGTCGTCCCCGAGCAGCACTGCCCTTTTCAACCAAAGCCAACCACTTCGGGTCTTGCAAGACGATTCCGTGGTCGCGGTCAGTGCCTATTGGACTCTCATATTCTAGCAAGGAATCGTGCCAAGCCTCAATAGCGTCGAACTCATCTTTGGATATGAACCCAACCTTCATATAATGAGCTAATTCTTCTTGGTAGAGACAATCCTCGTAGCTCAACATGAATTCGATGAAGGTCCATTGCGGGCTTTCATTCTGGCTATCGAGCCAGGAGACACGCTGAAGCTCAATTGATGTTAGTTGGGCGAAGGACTCCAGCCAGTTTTTTCGCCAGGTTTCTCTTGTAATCATGGACGCCAAAATGCCCGAAACCCGGTGCCGCATATTCGGGGCATCGGGTTCGGGAACGGGGCGAAGCTACCTGACCCCACCAAGCGCAATCGACCGCAGATATTGGCAAGGCCCCACAGTCACTGCTCTGCACTCATAGAATACCCGAAAGGGTATGAATGTGGGTTGAAATGTCTTCATATGTACCCGAAAGGGTGCGTTATGAAACAAAATGGCACCCGATAGGGTATGAATGTGACGACATTGACCATAACTCGACCTAAATTGCACCCCAAAGGGTATAAAATGAGTGCCGAAACTTTAGGTCCCTTCGTTGCATCGCGCCGCAAATCGCTCAAGCTCACCCAACAGGAGCTGGCGTCCAAAGCCGGTGTAGGGCTGCGTTTCATCCGTGAGTTGGAGGGCGGCAAACCCACCCTCCGCATGGACAAGGTGAATGACGTGCTGCACCTGTTCGGACACCAGTTGGTACCCGGCCCGTTGAGCTCCGATGACCAACAACCGCCGAAGCCATGAGGCGCGCCAAGGTGCTGATGCATGGAACGTGGGCCGGCGACATCCTGGAGGATGAGCGCGTCTACCGCTTCACGTATCGCGCGGAGTATTTGAAGCGAGCGAACCTGCCTACCGGCCAGGCAGGCGTGCGAGCAGTGAGCGTCACACTTCCCTTGCGCAGCGAACCGCACGAGAGCCCGATCCTGCATCCCTTCTTCGATGGACTGATCCCCGAGGGCTGGGTGCTGGCGATCGCCGAACGCAATTGGAAGCTGAAGGAGCGCGACCGCATGGGCCTGCTGCTCGTGTGCTGTCGAGACCCGATCGGTGCCGTAAGCATTGAACCCTTCGATGAAGGAACCGATGAGCGCTGATCGCTGCCTGGGCTGCTACCTACCGTTGAAGGGAGAGCCGTCCGGTTTTCATCCAGCGTGCGCGCGCAAGGTGTTCGGCTCGGCCACGCCACCGCAGTTGCCATACACGCAGGACGACCTTCTCCGCTTGGCCGAGGATGCCGTGAAGCGCAGCATCACAGTAACTGGTGCACAGACGAAGATGTCCATTGGCGTGGAGCAATTTGATGCTGCACAAGAACGCTTCACGATCGTCGGCGTGTGGGGAAGCCACATCCTGAAACCGCCGACAGTACTCTATCCGCACCTGCCCGAGTTGGAAGACCTGACCATGCACCTCGCAGAACTGGCTGGTATCCGCACAGTGCCGCATGCGTTGCTGAGGCTGCGCGATGGCGAGTTGGTGTACATCACGCGTCGAGTTGATCGTCAAGGCCGTCCGGGTTCTGCTCGGCATAGCAAGCTCCACATGGAGGACATGGCGCAGGTGACCGAGCGGATCACCGAGCACAAGTACCGCGGATCGTACGAGCAGATCGCGAAGGCGCTTCGCGAGCATGCGCAAGAGCCCATGATCGCTATCCTGGAGTTCTATGAGCAAGTGCTCTTCGGCTTTCTCACCGGCAATGCCGACATGCACCTGAAGAATTTCTCATTGTTGGGCGACAAGCAGGGTCGATATCGCTTGGCACCAGCCTACGACCATGTGCCCACAGCGTTGGTGCTTGAGGACAGCGAAGAACTCGCGCTCACCCTGAACGGTCGAAAGAGCAAACTCATCCGCGCCGACTTCGAGACCGCCATGCGCGCTGCGGGGCTGAACGAACGTGCGATCGCCAACCTGTTCAACCGCTTCGCGAAGGCGCTGCCGAAGTGGAAGGCCTTCATCCCACTCGGCTTCGTACCTGAAGAGTTGAAGGTGACGTACGTGGCGCTGATCGGTGAGCGCGCGGCGCGAATGGGTCTGTGAACCACTCGGATCAACGCACGCGTTGACAACCTGCCTTGATGCCTCAGCACTACCGTTCCGTCTCCTTCACCCCGGAAACGTGCGATGAGACCGCCCTCCATAGTCCATCGGTCTTGATGAACACATTGCTGGACCAGTAAGTGCTCGCTGTGGAATCCGATAACAGGTGCCCCACGCCGCTCACGATCGCCGTTCCGTTCGGCCACGTCTCCAGCCGCTTGATCTCGTAGCGGAACGAGTCCACCTTCCACTCGTTCTTCTTGATCCAATCCAGTTCATCGGCCTTCGTGAAGGTGTTGCCCTCCGCATCGATCATCTGGAAATCGTCGTGCAGGATCCTGTTCAGGAGCACGGTGTCCTGTTCGCGATAGGCGGTGGACCATTCCACTTCCTTCAGGTAGCGCAACTGCTGCATGTCGTCCGCAACGGTTGTGCTTCCTGCGCCACTCCCGTTCGGCGCTTCACCGCACGAGTTCAAGCATGCCAACGCGATCGCGAGCCGTACGAACTTCATGTCTTCAGGGGTTCATCGCCTTCTCCACCATCCCCTTGCTGCCGATATACAACGGACAACGCTGGTGCAGTTCGGTCGGCTTCAGGTCCAGGATCCGGTTGGCGCCATCGGTGGCCATGCCACCCGCCTGTTCCACGATCATCGCCAGCGGATTCGCCTCATACAGCAACCGCAATTTGCCCTTCGGCGACTTGGCCGTGGCGGGGTAGAGGTAGATGCCGCCTTTCAGCAGGTTGCGGTGGAAGTCAGCCACCAAGCTGCCGATGTAACGCGCGCTCATCTTCTGCTTCTTGCAACCGTCGATGTATCCGCGCACACCGTCGTTGAAGTCGTAGTAGTTGCCCTCGTTCACCGAGTAGATGCTGCCTTCCGCAGGCGTGGTCATGTTCGGATGGCTGAGGCAGAAGGTTCCAATGCTCGGATCCAGCGTGAAGCCGTTCACGCCGTGGCCTGTGGTGTACACCAGCATGGTGCTGCTACCATAGATGATGTAACCCGCCGCCACTTGCGCACTGCCGGGTTGCATGAAGTCAGCCATGGTGGCCTTGTCGCCCGTGCTCACACGCCGGTAGATGCTGAAGATGGTGCCGATGCTCACGTTCACATCGATGTTGCTGCTGCCATCCAGCGGATCCATGCTAACCACGTACTTGCCCCCATTGTCGAAGTGTACGATGTCGTCGTTCTCCTCGCTGGCCACCGCGCATACTTCACCTTGACTGCGCAGCAGGCGGATGAAGAGATCATTCGCGTACACGTCGAGCTTTTGCTGCTGCTCGCCCTGGATGTTCTCACTGCCCTGCGCTCCGAGGATATCCTCAGCGAGCCCTGCCTTGTTCACTTCGCGGTTCACCATTTTGCCCGCCAAGCGGAAGCTGGTGAGCAACTGCGTGAGCTCGCCGGTGGCATACGTGAATTCGTGCTGGCGTTCGGTGATGAACTCGGCAAGGGTCTTGATCTGGGCCATGAATGCGATGAGCCGATGGGGCTGATTAGCGGATGAGCGAATGACGACATTGCAAAGATGCACAGCACGGCTGCTTTCTTTGCGAGTGATGAACGCAGCGATCCGGAAGGCCGAAGAACAGGATGTGCCGGCAATGCTGGCATTGGTGAAGGAACTCGCGGTATTTGAACGTGCCCCCAATGAGGTAACAGTGACGGAGGAGCATATGCTCGATGCGGGTTTCGGCAAGGATCCGGTGTGGGTCGGCTGGGTGGCCGAAGTGGATGGTGACATTGTCGGCATGGCTGTTTGTTACGAACGCTACTCCACGTGGAAAGGCCGCCGCCTCTACCTCGAGGACATCATCGTTACGGAGCGCGCACGCGGGCATCGTATCGGCGAAAAACTCTTCAAGCAGTGCGCTGCCTATGCCGTGGAGCAGAACTACAGCGGCATGCTCTGGCAAGTGCTCGATTGGAACGTGGATGCGATCCGGTTCTACGACCGCTTCGGCGCGCTTTACTCCAAGGAGTGGTTGAATGGGTCCCTTGAGCTGGAGCAACTGAAGAAGATCGCCTCGTGAGCAAGCTGCGCGATCGCTGGCCGCTGTTCCTGCTTGTCGCGCTGCTCTTGCCCATGTGTTTTATCGGCTTGCGCAATACCCATGACTGGGGCGACGACTTTGCGCAATACCTGGCCCAAGCGCGCGACTTGTCGGAGGCGCAAGTGATCAACGCTTCGGAGCAGGTCCGCAACTTTGAGAACTACGGTCCCGCGCCGAAAGGCCTTGGCTTCTCAGTGCTCCTTGCACCGCTATGGGCTGCGAGTGGCAATACCGTGTTCCCATATCTCGTGTTGATGTCGGTGATAACGTTGCTTCTGTGCATTGCTCTGTACGAGTACCTGCGCCGCGACTTCGGTTGGCCGGCGGCCATGCTGGCATCACTGCTCTTCGCGTACGATCGCCATGTGCTGCACGCGAAGTCGGAGATCATGCCCGACTTGTTGCTTACGCTTCTCGTGTTGCTCTGTCTGCTAGTGTTGCGGCGCAACGATGGTTGGCGGTGGTGGCTGATACCGGTGCTGGTCGGCTTCGCGATCCTGGTGAAGAGCGCTGGCTGGGTGTTGTACATCGCCGTGCTCACCAACGCATTGGTCACATGGAGAAAGCGATCACCCGAAGCATCGGTACGCATCAAACATGTTTTATGGACCATAGCGATACCATTGGCGATGGCGTTCCTGGTTCCGTTCGCTCTGTCGAGGAATGTTGGCAGCAGTGCGGTGTGGTATGCCAGCGTATTCTTCGATGGAAGTCTCTTCAGAACGTTCGGCAGCAATGTGATCGCCTATGCTGGCGCATTCGAACACTTCTTCGAGCAGGAGCTTCCGATGTGGATGAACCATGTGCTGGTCCTGGTTCTTCTGGTGGTGATCGTGCTCGGTGCCGTCGTCCGGTTGCGCCAACGGGCTGATGCTGGTGATGGGTTCACACTGCTGTGGTTGCTCATGCTGTTGTGTTATCCGTATGCAAACAGTGCCGATCGATTCCTCCTGCCCGTGTTGCCTTTCGTGCTGCGTTACTTGCTGGAAGGGCTTCGCTTTACCGCTGCTTGTGTGCGACTTCCGGAACGACCCGCCATGGCGGTTGTGCTCGGCAGCTTTCTGTTGCTGCATGTCATCACTGTGCGGGTCGTCGTTCAGCAGCAGGAGCATGCAGTAGCTGGGCCGTACAGTGCCGACGCGCAGGATGCGTTCGCTGTTGTGAAGGCGCGAACCCCTACGACCGCTGTGATCGGAGCCGCGCGTCCTTGGGCAGTGCACCTCCTCACCGACCGCACAACCGTGTGGATGCCAACACCTGGCGAAGGCGCTCATCGCGTATCGCATGCTCCGGACCCAACACCGGACTTCATCCTGCTCGCGACCGATCCGCGGCATAGGGGCATGTACGACCAGCTGCTTCGCGAGGAAGTGGTGAACGACGGTGCCCAGTGGATCAATACTTGGCACAACGGATCTTTCGAGCTGTACGTGCGCCAGCCGTAAAGCCTTGGTGGGAGAAGGTTTCCGGAGACGCCTGCAAATTTCTTTGCTCCGGATTTGGAATTGTCACGAACGCGGCAACTACATTTGGCCCGCCGACCGAAAGGCTTGGCAACGTTCTTTTCAAGACAGCACTTATCCAGAAAGGTGGAGGGAAATGGCCCTGTGAAACCTTGGCAACCGGCTCGTAAGAGCATCGGTGCCACATCCTGCCCCGGCAACGGGGAGAGATAAGACGAACAAGACCTTCACGGTCTCTTTCGGCTTGTCCGGAGGAGACCGTTCGCGTTTTGCGGCGGTCCTTTCCCGGAAGCTTTTCTGGTGCGGTGCATACCAATTCACCCGCACGGGCGCGAGATCTCGCGCCCCAACAACCAGGACAAGTCATGAGAATCGAGACAAGGATCCTTCACACCCTACCGCACGACCCGCTCACCGGAGCGGTATCCGTGCCCATTTACCAGACCAGCACGTTCGAGCAGGAAGCCCCCGGCATCAACAAGGGTTTCGACTACTCGCGCACCAACAATCCCACACGGCAAGCGTTCGAAGAACTGCTTGCTGAACTCGAAGGCGGCACGCGCGGCATCGCCTTCAGCAGCGGCCTTGCTGCCGTGGATGCTGTGCTGAAGCTGCTCAGCAGCGGCGACGAGATCATTGCGGTCGATGACATCTACGGCGGAACCTACCGCGCGTTGCACACGATCTACAACCGTTTCGGCATCACGGTGAAGCACGCGGACACGAGTGACCCTGGCAATGTCTTGGAGGCGATCAGGCCGAGAACCAAGCTCATCTGGCTGGAGACGCCGACGAATCCCACATTGAAAGTGAGCGACATCCGCGCGATCGCATCGATCGCGAAAGCCGCCAACGCGCTGTTGCTGGTGGACAACACATTCTGCTCGCCCATAGCGCAACAGCCACTGAAGCTCGGTGCCGACATTGTCCTGCACAGCATCACCAAGTACATCGCCGGTCATAGTGATGTCATTGGCGGTGGCATCGTGGTGAAGGATGAAGAACTGGGCCAGCGCATCAAGTACGTCCAGAACGCCACGGGGGCGGTGCTCGGTCCGCAAGACAGCTGGTTGGCGATCCGTGGTGCGCAGACGTTGTCCCTGCGCTATGCGCATATCTCCAATAGTGCGCAGAAGGTGGCGGAGTTCCTTTCGTCGCATCCCGATGTAGCTGGCGTGAACTATCCGGGTCTGCGTTCGCATCCGAACCACTTGGTCGCGCGCGCGCAGAGCAGCGCCTTCGGTGGGGTCATCAGCTTCTGGCTGAAGGATGATCGGGAGGAAGCAGCTGTGGAACTGGTGAAGTACACGCAGCTGATCACGCTCGCCGAAAGTCTCGGTGGCGTGAAGAGCTTGGTATGCGTGCCGAGCAGGATGACGCATGCCTCCGTACCGCGCGATGCGCGCATCGCTGCGGGCATCCATGACAGCTTGGTGCGTGTCAGCATCGGGTTGGAGCATCCCGCGGATCTCATCGGGGATCTGGAGCAAGCATTCGCGAAAGTCACGGAACGTGTCACCGAACAAACCCTTGCCTGAGATGAGCCAACCATCATTAACACTCGGCGCATTCGGCAACGGTTGCGTGGGCCAGGGCTTCTTGGAATTGCTCAATGCGAACGGTGGTACTGCCGCACACGTGAAGCATGTGTGCGTTAAAGAGCGAGGGCGCGAACGAAGCATCGGTAACGCAACGCTGACTTACGAAGCACTCGACATCCTAGGCGATGACCAAGTGCGCGCGATCGTGGAATTGACCAATGACCCGGTACTCGCGCTCGACGTGATCAAACATGCTTTGAACACTGGACGCAACGCGATCACGGCCAGCAAGCGTGTGGTGGCGGAGAACCTCGCTGAGTTGATCGCATTGCAACGCACCACCGGTCAGTCGTTGCTGTACGAAGCCTCTTGTGCGGCGAGCATACCCGTGTTGCGCGCTCTGGAGACACACTTCAGCGGGGAGGAAGTGCTGCGCATAGACGGCATCCTGAACGGCACGACGAACTATATCCTCACAAAAGCTCAAGAAGAGAAGATCTCTCCGGCTGAAGCCTTGCGACAAGCGCAGGAAGCGGGTTTTGCTGAAGCCGATCCAAGTTCCGATCTCAGTGGTACGGACTCGCGGTACAAACTGGTGATACTGATCGCCCATGCATTCGGGACCATTGTGCGCCCGTCGAGCATCCTGTGTCACGGTATAGAGGGACTGAACGCCGGTGACCTTGCCTTCGGCGCACCGAACGGCTGGAGCCTGCGCTTGATCGCCTCGGCCTATCGATCAACGGATGGACTGGTGGCGCATGTGCTGCCAACGTTCGTTCGCAGCAACGATGCATTCGCGTTCGTGCGCAACGAGTACAACGCGGTGCGCATTGAAGGTGCGAACTCCGGCACGCACTTGTTACAAGGCAAAGGGGCGGGGAAGCTCCCGACAGGTCTCGCCGTTCTCAGTGATGTGCAGCAACTGATCCGAGGCGGGGGCTATGGATATGCCAAGGTGAACGAGCAAGCACCCGTGCTCTCCGGCGGTGAACGGCGGTTGGAAGTGTATGCCCGTATTCCGGCAACGCATCAGGAACTGCTCGCACGGTTCGACGCGGTCCGACCGATCGACGACAGCAAGGAGTTTGTCCGAGTAACCGGCACGATCGTGCTGGATGAACTACGTGCACTACTCGGCGAGGGTCGCGATGGCTTCCAAGTGATCGCCCTTCCGCATCTTTCGGCGAAATGTTGAAACGTAGTGAAAGAGTGAGAGAGTGCGAGGGCGCCTTACCGCTCATACTCACTCACCCCCTCACCCTCTCACCCTCTCACCCTTTAACTCTACTATGAAAGTCTTCAAGTTCGGTGGGGCCAGTGTGAAGGATGCCGCAGGCGTGCGCAACGTGGCGAACGTGCTCAAGCATTTCCCGAACGACGACCTGCTAATCGTGGTGAGCGCGATGGGGAAGACCACCAATGCCCTGGAGGAAGTGGTGTGGGGTTTCTGCGATGGTGCTCCTGTCGGGGAGAAGATGGAAGCCCTGCGGAAGTCACACCTCACGGTATTGGCTGAAGCGGCACCGGATGATGTGGCCGCTGCCGCCGAGTTGGTTTTGCACTTCGACCGGCTGAACACCTTCCTGAAGGGCAAGCCATCCGGCAGTGTTGATCGGAACTACGATCAGATCGTCTCGCAAGGGGAGGTGTGGAGCACGTTGATCGTAAGCGCCCATCTGAAGCACGCGGACTTGGCGAACACGTGGGTCGATGCCAGGACCATCGTCCGCACGGACGACACCTACCGCAGTGCCCGTGTCGATTGGGAATTGTCGGCCCGCCGCGCCCCGGGCTTGTTGGAGGAAGCTCCGACCAGTCCACGGCGCATCGTTACCCAAGGCTTTGTCGGGTTCAATTCCGATGGCGATACCACCACGCTCGGCCGCGAAGGCTCCGACTTCAGCGCGGCGATCTTCGCCTACCTGCTGGATGCGGAGAGCGTAACGATCTGGAAGGATGTACCTGGCATGTTCAACGCGGATCCGAAACGGTTCCCTGACACCAAGCTGCTCTCGCATATCAGTTACAAGGAGGCGATAGAGCTCAGCTACTTCGGTGCCAGCGTGATCCATCCGCGCACCCTGCAACCGTTGCAGCGCAAGAACATCCCGTTGTACGTCCGCTCATTCGTCGACCTTGCGGCACCCGGCAGCACCATTGATGAGCGCAGCGAGAACGATTCGCTCATCCCGTCGTTCATCATCAAGCCGGGGCAGGTGCTGTTGAGCATCACACCCCGCGACCTGTCCTTCATCGTGGAGGAGAACTTGAGCGGGATCTTCGGTGTGTTCGCGCAGCATGGCGTGTGCATCAACTTGATGCAGAACAGCGCCGTGGCCTTCACGGTGTGTGTCGACAACGACAATCGTATCAAGCCATTGGTGTTGGACCTGCGCCGCGAATACGAGGTGCGCTGGAACGAAGAACTTGAACTGGTTACCGTGCGTCACTACGATGAAGCGACGCTGGAGAAACTCCTACAGGGCCGCGAAGTAATGATCGAGCAACGGTCGCGCACCACGGCGCGCTTCGTGGTGAAGTGATCACTGCTTGTCCAGCAGTCCGATCAGCCGGTCCGGATAGTCCGTGATGATGCCGTCCACGCCAAGAGCCATCATCTTCTTCATATCCGTCTCCTCGTTCACGGTCCAAACCGCAATACCGATGCCCTTGGTCCGAAGCGCATCCACGAGCCGCTGGTTCACCGCCTTGTACTTCGGACTGTAGATGTCCGGAGTGAATGTTAAACGAGCGAGGTTCGTGTCCAAGCTCTCGGTGTTGTCCACGAGCAGTGCAAGAGCCAGCTTTGAGTTCAGTGGCCGGATGGCATTTAGCACGAAGGGGTCGAACGATTGCACGATGCACATGCTGTCGATGCCGAGTCGTTGCAATTCGGATGCGACCAGCAAAGCGAACGCATCGGGCTGAGGTTGGTGGGAGCCGTACAATTCAGGCTCGCTCTTGATCTCCACATTGAAGCGCGACTCGGGCTTGCCGTGGCTCCGGGCATGTTCGCGCACTGCTTCAACCACTTCCGAAAGCAGTGGCTTGTGCGCTGAACGGCTCTCTTGGCTTGGAAAGTCCGGATGCCGGAGACTTCCGCAATCACATTCACGCACTTCTGCGGTGGTCATGCGGTAGATGTTCAGCGAGCGTTCCTGTGTTGCGGGGATCGTGTCGCCGTTCTTGTCCAAGCAGATCCGGTGTTCCATCCATGGCTCGTGGCTCACCACCACTTCGCCGTCGGCGTTCACTACCACATCCAGTTCAAGGAAGTCACAACCCAGATCGCTGGCCTTCAAGAAGGCGGCTACCGTGTTTTCCGACAGCAGACCGCGACAACCGCGATGGCCGTGTACATCAGGTCGCAAACTTCCAGTGGGCATGTTATGGTCTACCTGTTGATCGGGGCCGCATGCGAAACTGCACGGAATGAGCGCAGCAAACAAGAGGCGTTCAAGCTTTGCCATTCGGGAAACGTTCCAGGATCTTGTCCGCCAGAACGTTCGCCATCTTGAACTTGCCTTCGTGCGTGACCCCTGCAATGTGCGGCGAGAGAAGCACTCGATCATCGTTCAACAAGCGTTTCAACGTGGCTGGGTCATTCTCCCGATCCAGGCTGCTCAGGTCCGGTGTTTCGAATTCGAGCACGTCCAGTGCTGCGCCCCCCACCTGGCCATGATCCAATGCATCGAGCAGGGCTTTGGTATTCACGATCGGCCCGCGCGATGAGTTGAGCAACCAGATCGGTTTTTTCAATGCGCCGAAGAACGCCTCGTCGGCAAAGTGCCGCGTTTCATTGTTCAACGGAAGGTGCAGGCTGATCACATCACTATGGCCCAACAGGTGTTCGAGCGAAGCTTCCCTGACATGTCCTCCTTCGAAACCGCTGATGTACTTATCGTACGCCAACACCTTCACCCCGAAACCGCTGAGCTTTTCGGCGAATGCGCGGCCCATGCTACCGTAGCCAATGATGCCCACCGTGTGGCCGTGCAGATCGTGGCCCCGGTTCGGCTCGCGCGACCATGTGCCCGCATGCACTTGGGTGTTGGCCCGAACCAAACCCTTCATCAGCATCAGCAGCTGTGCCACGCACCATTCTCCAACGCCATCGCTGTTGCCTTCCGGCGAGTTGAAGAGCAGGATGTTGCGGCGCGCGCATTCCTCGCGGTCGATGTTCTCCATGCCGGCACCTGCACGTGCAATGAAGCGCAGTTGTGGTGCGCGGGCAAGAACCGCTTCATCGATCATGGTGCTGCGCACCACGAGACCTTTGAGTTGGGAGACACCCTCGTTATCCACCGCTTCGCGATCCAACACCGTGTGCCCCGCCACGAGCAACCGCTCGGCAAGGATGGGATGCACGCTATCGATGAAGCCGATCCTCATCCGTGGAAGTGGCCGTACATCAAATGGCCCACCGTGAAGTACGTGAGCAAACCGAAGATGTCGTTGAGCGTGGTAACGAACGGACCGGTCGCGAGCGCGGGGTCCACCTTCAGCTTGTCCATCACCAAAGGAGTGAGCGTTCCGAAGAATGCCGCCGTTATGATGACGGTGAAGAGCGCGACGCTGACGGTGTACGTGAGGGCCTGCGATTGATCGAGGAGGAAGTTCACCAAGAAGATGAGCCCACCACAGATCAAGGCGTTCATGATGGCCACTTTCGATTCCTTCCAAAGCCGTGGGCCAAGGCGCACGTTCTGAAGATCGCCGGAGGCGAGGCCTTGCACCACGATGGCTGAACTCTGCACACCGACATTCCCGCCCGTTGCAGCGATCAGCGGCATGAAGAAAGCCATGGTGGGGTCGATGCGTAGGTCCACCTCGTACATGGAAATGATGCGCGAGCTCAGGATGCCACCGGCAATGCCGATGAGCAGCCACGGAAGTCGTGCACGGATCTGCACCCACGGCTTGTCCGTCACATCCACGTCTTCGCTGATACCGCTGGCCAACTGGTAATCCTCTTCGGCCTCTTCGGTCATCACGTCCATCACATCGTCGAACGTGATGCGGCCCAGCAGCTTGCCGTCCTCATCCACCACCGGAAGTACGGCCATGTCGTACTTCTTCATCATCGCGATCGCATCTTCCGCCGACTCGTCCGGTGTAATGGTGCTGATGTCCGTCTGGCAGATGTCGCGCACGGGAGTACGTGTGCTTTCAGCCGAGAACAGAATGTCCTTGAGCGGTAGAAGACCCACGAACCGCTCGTCCTGATCCACGACATAGATCGTGTACACGTGTTCCACCTCCTGCGCTTGCTGGCGCATTTCGAAGATGGCTTGGGTAACGTTCCGGTCGGCCTGCACAGTCACCACTTCCTTGGCCATCAGTGCGCCTGCGGTGCCTTCCTCGTAGGTGAGCAGTTCCCGGATGTCCTCCTTCTGCTCCTCGTCGTCCATGTGCGAGATCACCTCGCGCTGCTTCTCGACGGGCAGTTCGCTCATCACGTCGGCAGCGTCGTCGCTGTCGATGTGCTCGAGCAGGTCTTCGGCGATCTCTTTCGACGTCAGCGATTCAAGCAGCCCCTCGCGACGGTCCTCATCCAATTCAAGGATCACCTCGGCAGCAGTCTCCGGTTCCAACAAACGGTAGATGTACCTCGCCTCGTCTTCGTTGAGCCGGTCCAAGATCGCGGCCACATCAGCAGGGTGCAACTCGCTCAACAGCGCTTCCACCGACGAGTCGCGCCCATCCGCAACATCGCCACGGATGCGGTCGAGAAGACCTTTGGTGAGTTCGAAGGACATGGCAACAGCCCCGCCTTCGCGAAGCCGCGCGAAGCTACGCAGATGCCTTCTGCGCGGCGGCTTGTGTCAGGATCACGAAATCGTCAACGGAAAGTTGCTCGGCGCGCTGCCGCGCGAATTGCGCCGGTACGCCCTTCGCGAATCCGCCGTGGGCCTTCAATGCGTTGTGCAAGGTCTTGCGCCGCTGCCCAAAGGCGGACTTCACTACGGAGAAGAAGAGCCGTTCATCGCAGGGGAGTTGTGCGACATCGTTCCGCTGCATCCGGATCACCGCGCTCCTGACTTTCGGCGGCGGAATGAACGAGCTGGGTTCCACGTAGAACAGGATCTCCATGCGGTACCACGCTTGTGCAAGCACGCTGGTGATACCATAGGTCTTGCTGCCGGGTGGAGCGCACAAGCGGTCGGCGACTTCCTTTTGGAACATGCCGACCACCTCAGTGCAATGGTCGCGATGCTCGAGCACTTTGAAGACGATCTGCGTGCTGATATTGTAGGGGAAGTTGCCGATCACCGCGAAGGGTCCGTTCACGATCGTGTTCAGGTCAAGGCGGAGGAAATCGCCCATAACGAGTTTGCCTTCCACTTCCGGCAGCGCGGTGCGGAGTTGTGTTGCCGCTGCGGCGTCGACTTCCACACAGGTGAGGTCCATATCCGTGCGGGAGAGCAGGTGCTTGGTCAACGCGCCGGTGCCGGGGCCTACTTCGATCACACGTCGGTATCCGCCATGATGCGTCAAGCTTTCGGCAACGCGTTGTGCGATCGCGTCTTCCCGCAGGAAATGCTGGCCGAACTGCTTTTTCGCCGTTTCGAACCTCATGCAGTGTGCACCACTTCGAGCAAGGTGCGGAACGCGGCGAACTTGCCATCGTAGCGCTCGCTATGCTTGCGCTGCATGGCCGGTGCATGCACGGCTTTGTAGATCTCGTATGTGGCCATGTCGGCGCAGGTGTACTGGATCGCGAAGGAGAATTCCAATGGGTCGTCGGTCAACACGCGGCAGATGCGGTTGTCTAGGAAAAGTCCGGTGGCCATCACGTCGGGGATGTGCTCGGTCTTCATCCAGTTGAGCCATTCCTCATGTGCATCGGCATCGATGCTCACAGTAACGTTGTACACGATCATGGCGCAGTGCCGTTCAGGAATTTCTCCTCCTCGGTTTGCTCGCCATCATGGTCGCCGCGCAGGAAGCGGTAACGTTTTCGCGCCTCGCTAACGAAAATGCTTCCCGGTTGCTCGAACAGCAGTTTCTCGTACAGCGCCTTCGCCTTCTCCGGGTCTTTCAGCCGCTCATCATACAGCTTGGCCTGCTCGAACAGCGCGTTGTCCACCAGAATGTCGATGGGGTAGAGTTCGATGATCTTCTGCAGGTACACCACGGCGCTATCGAAACGGTGCTCCGCCATGGCGATGCGTGCGCGTTGCATCAGCACCTCGTCGCCGATGCTGTGCATCGGGAACTCTTGATCCAAGCTGTCGAGAACGAGCAACGATGGTCCGTACTTGTGTTGGAAGCTGAGCAGTTCAGCACGGGCGAAGTAGCTCAACGGTACCATGTTGCTGTCGGCCCCGAGGTTGTCGGTGATGAGCAGCGATAGTTCCATGGCATCGTTCGCGATCAGCTTGCTGGTGCTGGCCTTCAATACGTCCAGTTGTGCTTGGCACCAGAGGAAGTCGCCAGCATAGAAGCTCACCTTGGCATTGCGGAAGCGGGCATCGTGCCCAAGCGCATCGTGTTTGTAGTCCAAGTCCACTTGTGAGTACAACAAGGAAGCTTCCCAGATGTCGTTCTCCAGGACTTTCACATCGCCGAGGTCGAGTTTCAACTGGGATTGGACCCGTGGGTCGAGCCCGGGAATGTTGATCCCTTGATCAAGCACTGTCGCCGCGCCCGCCCGGTCATCGAGGTAGTAGGCCTTCAGTTTGCCCAAGCCACGGATCAGTTCAATGGTCCCGTTCATCCGGCCGAGTTCGCTCAAGGCCGTGGTGTATTCCTGCTCCAACAGCCGCAACTCTTCCATTGGTGGCTGAGCTTGGTCGGTCACCTTCGCGTCGAGGGCTTTAATGAGGCCGATGCGGGCCGAGGTGTAATACGGTTTGTCGGCGCCGAGGCTGCGTACATGATCGAAGCATTTGCTGGCAATGTCCCAGTCCTTGTTGTTGGCGGCCAGCGTACCCAGTTCCATCACCCGTGCGCCTTGCTCATTGAAGCGCTTGTCCAGTGCTTTCGTCTGGACGAATGCGCTGAAGAGGTCTTTCTGTTGCTCGTACATCCAGATGAGCAGTTCTTGGAAGATCACCTTGTCGGGATCGCGTTGGATGCGACGCAGTAGTTCGGTTCGCAACAGTTCGCTGCGTTCGTCCTTCTTGCCGAAATCGATGGCACGGGCCAGACTGTTCTGGACGGCCTGTATGTAGCCTTGGTTCACGGCCAACACTTCCATGAACTCGCGCACCATGCTTTCGATATCGCCTTTGGCGCCGTAGAGCGTGGCGATCTCGAAATGGAAGTCCGTCCCGTCCTTCACCAACTTCTGGCCACGGGTATAGGTCTCCAGCGCGCGGTCGTATTCGTTCTCGCGCTGGAACGCGTTGGCCACCTGTCGGATCCTGTTGGCGTCGCTGCTGAGCGACTTGATCGCCTTGTCGAATTGCTGCGCAGCTTTCTCGTTCTGGCCCATCATGCGGTAGAGCGCGCCGAGGTCGACGAAGTACTTCGGGTCATCGCCGCGCTTCATCTGTTCCTTCGCCACTTTCTCCGCCTGCTCGTATTGCTTCAGTTGCACATGGCTCTTGAACAACTGCTCGTAGAAGTACGGCGAAGGTGTTTTACGGTAGAGCTTCTCGTAATACAGGATCGCCTTGTCGTATTCGCCACGCTGGAAGTACTGCGCTGCCAACTGCTCGTCGGTTCCGGGTTGGGCCGAAACGCCACCGATCGCCGAAATGGCGACCGAACATAAAAGCAGGAGGCGTTCGAGGTGGTTCATTGCTTCGGAGTACGACGACGTACGGAGAGCAGCGAGTCGACCAGTTGATGACCGGCCTCCCATTCGCGCAAGGATGTTGCAGCGCTCTTCTCGATCACTTCGGTGCTTTTGTACAAGTCGAAGACGATAAGCCGTTCGCGCTCATAGAACGCCAGTTCTTCTTCTTCCTTCCAAATACCCTTGATAGCATCGCGTTGCAGATCGGTCAACTGCTTCCGACTTTCGTCCACGGCTTTCCGGAATGCTCGGCGGTTGCTGATCGCGCGCGGCAAGCTCTTGTACATGGCGCGGTAATACTTGCCCGCCACCAAGGCCGTATCGCGTTGCAGTGTGTCGGTGAAGTAAGCCTCCAATTCGGCGCGTTGTGCGTTGAACACGGAGTCCATGTGCAGTAGCGATACGGTGTCGATGGCATCCAGGCGATCGGCCAACGAATCGACGACCACCACCAAGCTATCGATGCTCATGAGCCGCTTCGGGTTGTTCGGTTGTCGGCAGCCTTGGGACAAGCTGCCGAGCAATGCAACAACGAAAATGATACCGGCTATGGTGCGTGTCATTTGCGGATCATGTCAAACCCAGTATAGGGCTGCAGTGCCTTCGGGATGCGGATGCCATCGGCCGTTTGGTTGTTCTCCAGCAACGCGGCCACAATGCGCGCCAAGGCAAGCGCACTGCCGTTCAGTGTGTGCAGCAGTTTCGGTTTTTTGTCCTCTCCACGATAGCGCAGCTTCAGGCGGTTGCTCTGGAAGGTCTCGAAGCAACTGATGGAACTCACTTCGAGCCAGCGCTTCTGTGCTCCCGCATACACCTCCATGTCATAGGTCATCGCGCTGCTGAAACCCATGTCACCGCCACACAACAGCAGTTGACGATAGGGTAGTTCAAGCGCACGCAACAAACCTTTCACGTGCTCCACCATTTCCTCCAGCACGGCGTAGCTGTTCTCCGGTTTCTCGATGCGTACGATCTCCACCTTGTCGAACTGGTGTACGCGGTTGAGGCCTCGCACATCCTTGCCGTAGCTGCCCGCCTCGCGGCGAAAGCAAGGCGTATACCCCACGTTCTTCACCGGCAACTGCGCGTCGTCCAGGATCATGTCGCGGTAGAGGTTGGTGATGGGCACCTCGGCTGTGGGGATCAAATACAGGTCATCAGCAACAGCGTGGTACATCTGTCCTTCCTTGTCCGGCAATTGCCCGGTCGCGAAAGCAGAAGCCGCGTTCACCATATGCGGCGGGATCACCTCACGGTAGTCCGCCGCAATGGCTTTGTCAAGGAAGAAGGCGATCAACGCACGTTGGAGTTTGGCACCTTGGCCGCTGTACACCGGAAAACCGGCTCCGGTCAATTTTACACCAAGGTCCAAGCTGAAGAGGTTGTACTCTTCACCAAGTTCCCAGTGTGGTTTTGAAGTCGCATCCAGTTCAGGGATTGCACCTTCTTGCACCACCACAGTGTTGTCCTCCGGAGTGCGGCCCACAGGCACTTTAGCATTGGGTGCGTTCGGGATCGTGCACAGATGATCCTGCTGGATCTTCTCAGCGGATTCGAGCCGTTCCTTCAGCAATTGAATGCTGGCCTTCAGGTCGGTGGTCTTTGCCTTTGCCGCCTCGGCCTCGGCTTTTTTGCCCCCCTTCATCAACTCACCGATCGCACGGCTCAGTTCATTCATCTCGGCCAACTTGCCGTCGGCTTCGTTCTGTATGGCACGACGCTGCTCATCCAGTTCAAGCGCTTTCGCTACCAGCCCGGCAGCATCGATGTTGCGTTTGCCAAGGCGTGCCACGGCCTCTTCACGGTTCTCTCTCAGGTAGGGCAGTTCCAGCATGTCTTGTACGCTTCCTTGTTGGTGTGGCGAAGTTAGGCGCCTCGTTCGCGGCTTACTGTTGTTGTAGCCGGTCAGGATGGGCGCCGATCACAATTCTTGGGTTGAAAACAAGAACCCCCTCCGCCGGATGGTGGAAGGGGTTCCGATGACGAAATCTTGTTCTGATCAGGCTTCAGCGGGCACTACGCTTACGTAGCTGCGCTCGCCCTTCTTCACTTGGAATTTCACAGTGCCGTCCACCAAAGCGTACAGCGTGTGGTCCACACCGATGCCGACGTTGCGGCCGGGGTGGTGCTTGGTGCCGCGCTGGCGCACCAGGATGTTGCCGGCGATGGCCTTGCTGCCGCCGTAGATCTTCACGCCGAGTCGTTTGCTGTGGCTTTCCCGTCCGTTCTGGGTACTGCCTTCACCTTTCTTGTGTGCCATGGTTTCCTTGGGTTGTCATACCGGACCTTGTCCGGTATCGCGTCCGGTTGGGATTACTTCTTGTCGGTCTTCTTTGCTGCGGCCTTCTTGGGGGCTGCGGTCTTTTTAGGGGCTGCTTTCTTGGCGGCGGCCTTCGGGGCTGCTTTCGAAGCCTTCTTCACTTCTTTCTCGGCCTCCTCGACCACCGGCTTCGCCTTCGGAGCGGGCTTCTTCAACGCGGCAGGGGCTTTTTCGCCTTTGCCAAGGATGCCCAACACGCGCAGCTCGGTGATGTACTGGCGGTGGCCGTTCAGCTTCTGGTAACCCTTGCGGCGCTTCTTGTGGAAAACCAACACCTTGTCGCCTTTGTCGTGGGCCATTACCTGAGCGGCAACGCGGGCGCCATCAACAGTAGGCGTGCCTACGGTGACAGTGCTGCCATTGCTCACCAACAGAACTTGGTCCAGTTCAAGCACCTTTCCTTCTTCAGCATCCAGACGGTGAACCCGAACGATGGAGTCCTTCTTCACTTTGAACTGCTGTCCTGCAATATCGACGATGGCGTACATGGGGTCTGCGAAATGGGCTGCGAATGTAATCGGCTGGTGCGAACCGGCAAGCAATGGGTGAGAAAGACGTCTCCCGTCCGTCCGGAAGTCGACCTATAAGGAAGGGTCGTCCTGAGCCTAGAGCTTGAAGGCCTTCTTCACCACGCCCAACGCGTTCAGGTCCTCCCACGGGAAGAGCTTCACTTTCACGGTTTTCTCTTTGCCCGCGCTCTTGAAGGTCTTGGTAACTACTTTGCTGTCCCGGCCCATATGGCCATAGCTGGCTGTTTCGCTGTAGATCGGTGTGCGCAACTTGAAGCGTTTCTCGATGAAGTACGGCTTCATGTTGAACTCGGGTAGTTCGCTCATCGTTTTGGCGATGTCTCCGTCGCTCACTTTCACTTTGCTCGTACCATAGGTGTTCACATAGAAGCCTACAGGCTCGGCAACGCCGATCGCGTATGCAACCTGGACCAGCACTTCATCACACACGCCTGCGGCCACCAAGTGCTTGGCAACGTGCCGTGCTGCGTAGGCCGCGCTCCGGTCCACTTTGCTCGGGTCCTTTCCGCTGAAGGCGCCGCCGCCATGTGCGCCCTTGCCTCCGTACGTGTCCACGATGATCTTGCGCCCCGTGAGGCCCGTATCGCCATGCGGGCCACCGATCACGAATTTGCCTGTTGGGTTGATGTGGTAAGCGATGTCGTTGCCGAACAGGGCCTGCACGCGCTTGGGCAGTTGCTTCTTCACCCGCGGGATCAGGATCTCGATGATGTCCTTCTTGATCTTCGCCAGCATCACCGGCTCTTTATCGAAGTCGTCGTGCTGGGTGCTTACTACGATTGCATCGATGCGTATTGGCTTGCCGTTGTCCGCGTATTCAATGGTCACCTGGCTCTTAGCATCAGGGCGCAGGTAGGGCATCTTGCTGTTCTTCTCGCGGCGGATGACAGCTAGTTCCCGCAGCAGCATGTGGCTCAGTTCCAGCGGAAGCGGCATGTAGTTGTCCGTGTCGCGGCATGCGTAACCGAACATCATGCCTTGGTCGCCTGCACCCTGTTCTTCGGGGTTTTTGCGCTCCACACCTTGATTGATGTCGGGGCTTTGCTCATGGATCGCGCTGAAGATGCCGCAACTGTTCGCCTCGAACATGTACTCACTCTTGGTGTATCCGATACCGCGGATCACATCGCGGGCGATCTCCTGCACGTCCAGATATGCCTTGCTTTTCACTTCACCGGCAAGAACCACTTGGCCCGTGGTCACCAATGTTTCACAAGCAACCTTGCTGCTCGGATCGAACGCAAGGAAGTGGTCGATCAACGCATCGCTGATCTGATCGGCAACTTTATCAGGGTGGCCTTCGCTAACGGATTCGGAGGTGAAGAGGTAGGGCATGGTTCTTTTTGGAAGGGCGCAAAGGAAGAAGTTCGTGCGTATAGTTCCACAGGAGTTCTTCACGCCTTTTCCATCCAACGTTCCATCAGGCGATGCACGGCCAGTTTTTTGAGTTCTTTCGGAGAGACCATCTTCCATTCGTCCGGCGACCGCCACTGGCCCACTGGCTCGCAGGCCCAGAACGTCGCGATGATGCGCTGGTGGGAGAGAAGATGTTCAACAGGTAGGCCGGTTTTCTTCACGGACCAAGGAGCAGCACTTGTTGTCCTTAAGCTCTTGCGGACCAGTTCGAGAAGGACTGAACTTGTTGCTGACCGTTCGGTTTCCAGCATGGGAAGTTCCCACAAGCCCTGCCAAATGTCTTTGCCCTTCCGCTGGCGCATCCATAGTCCTTTCGCAGAAGGGATGACCAAGTAGTTGAAGTGTCTGATGCGCACGACCTGCTTTTTCGATTTCACTGGAAGCAAGGCGATACGGCCCTCCTTTTGCGCGATGCACAGGCCCAATAGTGGGCAAGCGGTACAATCAGGGTTGCGCGGCGTGCACACGGTGGCCCCCAATTCCATCACGGCTTGATTGTGATCGCCGGGATGCTCTTTGCTGAGCAGTTCACTGGCAAGCATCTTGAAAACACGCTTTCCCTCTGAACTATCGATGGGCGTGACGATACCGAACACCCGCGACAATACCCTGTACACATTGCCGTCCACCACGGCCTCCGCCTGATCGAAGCAAATGCTCGCGATGGCGGCGGCAGTGTAGTCACCAACGCCTTTGAGCTTCAGCAGTCCGGCATGCGACCGTGGGAACGTGCCCTCATGCTCTTGGATCACTTGGAGTGCTCCTACTCGGAGATTCCGGGCCCGGCTGTAGTAACCGAGACCTTGCCATTCCTTCAGCACTTCATCCTCGCTCGCGGCGGCCAGGTCGGCAATGGCAGGCCAACGTCGCACGAACCGCTGCCAGTAGGCCAAGCCTTGATCCACGCGGGTCTGCTGCAGGATCACCTCGCTGAGCCAGATGCGGTATGGGTCTGCGGTATTCCGCCACGGTAAGTCGCGCTTATTTCCAGTGTACCAAGGCAACAGAGCCTTGCTGAACCACGAACGGCTTGGCATTGAGGCACAAAGATGGGTTGCTGGCGTCAGTTGTCCGACTATATTCGCACCCCGTTTTCAGGAAAAGAGCAACCATGACCAAGGCCGATCTCATCGCCATACTCGGCAAGCGCACGGGCATCGAGCGCGAGGTGGTTTCGGCTGTCGTGGAGGCTTTCATGGACCAGGTGAAGACCAGTTTGGAGCAAGGTGAGGACGTGCATATGCGCGGCTTCGGCAGCTTCTTGGTGAAGCAAAAGGCCCAGAAGACGGGAAGGCTCTTACCGCAGAACACACCCATCATCATTCCGGCCCACGTTGCCCCCGCCTTCAAACCGGCGGAAAGCTGGGTGGATAGCATGAAGGAAAAGACAAGCGGGAAGGCATGAAGTGGGGGAAACCCCAGTGGTTGATGCTGGGTGGTGCGGTAGTGGTGATCGTTCTTTTGATGCTGATACCCAGGACACCTTCCGGGACGAATGCGCAGATCCCTGAAGCGGGCGATGCTCATGAAGGCCATGAGCACGCAAGTATGAACCAACGGGTTGCAGAAGCCGCAGCCTTGGTTCAGGGTACCGACCCGATGCAGGGGATCATGGCCCTGCGAGGCATTCTTGCGGAGGACAGCAACAATGTGGAAGCACATTGGCAGTTGGGCCTTTTCAGTCTGCAGAGCCGTCAATTCGATAAGGCTATCGGTCGGTTCAGGAAGGTGACCACACTGGCACCCGCTCGCGCGGAGGCATGGTTGGAACTGGGGCGCAGCTATGCGGCCGTCGACAGCATCACGCTGGCGAAGGAAGCGGTAATGAAATACAAGACAATGGTGACGGATCCAGCGGCGCAAGCCGCTGCGGATGCGATCATCGCAGGAAGTACGAACGAAAAGCAGTAGAACACATGCCTTGCGGTAAGAAGAGGAAGCGACACAAGATGGCCACGCACAAGCGCAAAAAGCGCCTGCGCAAGAACCGTCACAAGAAGCGGGTCCGGTAGGATCGGCTTCTGACGCGTGGGTATTCGGTCAAGTACCGAGTCCTTGGTCGTCCCATTGTTCACCCCCCTGTGGGGTGGGGATGGGCGCAGGTGCCCAAGCGCCAATGCACATCCCGATACGTCGGGTTCGTGCCTATGCTTCACACCATCACACTTCCTAGGTGAGCGTCGATCTGGTCATCAAGTCGAGCCCTTCCGATACGGCCATTGCCATCGTGAAGGACAAACTTCTAACGGGTCTTTCCCGTGAGAAGAGCGACCGTGGCTATGCCGTAGGCGACGTCTATCTGGCCAAGATCCGCAAGGTGGCCCCGGGGCTCAATGCCGCATTCGTTGAAGTAGGGCACGAGAAGGACGCCTTCCTGCACTATTACGATCTGGGCCCACAGTTCAAGAACAGTTATCGCTTTACGAAGGCCGCTGTGAGTGGCAGCTTGGAGAGCAGCATGCTCGAAGGCTGGAAGATGGAGTCCGATATTCAGAAGGAGGGCAAACTGCAAGAAGTGGTCAGCGCCAGCCAGAGCATTCTGGTGCAGATCGCAAAAGAGCCGATCAGTACAAAGGGGCCGCGTCTTAGTGCCGAGATCACGTTGGCCGGCCGCTACATGGTTCTGGTGCCGTTCATTCAAAAGATCAGCATCAGCAGTCGCATCACGGACGAGGAGGAACGCAAGCGGCTGAAACAGACCATCGCCGTTTTCAAACCACAGAACTTCGGGGTGATCGTGCGCACCCAAGCCGAACACAAAGGCACGGTTGAACTGGAGGCCGATCTCAAAAGCCTGCTGCAACGGTGGGACATGATCTTCCGCAATCTCAAGAACGCCATGCCGCCGAAGAAGGTGTTGGGCGAACTGGATCGGACCAGTGCAGTGCTCCGCGATCTCGTGAGCGCTGACTTCGCGAACATCCACGTGGACGATGAGCAGGTCGGGGAAGAGGTGCGGCAGTACTTGGAGGTGAACGCTCCGGAGAAGAAGAACATCGTCAAGCTGTACAAGGGCAAGCTCGACATCTTCGACCACTTCGGGGTCAATAAGCAGATCAAGGCCGCCTTCGGTCGGCACGTGTCGTTGCCCAGCGGGGCGTATCTGATCGTGGAGAAGACCGAGGCCATGCATGTCGTCGACGTGAACAGCGGCGGTAGAAAGGGTGGGCAGAAGGACCACGAGCAGAACGCGCTGGAAACGAATCTTGAAGCAGCAGTGGAAGTCGCGCGCTTGTTGCGGTTGCGCGACATGGGCGGCATCATCTGCATCGACTTCATCGACCTGTACGAACCGGAGAACCGCCGCCAACTGCATAAGGTGCTGAAGGAGGCGATGGAAAGTGATAAGGCGAAGCACAATGTGCTTCCCATGAGCAAGTTCGGTGTAGTGGAGATCACGCGTCAGCGTGTGCGCCCCGAGACCGAGATCGTCACC
The DNA here is from genome assembly GCA_902825795.1 of uncultured Bacteroidota bacterium. GTDB lineage: Bacteria > Bacteroidota > Bacteroidia > Flavobacteriales_F > PHOS-HE28 > PHOS-HE28. The sequence goes on from CADECG010000028.1 coordinate 25,780, forward strand.
ACCGAGAATTGCCCCACCTGCAATGGAACCGGTGAAGTGAAGGCACCTGTGCTCATCATCGATGAACTGGAGCATGCGCTCAATTATCTGCACGGCGAAAAGAACTTGAGCGGACTCACCGTAGTGGTGCACCCTTTTATTCACGCTTACCTCACAAAAGGCTTCTGGAGCCGCCAACGCCAATGGTGGTGGCGTTGGAAGAAGAGTGTGAAGGTGAAGCCCGAGGGCGCTAGCCAATACTTGGATTTCAGCATTCTGGACGCCGAAGGCAAGACGGTGCCGCTGTGAACGAAGTGAGGAATTGAGCCCGCTTCCGCCCGGTTCATCTCCACATTTGCATCATCTCCACAGTCATGTCCTCAGGTCTCGTCATGCGTTCCACGGGTAGTCGCTACCGCGTGCGCGCAGCCGACGGATCGTTGCACGATTGCGTGGCCAAAGGCAATCTTCGGGTCAAGGGCTATACGAGCACCAATCCCATAGCCGTGGGCGATCGAGTGGACTTCATTCCCCAGATCAGTGCGGAGGAAGTCGGGGCGATCACGGCACTCCACGACCGCAAGAACTACATCATTCGGCGCAGCGTGAACCTGAGCCACCACATGCACGTGATCGCGGCGAACATGGATCAGGCTCTGTTGATCGCCACCGTTGCCAGTCCGCGCACGTCGTTCGGATTCATTGATCGCTTCCTCGTTACGGCCGAAGCGTACAGTGTGCCGTGTATGGTCGTGCTGAACAAGTTGGACGCCTGCGACGAGCATGATCGCGAGATCCTTGAGGCCTACAAGAACACCTACGAAGGTGCGGGCTATCGTGTGCTGCTCACTTCCGCCACCACGGGCGTTGGGATCGATGCAGTGAAGGCACTGCTCCGGAATAAGGTGACGCTCCTTGCCGGTCATAGCGGCGTGGGCAAGAGCACGCTCATCAATGCCATCGACCCGGCCCTCGACCTGCGTACACAGGAGATCAGCGGGTCAAGCGACAAAGGCCAGCATACCACCACATTCGCGGAGATGTTCGAATTGAATGCCGCTACTGACACTTTGCCATCGGCCATTGGTGCCAAGAGTGCCGGGCCAGCAGCTCAAACATTCATCATCGACACACCCGGCGTGAAGGGCTTTGGCTTGGTGGACATGACACCGGATGATATCGTCGACCAGTTCCCGGAGATGTTCAAACTCAAGAACGCTTGTCGCTTCAACGACTGCAAACATTTGGACGAGCCAGGATGTGCCGTGAAGCGTGGGGTGGAGGGTGGCTCGATCGCCGTGAGCCGGTACACGAGCTACGTGGATATGGTGAATGGTGTGGAAGATGAAGGTCCATACAGGGTTGGTTGATCATGTCGCTCAGGAAAATCAGATGATCAGATGATGAAGAACGTGTTCTTATTGGCGTCAATAGCCTCAGCACTTGCTGTTGCGTGCAGTTCAACCCGTAAGGCACCTGTAGCCGCTGCGCCTGCTCCGATATCCGAAGCCCAGGCGACGGTGACCACGGGAACGGTCCCCTACGTGGCCTTCGCGTTATCGCAGCAGAATGCCGATGCCGCGATCTACCAGAACAGCAGTGCTGAGATCCATCGGCTTTTCCAACAGTGCTATGAGCTCGCGCAACTGCGGCTCGATGCCAACCTTGCCAAGCCGCATGTGTTGCCTGCCGCGGTGATCGTCGACATTGACGAAACCGTGTTGGACAATTCGCCCTATCAGATCACCAGCGTAGCCCAAGGGCGCACGTTCACGCAAGCCAACTGGGCTGAGTGGACCGTTAAAGCCGAGGCCAAAGCGCTCCCGGGCGCGCTCGACTTTCTCCGGTATGCGAAAGGCCGGGGATGCTCCATCTTCTACATCAGTAATAGGAGCATCGCTGAGCAGGAAGCAACGATAAAGAATCTGGCATCATTGGGGTTCCCCGATGCCGACGACCGCCACGTATTGTGCATGGACAAGACCAGTGATAAGACCGAGCGTCGCGCTCAGGTGAAGGCGAGCCACTATATCGCTTTACTCTGCGGTGATCAACTCCGGGACTTCGATGAGTCGTTCAAGGACCGAACAACGGACTATGGGCGGCCGCGTGTGGATGCCATGCAGGATACGTTGAGCAGCTACTTCATCATGCTGCCGAACGCCATGTACGGCACTTGGCTCGACGCGGTTGGCGGGAAAACCGACTCCCTGAAACTGGACCTGAAACAGAACTTCTTCAGCAAGCACTCCTACTGAAATGCGCGCCGTTGTGCAACGTGTAAGCGAGGCCAGCGTTAGCATCGGAGGCGAGGTCCATGCGCGTATCGGCTGCGGCTTGCTGTTATTGTTGGGCGTTGAAACGGGCGACAGCAACGATGATCTGCAATGGCTCTGTGGGAAGATCGCCCGCATGCGCATCTTCCCTGATGCCACTGGTGTGATGAACCTCGACTTGGTGCAAGCGAGCGGTGATATCCTGCTGGTAAGCCAATTCACCTTGCATGCCAGCACGGCGAAGGGCAATCGCCCCAGCTACATCCGCGCGGCGCGTCCCGAAGAAGCGATCCCCTTGTATGAGCGTGCAAAAGAGGTGCTCGCAACTGCGACCGGACGCACGGTTAAGTGCGGTGTCTTCGGTGCCGACATGCAAATAGCTTTGGTGAATGACGGCCCTGTGACGATCACGATGGACAGTAAAGTGAAGGAGTGAGTTAACGCACCACGAGCCGTGTGGCGGTACCCTCGGCCGCTGCGTACGGCAGCACGGTAAAGAGACCTGTTGTACCCAAGCGGATCGTTTGATCGTGCGTGCCGATACGCACCACTTCATACGGCATCGTTCGCCCTTGCGCGTCGATCACCCGAAGTCGGGCGGTACTGCCAAGCGTCACCGTGCCATCGGTCGGATTCGGATAGGCGCTGATATTGCCCGATGCGCGTTGCATACCAACGACCTCCGAGTAGGTGCCGCTGCCATCCGTGTCGATCATATTCAGCCGGTAATAGGAGAGGCCGTTCAACGGATGCGCATCAAGGTGCGCGTATTCGATCGTCTGCTGCGATGCACCTGCTGCCATCACCTCTCCGATCGGTTGCCAGATAACACCGTCGTTGCTGCGTTGAATGTCGAAGCGATCGGTGCTCTCCTCACTTGCTGTAAGCCATTCCAATAACACGGCATCGCCCGCGTCGATCGCGTCGAACGAAAGGAGTTCCACGGGAAGCACGACCGGGTCGCAGCTGACCGTGGCCGTGCCGCCGAACTCCAACGGCACCGTGGTGGTGACACTGGACCAGTTGCTGAAACAGATCAGATACTGTTCTCCGGTGATCACGTTCAGTGGCGGTTCGAAGTTGGTCGCGTTGCCGCCCGGTGGCAGTGCGCTAGCCAGTCCCGTACCGCCCCAGCTTGCACCGTTCCAATTGCAGCGCACAGGGGCCAGGGTGTTCGCCACGACATCGGCACAGGCTGTTGCATCGTAGGGGTACATGATCCAGTCATAAAACCCGGCTTGTTGCCCCAACCCACCGAAGGTGAATTCCAGACTTCCACCACCGCTGATGTTCACGATCATCCAAGTACTGTTGAGTTCGTTGTTCTGCAAACAGCCGTAATTGTCCGTACCCCACGCGCTCAACTGCCCATCGCCCCAATCAAGCAAAGGGTTGCCGAGCGACCCGAGCACGGGTATCTCATTGATCGCGCCGATACCATTGGGGTCGATCGCCCAACTGTAGTTGGTGCAGATGTTCACCGCATCCGGACAGTCGCTGGCCGTAACGGCGGTCGCTGGAGCGCAAGCCGTGGTAGGGCTCAGGTCGATGATGCCTTGACCAATGCTCCCTGTTGCAAGTGTGCCGCTGTTCACGGTCGTACCTAGGCTGTTCACCAAGGTCCATGTTGCACCGTTCCAACCATCGCCCCATGAATCGAACAGTTGCATCACATAACAGCCGGTATCCAAGCAGAGCTGTATGCTCGATGGCGCGAAACCCGTACTGACGATCAGCACTCCGTTCACCAGGTTCCAACTGATCTCGGCCGGGAAGGAGCCACTGGTGATGTTCAGCGTATAGTTGCTGCAATTGCCGCCGCCACACCCCCCTTGCAGGTTCACCTGTGCGGTGCCAAAGCTGCCGTTGTTGAGCGTTCCGCTCGCCACGATGGTATTCGCTGGTTGAACTTTCATCACCCAAATCGCTCCATCCCAGCCATCGCCGAACGAGTCGTACATGTACATGGTGTAACAATCCGCCGGCAGGCACACGGCCACGGTCTGCGGTGCGATACCGCTCGCGACCGTTACGCCGGAACCGTTCAACAATTCCCAATCGATCTCATTGTCGAAGAGCCCACCACCCACTGTGATCGTGTAGTTCGTGCATTGCGCGCGCGCGCTGCCGACCGCAATGACGAGAAGGAGCAGCGCAACGAACTTTTTCATCGCACAAGTGTCGGTTCGCCGCAGGAGCGTGGATCGAGATGTTCGAAGCGGGCAGCGGTGATCGGTGCCCGATGCCAGCACCTGAGACTCATGCCCAGTGGAAGGAGAAGGGCCTCGACTTCCGCTTCCTGAAGTCCGCAAGCCGGTTGAAGGTGCAGCATCAGGTTCCGTGTATTGTAGTCAGTGCGGCTGATCACAACGCCCGGCTGTGCGCCGAGGATACTATCAGCTTGCCATGCATGTTGGGGGCTGCGAACCCCATCAACCACCGCCTGCACGCGATGCCGGTCAGGGGGCTGCTGAGCGTGCGACGAGATCGCGAAGCAGGTGGTCGCGATCGCGATCACGATACCGCAACCATCTTTGAGGCGAAGCAGAATACTCATGCCGTGAAAAGCTAACCGTATTGACCATATGCCCGTTGGACCGATCGCTGTTCTTCAGTCCCGTGTGGACGAATGGATCAAAAGTGTGGGTGTACGCTAATTCGACCCCCCGGGGACGAACATGGACTTGCTCCAAGCGGAAGTAGGTTGTAGTTGTCTTTTCGGGAGTACATTCACAGTCCATCAACCATATCCGATGAATTACTCCGTTTGTCGTTCGGTATTGATCACTCTCTTTACCGCTTTCGCCTTCCTTGCTTGCGGTGTTCGGTCAGTTGGGCAAACAACCATCAGTGTTTCCGTGAAGAATACCAGCGGGTGCGATGTGAAGGTTGGTCCAAATTCCGCTACCGCATGTACTGGTGCACTTACAAGCCTAGGGTCCGCTACGGTGCCCTCTGGTCAGAACCAAGTTTGCCAGTTTACCATGCCGGCAGGTCATACACTATGCACGGTGGAACTTTCGAGATCGCCGTATCCGCCGGGCGCACAGATCATCACGTTGGATTGCACAACCGGTATCACGCTCACCAACACGAACATTTGCAATACTGGAATGAACAACATTTCGATCGAGAACAACCGTTGCGGATACATCACCATCTGGGTCCCATGATCCGGCCATTGGCCAGCGTCTTTTTTGCTGGTGTTTTTTCTGCGACAGGGAATGCCCAACCGCAGAATGCGCTTTGGTATTTCGGCGCTTTCGCCGGACTGGATTTCGGGCTTGGTGCTCCAACAGTCCGTTTTGACGGGCGGAATGCCGGTTTTTCGTGTGGCTCAGCCGCTGATAGCTTGTCCAGTTTGGTGTTTTATGTTGGAGCAGACTCCATGTACAATGGGGCACAGGACACAATACTGCACGGCGGGGATCTAAATGGGGATGGCACTATTATGGGATCGATCGTTGTCCCGTGGCCAGGCCAACTAAATGAGTATTTCGTCTTTGTTGCTAAATCAGGTGGATATCCGGACTACGACCCGCAAGGGCACTATCACCACGTCGACATGGGTTGGAATGGTGGAGCAGGAATTTGCGTTGACAAGGGGGTGGTCTTGAGGGACAGTGTTAGTACGTTGGTAACTGCTGTTCCTCATGCCAATGGAACGGACTATTGGGCCATCTTTCACGAGTGGGGCTCGAATAAGTTCCTCAGCTATCTGGTGAATTCGGCGGGAGTGGATAGTATGCCCGTCGAAAGCGAAGCGGGCGAGGTG
>CADECG010000029.1 GCA_902825795.1 uncultured Bacteroidota bacterium
GAACCCATCCTGGGTGCGGACCATTGTACTGATGCGCGTGCGACCGTCATTGCCCAATCGCTCACCGGTCATCAGGATGCAGTAGCTGAGTTCCGCGCCGCGTCCCACCCTTCCGCGCAACTGGTGCAACTGTGCCAGGCCGAACCGCTCGGCGTTCTCGATCACCATCACGCTCGCGTTGGGCACATCCACTCCTACTTCGATCACCGTGGTGCTCACCATGATGTCCGTCTCGCCCTTCTTGAAACGCGCCATCTCGTAGTCCTTCACTTCGGGATCCATGCGCCCGTGCACGATGCTCACCGCATACTTCGGTGGGGGGAACCGCCGCACCATGCTCTCGAACCCATCCATCAGGTCTTTCAACTGGAACTGCGGTTCGGCAGCGGGATCCTTCTTGGTACTCTCCTCAATGAGCGGATAGACAACATATATCTGGCGCCCCTTCTCGACCTCCTGCTCCATGAAATGGAACACCGCATTGCGCGCCGCGTCGGTGCGGTGCACGGTCTTGATCGGCTTGCGGCCTGGCGGCAACTCGTCAATGACACTAACGTCCAGATCGCCATACAAGGTCATGGCCAACGTGCGGGGGATCGGCGTGGCCGTCATCACCAGCACGTGCGGTGGGACCGTTGCTTTTGCCTGCATGCGCGCGCGCTGCGCTACACCAAAGCGATGTTGTTCGTCGATCACCGTGAAGCCGAGGTTCTTGAAACGCACACGATCCTCCAACAACGCATGCGTACCCACGAGAATGTGCACATCGCCACGTTCCAAGGCGGTCAGCAGTCCTTTGCGTTCTGGTGCCTTCGTACTTCCCGTAAGCAGCCGCACTTGCAGGGGCATGTCGCGCAAGAAGCCTACGAGCGTGTTGAAGTGTTGTTGGGCTAGGATCTCCGTTGGCGCCAGGATCGCCGCCTGAAACCCATTGTCCAACGCAATGAGCATGCTGAGCAGGGCAACCAGCGTTTTGCCGCTGCCCACATCGCCTTGCAGCAAACGGTTCATCTGTTTTCCGCTGCCCATGTCGTGGCGGATCTCCTTCACCACGCGCTTCTGGGCGTTGGTCAATTGGAAGGGCAGGTGCTGTTTGTAGAAGGTGTTGAACAACTCGCCGACCTGACCGAAGACATGCCCACGCACATCGCGTTGCATCATCACCTTCTGCATGAGCAACTGCAACTGGATGAAGAACAGCTCCTCGAACTTCAAACGGCGTATGGCACTATCCAGCCGCGACTGGTCCAAAGGCAGATGTGCTTGACGCAGCGCTTCCTCTTTGGATATGCCACCGAGCACCGTCACAAGTTCATCGGTGAGCGTTTCGGGCACCTGACCTACCAACTGGGGTAACAACGCCTGTTGCAGTTTCCAAATGCTACGGCTGTTCAATCCCTTTGCTCCAGCCTTCTCGGTCGTGGAGTAGACCGGCTGCAACTGCGCTTGTCCCGCCTGCTGCCATTGTTCCGCCGCCTCGATCTCCGGGTGCGCGATGTTGAACTTGTCACGGAAGAGCGTTGGCTTACCGAAGACGATGTACTCGCCACCTTCCTTCAGCAAGGGCTGCAACCAACGGATGCCCTTGAACCACACCAGTTCAATGCTGCCACTGGCATCGGTGAGTCTGGAAACCAAGCGCTTCGCCTGTTTCTCGCCGAGCGTTTTGATGCCGCTCAATGTGCCGCGCAATTGCACGTTGGGCAATTCCTCATTGATCTCGCGCACCAAGTGGAAACGGCTCCGATCAACATACCTGAACGGGTAGTGCAGCAACAGATCCCCGAACGTGGCGATGTTCAGCTCCTTCCGCAGCAACTCGCCCCGCTGAGGACCCACGCCCTTCAGGTACTCGATCGGGGTTTCGAGGAAGCTGTGCACGGGCTGAAAGTAGAAGCCGAAACCGGGGTTCCCTTGTCGGCATGGATCCAGGTAAGTCCGTCACCTCCACGACATGCACCAAGAATGTACTGCTCGGTTACGCGCCTACCGGTAGATTCGACGCAAGTATTTCGACACCGGGAAATGATGACCAAAGCAAAGATCGGATCTGGTGTGTTGGGGATACTACTCGTGTTGCTCACGGTGATATCGTGCAAGCACGAGATCCCGGCGCCGCTTGATGTGGAACTGCTGCGACTTGCCCAAGACACCAGCGGGCAAGTGTTCTACCATTTCTCAGATACGTTGCTGCCGAGAAGTGCCGGATCAGGGCATCCACAGGCACTGTTGCGCACATGGTACAACCCAGCGGCAGCAGCATTCCTGGACAGCATGGGCGCGGTTGTGCCGGATACACTTTTCACTGACGGTGCCGCGATAGTGAAGGAACTGTACACCGCGCCGGGCGTGCTTTCACTGTATGCCATCATGTTGAAGCGCTCCGATCACCCGAACGCCGATCAGGATGGCTGGGTGTGGGCTGAGGTTGAACCCTCGGGGGAGGTGGCGATCCCCTCCAGCGATCTGGGAGCGGCATGCCGTGGGTGCCACAGCCAGAGCGGCCATATCGACTTCACGTTGATGAACGCGTACTTCCCTTAGCGGGCTTTCACTCCCTGTCGCTGATATCAGCACCTCAGCCCGTCGATCTGCTGCGCTTAGCGCTGGCCGTACCGATGCCGCGTGTCAGGGCAAAGCAGATGATGAGCAAACCTCCCACAAGGAACGTCGTCATCCAAGTGGTGGGGTGTTCCGAAGGATCGAGGATGCGGACTGCGATCGCTTTCAAGAGCGACTTCGGCCGGGTGGCCAGTTCCCAACTGTTCCAGCGCAGGAAGCGGCCGAGGTAGATACCGAAGCCGCACAGGAAAAGTACGACGACGTGGGAGAGCATTACCCACGGGCGTTTCATCACTCCGAGCAACACGCGCTCCGCACAGATCATGGAGAGGTAACCGAACAGCAGAGCGGTAAGCGCGAAGGCGAGCAACATCACCAGATCGTACCACAGCGGCACCGGTGGGCGCAGTTTCAAATGGAGCAGGTCGGTAAGGATATAAGGGGCGTTGGGGAGGAAGAGCAACCACGGCACGAGCGCGAGCAGTGCCATGTATCTCCACCCTGCCCGGTTCATGCCCAGCGCCACAACGCTAAAGAGCAAAGGCGCCAGCGCCAAGGCGAGATTCCACGAAAGAAAAATGAAGGAGGTCCGATCGCTCATAGCGATCCGCCCAGCGAGCATTGCCAAGCAGAAACCGATGGCCAGAGCGATCCAATTGAGCATAGCGGCATGACGCCAGAGAAACGAGTGGGGACCGCGTTCAGAGATCAGCATGTGGCAAGGGTTGTGGCTTCAATACGGCACATCCCCAACGATATTGTCTGAAGAGAGATCTTCAGATCGCCCCCACCCCGAGCATCAGCGCTGGTTCTTCCAGCAAAGCTTTGAACGAGTTGAGGAAGGCAGCGCCTGTGGCGCCGTCCACCACACGGTGATCGCAGCTCAGGGTCACCTTCATGGTATGGCCGGGGACGATAGCGCCGTTCCTCACCACGGGCTTTTCCATGATGCCGCCGATGGCGAGAATGCATGCATCGGGCGGGTTGATGATGGCGGTGAACTCCTCGATGCCGAACATGCCGAGGTTGGAGATGGTGAAGGTGTTGCCTTCCCATTCGGCGGGCTGCAGTTTCTTTTCCTTGGCCTTTTTGGCAAGGTCTCGAACCTCCGCACCGATGGTGCGCAAGGGCTTGGCATCAGCGAAGCGCACAACGGGAACGAGCAGGCCTTCCTCCACGGCGACGGCCACACCAATGTGTACATGCTCGTTGTACCGGATGCGGTCACCGAGCCAGCTGCTGTTCACTTGGGGGTTCTGCTTCAGCGCAACGGCCACGGCTTTGATCACCATGTCGTTGAAGGAGATCTTGTCCGGTGCTATGCTCGCATTGATGGCTTCCCGCACTTGCATAGCCCGCGACATGTCGAGCTCGATGGTGAGGTAGAAGTGCGGCGCGGTGAACTTGCTTTCGGCCAGGCGCTTGGCAATGGTCTTGCGCATCTGGCTTACCGCTACTTCGGTAAAGCGCTCTTCCTGTGGGCCACTGAAGATCGCACCGCCCACACCATAGCCTTCCACATCGCTTTTGGTGATGCGGCCATCAGGCCCGCTGCCACGCACGCGACCGATATCGATGCCTTTCTCCTCCGCGAGGTTCTTTGCCAACGGACTGGCTTTCACGCGTCCGTTGCTTGGTGATGCGGCCGGCGCAGTTACCTGTTTGGCGGCAGGAACAGGTGCCGACTTAGCCTCGACCCGTGCGGCAACAGGCTCCGCTTTCTTCTCCTCTGCTTTCGCAACTGGCGCAGCGGCCGGAGCTGGTGCGCCCTTAGCGGCCTCCGCCAACAGTGCGGTTATGTCCTCACCATCCTTACCGAAAACGGCAAGCACAGAATCCACCGGAGCGGTCTGGCCTTGCTGTACACCGATGTGCAGCAACGTGCCATCGAGGTACGCCTCGAACTCCATGGTGGCCTTATCGGTCTCGATCTCCGCAAGGATGTCGCCGCTCTTGACCCTGTCACCAACCTTCTTGTTCCACTTCGCTACGACACCCTCGGTCATGGTATCGCTCAACTTGGGCATGCGTACGATCTCGGCCATTGCTCAGTCTTTGATGAAGGGATAATCGGGTGTCTTGTACACGTCGTTGTACAACTCCTCAGCACCAGGCAGCGGACTGCTCTCGGCGAACTTCACAGCTTCCTCTACCTCCTTCTTCACTTCCTCATCCCACTTTTCAAGTTCGGCTTCGCTCGCCCACTTGTTCGTGAGGATCATCTTGCGCACACCTTCGATCGGATCCTGTTGCTTGTATTCCTCCACCTCCTCCTTGGTGCGGTACTTCTGCGGATCGCTCATGCTGTGCCCGCGGTAGCGATAGGTTTTGATCTCCAACAAATACGGACCATTTCCGGCGCGGCAATGCGCGCATGCCTTAGCGATGGCGGTATGCACCGCTTCGCAGCTCATGCCGTTCACCGGCTCGCCGGGCATGTCGTAGCTCTCGCCGAGCGTGTACAGCTCATGCACGTTGCTTGTGCGCTCCACACTGGTACCCATGGCGTACTCGTTGTTCTCGATGATGAAGATGACCGGGAGCTTCCAGGTCATGGCCATGTTGAAGGTCTCGTGCAGGATGCCTTGGCGCACCGCACCATCGCCCATGCTGCACAACGTCACGCTATCGTTTCCCTTGTACTTGTCGGCGAACGCAATGCCAGCACCCAGGCCGATCTGCCCACCCACGATGCCATGACCACCGAACAGGTTGCGCTCCTTGTCGAAGTAGTGCATGCTACCGCCCTTGCCCTTGCTAGTACCGGTAGTTCGCCCGAAGAGCTCGGCCATCACGTTCTTGGCAGGTGTACCCAACACAAGCGGATGCGCGTGGTCACGGTAACCAGTGATCACTTTGTCGTCCTTGCGGATCGCGGTGATCATGCCCGCGAGGATGGCCTCCTGTCCGATGTAGAGGTGGCAGAACCCACCGAACTTCTGCATCGTGTAGAGCTGCCCGGTCTTCTCCTCGAAACGGCGCATCAGCAACATATCCTTGAACCAACGGAGGTATGTCTCCTTGGTGAAGGCACCATTCGCCGGTGCGCTTGAACTCTTGGGTGAGGCGGTCTTAGTGGCCATCGGTGATAGTGGAAAGCTCACGATGTGAGCGGTCAAATATAGCCGGGGCATAGAGCGCCTTCCGGACACAGAAACGGGATGGTCACTTCAAGAATGACGCGTCGAAGCTCAGGGGCATCAACCCCTCAGCACTGCCGATCTCCAGCACTTCGCCTTCGGGGGCACCAAGGAGAATGCGCAACGGACCACCTTGCCTGCGCTCCTGCTCCACCAGGGCTTGCCTGCATATGCCGCACGGTGGAATGGGGTCCTTGCCCTTGGCCTTGGGCACCACCACTGCGATCACGTCCACGTAAGCATTGGGCGAAAGTGCCATGCACCCGTGCAATGCCGTGCGCTCCGCGCAGGTGCCAGCCGGGTATGAAGCGTTCTCCTGGTTGCTGCCGATCGTCATGCGGCCGTCGGTCGTGCGCAACGCAGCGCCCACCTTGAACTTGCTGTACTTGGCGTATGCCTTACGCGCGGCGGCTTGTGCGGCCAACAACAGGTCGCGGTCGCTGGCTGGAAGGCTCTTCCAATTTGCGTGTTCAAGGTAGATAAGGCGGTAGGTGCGTTGGCGTGCCATGGGCGAAGGGTGCCGAAGGTAACGGCGGCATCGCACGCACCCAGCGCGCACTGTGGTGGATGCATAGATTTGGCGCCCTTCATCAACGCGTTTGCGGACCACATCGGACATACTTGCAACCTATGCACCCATCACTCTGGCAGAGATGGACAGTGTACAATTGCTCAACCGCACGGATACGAAATACGTCTTCGCGGAAAGCGACCTGCCCGCCGTTCTTGAAATGATCTCGCGGGACTACCGGTGTCTGGAAGTGGATGGCATTCGGGGCACGTCTTACCGATCGTTGTATTTCGACCGCCCCGATGACAAGAGCTACTTCGACCACCACAATGGCCGAACTTTTCGCAGTAAGGTGCGCTTCCGGGAATACATCGGTAGCGGACTTTGCTTTCTGGAGGTGAAGCGTAAGACCGGTCGCGGGCGCACGGACAAGGCGCGACGAAAAACGACCACCATACCATTGGCACTCGACGCGGACCAAGCCGCATATGTGGAGGAAAAGAGCGGCATGACCGGTCCGTTCGAAGCCAAACTTTGGAACTACTTCACACGGGTCACGCTGGTCAACCGCACAACACCGGAGCGTCTGACCATTGACCATTCCTTGCGCTTCACGAGCCCCAACGGGGAACGTGCGCTGGATGGTATCTGCATAGCAGAGCTGAAACAGGAGCGGGTGGATCGCAGTTCGCCATTCGTGCAGGCCATGCGTACGCTCGGCTACCGCCCCACAGGCATGAGCAAGTACTGCATCGGTGCCGTGCTCCTGCGGGCCGATCTGAAACACAACGCCTTCAACGAAGTACTGCGTAAGCTTGACGGCCTGCGCACCGCAGCGTAGTCATCCCCTATGAAAGACATTGAATTCCTCGGCTGGAAGTTGGTCCATCAAGACTTCCTTGAATTGCTGTTCAAGTTCGGGATCGATCTTGCGGTGGTCTATGTGCTGATCAGATTGATCTATTATCCGATCCACAAGAAGAAGGACTTCCTGTTCACGTATTTCCTCTTCAACATCCTCATTTTCTTCCTGTGCGGCCTCATGAACAGTGTGAAGCTGAGCATGGGTTTCGGATTCGGCTTGTTCGCGATCTTCAGCATCCTTCGGTACCGTACGGAGCAGATCAGCATCAAGGACATGACGTACCTGCTCGCGGTGATCGCCATTGCGGTGGTGAACGCACTGTTGAGCAAGAAAGTGAGTTTGGCGGAACTGCTTTTCACCAACGCGGTCATCCTATTGGCCACCTATGTGCTGGAACATCTGTGGCTGACGCGACACGAAGCCATGCGATTGGTGAGCTACGACAAGTTGGACCTTATCCAGAGCAGTAGGCGCGAGGAATTGATGGCCGATCTGGGAAAACGTCTCGGGATCAAGGTGAGCCGCGTGGAGATCGGCAAGATCGACATGCTCCGCGACCTTGCGCAGTTGCGCGTCTTCTACTTCGAGGATGAGCAGGACCTACGGACGTTCAGCGATATCGCTCCCGACGGGGACGATGAGGCGCCGTCCCTCGAGATAAGGGCGACTGCGTATGCGCACACGCCCTCCTTTCGGCCGACATATCCGAGCTTTTCGTTGGTAGTGGCTTTGATGCTCACGGCATCTTCAGCCACGCCCAGCAGCGGTGCAAGGGTTGCACACATAGCGGCAATATGCGGCGCGATCTTCGGTTCTTCGAGCACCAGTGTGCTGTCCACGTTCCCTACCCGCCAGCCCCGTTCCCGTATCAATTCGACAACATGCTTGAGCAGTTTCTTGCTGTCGGCTCCTTTCCACTTCGGATCGGTATCGGGGAAATGTTTCCCGATATCGCCGAGTCCGGCCGCTCCCAATAGTGCGTCACAAATGGCGTGAAGCAACACGTCGGCATCACTATGTCCGAGTGCACCAAGCTCTGCCGGTATCAGGTTGCCGCCCAACCAGAGCTCGCGGCCCGGAACCAATCGATGTACGTCGAACCCGGAACCAACGCGGAACTCCATCAGCGTTAGTCCTCCTTCTTCTTCGCTTTGAGCGAATTGAAATGGAACCCGAGCGTGAACCTCAACGTGTTGGCCAAGGGACTCTGTTGCGAGCTGGCGATGAGGTAGGACAGGTCGATCGCAAAGACGTTGTAACGAAGTCCCGCGCCGAGTGTGAAGTACTTGCGATTGCCCTTGGTCGAATGCTCCCAGAAGTAGCCCCCACGGAAGGCGAACTGCTTGGCGTACCAGTATTCGAATCCTCCTGCAAGATTCACTTCTCGGAACTCTTCGCTGGTACGGCTGCCGGATTCCACGGTAATGTTCCCATCCTCATCCTTCGTCACTTGGCCGGGTGCATCGGTGAATGAGCCGAACATACCGGTTGCCACACCCACGTTCGGATCCTGACCACTGACGATCTCACGGTTACCATCGTCGTCCAAAGAGTCACCATAGATGGGAGGTGTGGGCACAAGCAGCTTGTTGATATCGATGTTGAAGGCAATGCTGTTGTACTCGTCCATATCCACTTTCAAGCAGGGTCCAAGGCGCAGATTGATGGGAATGAAATCGGTTTCGCTCGTTTCGGTGTAGCGCATTTTGGCGCCGATGTTCGACACGTTGAACCCGAAACTGAACTCACCGTCCTTCTCGCCCAATTGAAGGTCCTTCTTGCGGTAGAAGAACGAAACATCAGCGGCAACACTTTGACCCGCTTTGCTTGCCGCACCCTGCACACTGGTGCCCCCGGTAAGGTTGCTGTTGATGTAGCGTATGGCAATACCGCCACTGAACACATCACTGAACTGCTGTGCGAATGCGACATCCACTGAGAATTCCTTCGGTGTGAAATCGCGGATCACACCACCATTGATATCGGTGAAAGTGATGCTGCCGAGTGAGAAATAGCGCAGCGAGCCAGCGATGGTGCTCTTCTTGTTCGGCAGGCGGTAATACAACGCCAAGTAGGCGAGGTTCATGTCGTTCACCAAGTTGCGCAACCATGGTGAGTAGGAGATGTCGAACTGGAATTCATCCTCCACGAAAGCCAGCTTGCTGGGGTTCCAGTGGATCGCGTTCACATCGGGACTGACGGCCACCCCTGCATCACCCATTCCACCGGCCCTTGAATCCGGGCTGATCATTAGAAAGGGAACAGCCGTGGTAATGGTATTGAGACTGAGGCAGTCCTTGCCAGAGATGTTCGACGAGCAAGGCTGGGTGCCTTGGGCGCTAACGCCCAAAATGAGCAGCATGCTCGCACAAGTGGAAAGGAGACGCGTCATCAGTGAGTTCTTGGAAAAGGACGGCGAATATACGTGCGTGGGCATGGGCTTATTGTGCGGGATCACCGCAGGATCACGAGCTTTTCGAACTTGTCTGCCATCTCGCCTTCGGGTGTGGTGATATTGAGACGGTACACGTAGACGCCACGCCCCAGTTTGTCGCCGCTATCGTCCAGTCCGTCCCAGGTAAGCGGTTCACTACGAGTGCCTTCACACTGCAACTGGCGGTCGAGTGTTTTGACCAAACGGCCACTGACCGTGAATACCTGGACTTGAGCGTGCAACGAACTGCATGGCCTGTTGTGCTCGAAATAGAAATCGGTTTTGGTGGTGAACGGGTTCGGGTAGTTGAGCACATGGGCCAACGCCAACTCCTCACTGGCGGCTACCACGAATTCCGTGTAGGCATCAGCACTGTTGTTATGCACATCCCAAGCTTTCACCCGAAGTGTGTGACTGCCTTCTGTAAGATCCGAGTAGCGATAGAGGACGCGACCGCTTTTGTATGTGTCCAAGTCTGCTTCGTACAAGTCGTTGAGCACGACAGCTTGTTCGGTATTCTCGTCCAGAATGGCCAGCAGATCATGGCCGATGCTGTTGCCAAGTGTGTTGATGCCGTTGTCGTCGAAAAGCTTGGCCAATAGCATGGGATCGTCATTCACGGTACCACCGGCCACGAACCGTTCATCATTCATGAAAAGGTTGATGCGTGGACCATTGTCATCTAGCACGGCGGTATCGTCCGTCCCGCCGATGATCTTCTCGTTGTTGTGTCCATGACCATTGGTGGTGGCACTTTCAACGTAATAGCTCAACCGGCCGGGTCCGAATTGGTATGCAATGTCTTTCGGTACCACGAAAGTGAAACTGAATGCGCCATTGGTGACCGTGGCTTTTCCGCGATAAATGATGTTCCGGCGCAGCAGGAAAGGATAAGGATTCGTTCCCTGCCCATCGTTAGCCAAGGTTTGCACGCTACTGCTCTTATCGAATACCGTTGGGATAACGATCCCGTTGAAATCAGTCAGCTGTGAACCGTTCTCATCGGCAACGATCCCGCTGATGCGCACGGTGGTCAGAGCCTGCAGCGTATCCAATGCATTGCCAAGCGTATCGGTAACAGCTGTGGTGAGCACTTGGACCTCCGGCATGGCCAAGCGGATGCTGGGGTCGCCCAACAAACTGAAGTTGCGGTGGTTGGTTTGAAGGGGTTGGGCGGTGGTGATGGCGCGCTTGGTCCGACGATAGACATCGCCTAAGCGGGCAGTTCGCCCTTCCTCGTCCTCATCAAGGAAAACGAAGTCGTAGAAATCCTGACTGATGGCTTGGTTCTGAGCCGAGTACGCCAAGCGCGTTGTGGTCATGAGCCCAATACCGCCACCGTCAGGATTGAGGATCACGTATTCTCCAGCCGACGTTCGTCCTGGATCATCCCAACGACTGAATTCGCACGTCGCGGTCATCCACAGTGGAAGGCGGTCCTTGTTCGTCCAACCGAGGATGGTGGTGTTGTCCAACAAGCGCTCATGCGCCCAACCCACTTCACCACCGTGGCCAACATAGTTGACAAGGATCAAGCCCTTCTGGATCCTATCCCGAAGAGCGGCTTCAGCCTCATAGTAACGTTCACCACCAGGTGTAGTGGTTTGCTGATATGCGTCGAGGTACACCTTGGTCACGTTGAAATCCGGGAACTCTGTTTCAACCCGTGTCGCCAATGCGTCACTGTTCTGCATGTGTACGATCCCTTCAATGTCCGGGCCCTCTTGGTCATCGCTGACGAAAAGCACCCAATTCCGCCAATCATTGGATCCGCCGTCGCTCGTGGATGCACACACGTTGCCGGAGGCACTGTTCAACGTCAGACGGTCGTATGAAAGGATCTTGTCGACCATCTGACGCGCCATTGCCCTGTTACTCGCAGGGATCCGGCCAATACCGATATCCACGGGATCTCCCGTGTACTCTCCCTCGGTGTCGTCCAGCAAACCGAAGTAATCATCCGAGCAGTATGATCGGCTCGTGTTCCAAGAATCCTTCGTCTGGTAGGTGGGTATGAGGTTTTGGTTGTTGTCGGCGAGGATCCAGTTGTTGTAGGACCCATCGCCGAATAGCAGCAGATATCGCGGCATCAATACGGGATCATTCCCGGCCTTGTCGTAAAGCATCTTCATGTAACGCTTAATGGCCGTTGCATCACGCTGCCCACTGCTGAACTCGTTGAATACTTGTTCAGGCGTTACCACGGCTACGGTCAGGCCATCATTCACCCGTCGGTCAACCAGCGGAGCGATGTCGCTGAGGAAAGGTCTGGGGCAAACGATCACCAGGTCCGTCGGCAAGGCCGTTGCGTGCAAGTCCTGGTTCTCCACACGCCCGGTGATCACCGGGCTCAGAAAACCACTGTTCTTGAATGCCACGAACTGACGAAGCACATCCGTCGAAAGGCGGAAAGACTTCTGTGCACCGGCATCCGAGAAAGGAACGTTCCCAACGTCTGTAGGATCTGTGATCTCCCAAATGCGGAAGACGTTCTGGGCCAGATCGACAGTGAATTCGCTGATCGCACCGGGTTGAACGGAGCGGAGATCCCGGAACTGCAGTTGATCGCCCACGAATTTCAGGTCGCGCCGACAATTCAGTTCCAAGTAGTTCATCCAAGCCTGACTTGTGATGGGGTCATGGGGGTCGAACGTGATGGTAACCGGGAGCGTCCCTTGGTCATGCGTGAACTGGAAAATCTCCTGGAAAGGCACTGCAAAATTCCCTGCATAATTCTCTGGGAAACCCTCCTCAACCCAAGAGGCGTTGAAGCCGCCAGCGGTCAGGTCGAAGCCACTGGTGAGACTTTCGCCCACCTGCTCCAGAGTCCTGGCCATACCATCCACGACCAGAGTGATCGTGTCCTGAGGGCGCAAGTAGGGCACCGAGAATACCCAGTTGTAAAAATCCACTACATCATAGTGTTCACCGAACCAGGTGCGTCCGCTTCGGATCAAATTGACCAAGTCCCTTTCGAAGAACTGGCGATCATCGAAAGCAGTTACTTGATCAACGGCAGGATCGGCGCTAAGGGAAACGTCACCGATCCGCTGAGGTGGATCAACGCCAAGACCCAGAAAATAGCTGGCACTGTCCGTGAACACATGCTTTGTATGAACGAACCGCTCCCCACTCGAATGCAGATCCCAACGCTGTGCACTACTCGCGTAAAAGAGGATACGGTCGCCTGGTCCAAACTGCCCATCGCCTCCGTCCTCGACCAAGACGCTGTTGAGTTTCAGGTCGGTATCCCCGAAGGCACTGTTCTGGAAGGGCAGCTGGCCCGCGTGGTTACCGTAGATATTGATCAGGTCACTGGCCAACCCCACAACCGGAACCCCGGCCACCTGCAGTTGTTCATAGGTCAGCGCATGCACTCCGTCCTGTGTAACTGTGAGGCGGAACCAATCCCCCGTCATTAGCTTGGAGTGGTCGGGGTAGCTCCTGTTGTTCCGCGAACCCACGCTGCTTCGGTTCGGGGTAAGTTCAACATCGAACGACCTAAGCCTTTCCAACGGACCAGTTCCGTTGATCCTTCGATAAGGATAAATGGTGATCTGGGCAACAGGCTGCTTCCGGTGGTAGGCAATTCGGTCCTGTACCAAAGGCTGAGCGCCAACCCCGGAAAGATCCCCCAACTTATTGAGGTCGGCCTGAGGCACAGGCTCAAAAACGGCCTCCTTCAATTCCATCGAAAAGGCAGATGTCCCTGTTGGCAGGTCATAGACCTCGTGGAAATACGGTAGGAACCCACGGTCCGCATCCAATTGGGCGCCGGGAAAACCCACCGCACCATCGCCAACAACGCCGGAAGTCCTCTGACCTGCGGCGGTGCTCCATACCAGTTCATGGTGGTAAGACCGCTGTGCTGAGGCCTGTATAACCAATGCGAGTAAGCAGAACGTGTGAAGGGGGCGGTAGGTTGTCATGAACTCGTGATCAACAGGTTATCAACAGTCGGGACGAAAAGTAATTAGCTTCGGCCCTTGTCATTTTTGAACGGATCGGACGGTGAACGGGTGGGTGAGCGGATTATTGCCATACACGAAAGGGAACCCCAAGGCGTTCGATCCGTATAATTGGCGCTTGCATCGAGCACGAAGCATGGGGAGCATGGGGATCAAGACACTGCTGCGGAAGACCTTACCGGTTGCCGTGGCCTTACTGGCTGCGGTCGAGACCTTTGGTCAAGATCCGCAGTTCACACAGTTTTATGCGAACCCCCTGTACCTGAACCCGGCATTCGCCGGCACGGCGCGATGCCCTAGGGTGGTGCTGAATTACCGCAATCAATGGCCGGCCCTGTCGGGTACGTTCGTTACCAGCAGTGCCAGCTATGACCAACATATAAAGGGTATTTCTGGTGGCTTGGGGTTCTTGGTCACCCACGACCAAGCGGGCAAAGGCACCCTGAATACGACAACGGTAAGTGGCATGTACAGTTACCTTCTTCCAGTTTCGCGGAAGTTCTCAATGAAGTTCGGCGCACAAGCCACTTACTTCCAGAAGTCGTTGGATTGGAACAAATTGACCTTCGGCGACATGATCGACCCGCGCCGGGGTTTCATATACAATACCAATGATGTGCCCCGAGGAGGAAGCGTAGGGAACGCCGATTTCAGCGCTGGTATTCTGGGGTATAGCGACATTTTCTTCGCCGGCTTTGCGGCACACCACCTTACACAACCTAACGAGAGCTTGATCGTTGGCACAAGCAAACTGCCAATGAAATTCACGGCGCACGCTGGTGCGTCGATCCCTATTGTGAAGAAAGGTCGTATCGGGGAAGCCAGTACGAAGATCAGTCCGAACATACTGTACCAGCAGCAGGCTGCGTTCAGACAGATAAACATTGGCCTTTACATCGATCGCGGACCCATCACCGCGGGTGTATGGTACCGGGCTCGAGATGCATTCATCGTGTTGATCGGGTTCCATACCGAACGATTTAAATTCGGATATAGCTACGACGTTACCACCAGCAAACTCACCACAGCAACAGCAGGCAGCCACGAGATCAGCGTGCAATTGGGCTTCAAGTGCAAGAACAAGAAGCGCCCGTTCCGCCAAGTAGCCTGTCCTACGTTCTGATGAGCACGGAAAAACGAAAGACCATCGCCATGAAGAAGACGATCCTTCCATTCGTTGCGCTCACCGCAGGTGCGGTGATGTTCGCTAGCTGCAATTTCGAGCGCAGTGGTGCCACCGGCTGGAATTACAACGACAGCAAGAACGGTGGTTTCGAGAAAGCCGCTTTCGAAGAACAGGAGAACGGACCCGGGATCATTCTCGTGGAGGGTGGCCAATTCACTATGGGCCGCATCACCGATGAGTTGACCCATGATTGGGACAACATCCCGCGCACGGTAACCGTGTCGTCCTTCTATATCGATGAGGTGGAGGTGACCAACTTCTACTGGCTCGAGTACCTCTATTGGACGGAGCGCGTCTTCAGCACCGACTATCCCGAAATCTACAAGAAAGCACTACCCGATTCTCTCGTCTGGAGGAGTAAACTCGCGTTCATGGACCCTTACGTGGAGTACTACCTGCGTCACCCCGCTTATCGCGATTATCCTGTGGTTGGAGTGAACTGGTTGCAATGCAACGACTACTGCGCTTGGCGCACCGACCGAGTGAATGAACTGATCCTGATCCGGGAAGGCCTTTTCGAAGACAACCCGAACCAGATCAACGAGGACCACTATACCACGGATGCCTACATGGCCGGCCAATACGAAAGTGGCAAACGTGTTGAGGGCCTGCAGGACTTCAACCCGAACAAAGATTTCCGCAACGTGAAGATGGAGGACGGCATATTGCTCCCTCGGTACCGCTTGCCGACCGAGGCTGAGTGGGAATACGCTGCGTACGGCTTGATCGGCAATACGGTTGACGAGCGTCAAGTTGAGCGCCGCATCTATCCTTGGAATGGTCACTGGGTACGTTACGACAGCCGTAAAAAGGGCGGTGCCTTCTACGGTGATTTCCGTGGCAACTTCATGCGAGGCCGTGGTGACTACATGGGTGTAGCCGGAAGCTTGAATGACAACGGTGACATTACTACCCCGGTGTTCAGCTATTGGCCGAACGACTACGGGCTGTACAATATGGCAGGCAACGTCAGTGAGTGGGTGATGGATGTATACCGCCCGCTCAGTCCTGAGGACAAAGACGATTTCCGCCCGTTCCGCGGCAATGTTTTCAAAACGAAGGTGCTGAACAGCGATGGCGCTGTGCAGGAGAAGCACGACATCGTGGTGTACGACGTGGAGGGCATCAAATACCATCTGGGCGAATTCCAACGCGAAATGAGCGGCCGCGCCACTCCGGAGGAAGGTGCATTGATCGACGAACTGCTCACCATGATCGAACAGAGCATCGAGTTCAACAACACTCGGAAGAGCGATGCTGCTATGCAACGTGTTCAGGACATGGTGGACCTGATCAAGAGCAAGGATTTGGAGATCTGCCCGAAACTGTTGAGCGCGATCAGCGATTACCAAGCAGATCAACCTGGCGATGTTCGTCAACGTAACGTGACGGTTGAAGAGAACATCGACCGCCGCAACTACCGCCAGAGCGATAACATCGACTTCACGGATGGCGACGTTGAGAGCAGCATTTTCTACGAGGATCCAGCGTACGAAGGCAATGCTATGTACGACTGGGGTAAAACCACCTTGGTTAACGATCGCGCTCGTGTATACAAAGGAGCTAGCTGGGCTGATCGCATCTATTACGCCAACCCCGGAACCCGTCGATACCTCGACGAGCGCCAAAGCACCGCCACTATCGGCTTCCGTTGCGCAATGACCCGTGTGGGCAGCCCGGTTGGAATGGGCGACGAAAAGCGCCGCAGCAAATTGCAGAAGTAACTGTCGATCGTCAGCACAACTGTATTGAAAAAGCCCCTCGGCGGACCGAGGGGCTTTTCTTTTGAGCCATGATCGGAATAGCTGAACTGCACCAACGATTCTTGGAATGTACGGGTGCCTGCACGGACACACGCCAACTGGTCAGGGATGGAATGTTCTTCGCGTTGAAGGGACCCAGATTCAACGCGAACGAAATGGCGGCTTCCGCCCTTGAGGACGGTTGCAAATACGCCGTTGTTGATGACCCGGATGTCGCGGTCAATGATCGTTTCCTATTGGTCAATGACGCACTGCGCGCACTCCAGGATCTCGGACGTCATCACCGCCGACATTTCAGCATTCCGGTAGTTGCCATCACCGGGACCAATGGCAAGACAACCACTAAAGAGTTGGTCCACGCGGTACTGAGCGCGAAAGCCCCGACGCTCGCCACTATCGGCAATCTGAATAACCACATCGGCGTGCCCCTCACGCTGCTGCGGCTGAATGCCGACCATCATTTCGCCATTGTCGAAATGGGTGCGAATCATATCGGCGACATCGCTCAATTGACCGCGATCGCCGAACCGACACATGGCCTGATCACGAACATCGGGAAGGCGCACTTGGAAGGGTTCGGCAGCTATGCCGGGGTGATTGAAGCGAAGACCGAGTTGTTCCAATACATCCGAGTACACCAAGGCAGTCTATTCGTGAATACGGACGATGAACTCCTTATGGAGAAAAGCAGTAACGCGCAGCGCGCCACCTACGGGACATCGGCAAACGCCTTGATCACCGGCCGCATAGTTCCGAACGGACCATTTCTGGGATTCGCTTTCGGTACCAGCGGCCGAACAGAACATCGCGTTCGAACGCAGTTGATCGGCGACTACAACCTGCCGAACGCACTCGCTGCAGTCTGCATCGGCTTCGAATTCGGAGTGCCAGCCAAGACCATCGTTGAAGCATTGGAGGCCTACGCCCCCGGGAACAACCGCAGCCAGTTCAAGGATACAGGCCGCAATCAACTCGTCTTGGATGCGTACAATGCCAACCCGAGCAGCATGCAGGTAGCGCTCAGGAATTTTGCGTCAATGGTCAGTGCTCGACCCAAGCTCGTTATCCTCGGCGATATGCTCGAACTGGGTGCGGACAGCGAGGATGAGCACAATACCATCGTCGCGTTGTTGACCGAGTTGCAACTAAAGGCCTGGCTGGTCGGGCCGGAGTTCGGTAAGACAGGTCACGGAACGGTCCATCTGCGGTTCAAGAAATCGGAGGAAGCGTTGGCGCACGCGCAGAATGAGCGGCTTACGGATCAGCTGATCTTGATCAAGGGGTCGCGCGGGATCAAGTTGGAGACGATCGTACCCGCTCTGTGAGCGCTCAGGCAAGCACGCTCCGGCCGATCACGATCCGCTGAACCTCACTGGTGCCTTCATAGATCTGCGTGATCTTGGCATCGCGCATCAGTCGTTCCACGTGATACTCCTTCACATATCCGTATCCGCCGTGGATCTGCACCGCCTCCACCGTGTGACGCATGGCCACCTCGCTGGCGAACAACTTGGCCATTGAACTGGCTTGCGCATAGTCCAAATGCTGATCCTTCAGCCACGCGGCTTTCAGGCAAAGCAGGCGGGCCGCTTCGATCTCGGTGGCCATATCAGCAAGTTTGAATTGGATCGCTTGGTGCTCGCTGATCTTCTTGCCGAATGCCTTGCGCTCCTTGCTATAGGCAACGGCCAACTCCATGGCTCCGCTGGCGATACCAAGGGCTTGTGAAGCAATACCGATACGCCCGCCGGCCAAGGTCTTCATCGCGAACTTGAAACCGAAGCCATCCTCGCCGATCCTGTTCTCCTTCGGCACCTTCACGTCCTGGAACATCAGGGTGTGCGTATCGCTGCCCCGGATGCCGAGCTTATCCTCCTTCGAACCTACCACGAATCCGGGCATGCCCTTTTCGACGATCAGACAATTGATGCCCTTGTGGCCTTTGGTCGCATCGGTCTGCGCCATCACCAAATAAGTGCTGGCAGTGCCGCCGTTCGTGATCCAATTCTTGGTACCGTTCAGAAGGTAGTGATCGCCCATGTCGATGGCGGTGGTGCGTTGGCTGGTGGCATCGCTACCGGCCTCCGGCTCGCTCAAGCAGAAGGCACCGATTTTCTCGCCCTTCGCCAACGGCACGAGGTACTTCATCTTTTGTTCCTCGTTCGCGAACTCCTCCAATCCCCAGCATACCAAGCTGTTGTTCACGCTCATCACCACAGAGCAGCTCGCATCCACTTTGCTGATCTCCTCCATGGCCAGCACGTAGCTCACCGCATCCATCCCACCACCTCCGTACTTGGGGCTTACCATCATTCCGAGGAAACCGAGTTCGCCTAACTGCTTGATCTCTTCAGTGGGGAACTTCTGTTCCCGATCGCGTTCGATCACTCCGGGCTTCAGCACATTCTGGGCGAAATCGCGAGCGGCATCGCGAACCGCTTTCTGTTCTTCGGTCAAGTCGAAGTTCATTCCGGCGAGCGTGGCAGTGTCTTGCATGGATAGAGGTCTTTGTCAGTTTGGAAGGTCGTCCTCCTCAAAAATGGAAGCCAAATGTAGCCTGTTAAGCCAAGGCTCGCCGGGTACATTCGCCCTGACCAACGATGATGAAGAACACCCACTCGGTCCTCGGTATCATGAGCGGCAGTTCCCTGGATGGGATCGATCTGGCACTTTGCACGTTCGAGGCTTCCGCCGGGCACTGGACGTCAGCTATCAAAGCGGCAGCAACGATCCCGTTCTCATCAGCATGGAAACCGCGCTTGCTGAGCGCCAGCAACGGCACGGCGTTCGAATTCGCTCAGCTGCACCGCGATCTGGGTGCCTTGATCGGAGAGGAAGCTAGGCGATTTCTATCGAAGCATGGAACCGCCGACCTGATCGCATCGCACGGTCATACCATTTTCCATCAACCTGCACTGGGGTTCACGACCCAGATCGGATGTGGTGCGCAGATCGCTGCGATCACCGGACTACCAAGCGTGGTCGACTTCCGTACCAAGGATATAGCCTTGGGGGGACAAGGTGCCCCGTTGGTGCCTTTCGGCGAGCGCGAACTCTTTCCGGGCTTCGATGCGTTCCTCAACCTCGGAGGCATAGCCAACGTATCGTTCCATGCGCGCGATAGCGTGGTCGGCTACGATGTATGCACCTGCAATCAAGCCCTGAACGCATTGGCCGGAGAAGCCAACAAGGACTTCGATGCCGATGGAGCGCTGGCCAAGAGCGGCACGATCAACGCAGCGCTGTTGGACCGGCTCAACGCGATGCCGTTCGTGCATGAACCGCTTCCGCGTTCCTTGGGACGCGAGCGATTCGATGCTGAGATGTGGCCGCTGCTCGTGGATACAGCGCCCCCCTTGGCCGACCGCATGCGCACATGTGTTGAGCACATCGCGCAGCAGATCACTGAACACCTCGGAGCGCACGGATCTAGACGCGTGGTAGTGACCGGTGGCGGAGCGCACAACGGCTTCCTGATGCAACGGATCACAGCGATGTCGTCGCCGGAAGTCGTGGTCCCTGATGAGCGCACGGTGGATTTCAAGGAGGCGTTAGTGTTCGCCTTCCTTGGCCTCATGCGGTGGCTCGGGGCAGAGAATACGTTGGGCAGCGTCACTGGTGCTTCGCGCAACAGTATTGGTGGCGCTGTGTATTTGCCCAATTAACAAGCTGTCAGTAGTAATTGGTCGAAGCACGACCGGCCACCCGTTCATGGCCCGGTACTTTCGCGCGATGCCTGAAGCCCCAAGCATGACAAGCAGTGCTATGAAGGAACTGCTGCACGTCTTCGAGAAGCGCAGCCCCGAGATCGTTTTCGAATGGAACGATCCAC
Source organism: uncultured Bacteroidota bacterium (assembly GCA_902825795.1). Lineage (GTDB taxonomy): Bacteria > Bacteroidota > Bacteroidia > Flavobacteriales_F > PHOS-HE28 > PHOS-HE28. The sequence goes on from CADECG010000029.1 coordinate 20,262, forward strand.
CTACCGGTGCCCGGGGCTGGGTGGTGATCAACAGTCTGCGCGGTGGTGCGGCAGGCGGTGGAACACGCATGCGCAAGGGCCTGGACCGAAGCGAGGTTGAGAGCCTGGCCAAGACCATGGAGGTGAAGTTCACGGTGAGCGGACCACCCATTGGTGGTGCCAAGAGCGGCATCGATTTCGACCCACAGGACCCGCGCAAGCGCGACGTGCTTCGCCGCTGGTACCGCGCCGTGATCCCCTTGTTGAAGACCTACTACGGCACCGGTGGAGACCTGAACGTGGATGAGCTGCACGAGGTGATCCCGATGACCGAGCACTATGGCCTTTGGCACCCGCAGGAAGGCGTTGTGAACGGCCACCACGCACCGAACCAAGGAGCCAAAGTGCGCCAGTTGGGTCAACTGCGTAGCGGCGTGAGCAAGATGATCGAGGACCCGGCCTTTACGCCTATGATCGGGCGCTATGCCGTGGCCGATATGATCACCGGGTACGGTGTGGCGGAGAGCATTCGCCACTACTACCGCATTTGGGGCGGAAAGGCACAAGGCAAGCGCGCCATTATTCAGGGTTGGGGAAACGTTGCCAGTGCGGCAGCCTACTACTTGAGCCGGATGGGTGTTGGTATCGTCGGCATCCTCGATCGTAAGGGAGGCCTGCTCTCCACGGACGGCCTAGGCCAACAACAAGTGCACGACCTATTCATCAACAAGGAAGACAATACGCTTACCGCTGACGGTGTGCGCTCGTTCGATGAAGTGAACAGCCTGATCTGGGACATGCCTGTGGACATCTACGTGCCCTGCGCCGCCAGCAAGCTGGTAACGCGCGAGCAGGTTGACCGAATGGCGAAGGCAGGCTTGGAAGTGATCGGCAGCGGCGCCAATGTGCCTTTCGCGGACAAAGAGATCTTCTATGGTCCCATCGCCGAGCACGTGGACAATACCGTAGCCGTGATCCCTGATTTCATTGCCAACTGTGGCATGGCCCGCGTGTTCGCCTACTGTATGCTGGACGGCGCGGTACTGACCGACCAAGCCATTTTCGCGGACGTGAGCCGCACGATCGGCAACGCACTGGACAAAGTGCATGAACGCGGCAACGAGAAGACAGGCATCACCCAACGCGCCTTCGAGATCGCCCTTGAACAACTGACCTGAAATACCCCGGAGCCTTTCTCCGTTATGCTTCAACCGGAACCAACGCCATGCACCTTCCACTCCTTCAATTCGGCACCGACAGCGCCCGCCAAGTGCTCGATGCCCTGAACAACCAACCCGCAACTCCGCAGAACGCGTTGAGCGTTTGGCAACTGATCCAGTACGGTGGGTGGTACATCATGGGGCCATTGGCACTGATGTCGTTGTTCACTGTTTACATCCTCATTGAGCGGATCATGGCCATGCGCGCTGCGCTGAAGTTGGACAACGACTTCATGGCCAAAGTGCGCGACTACGTGCACGACAACAAGATCGATAGCGCCAAGAACCTTTGCAGCAACAGCCGATCGCCGATCGCCCACGTGGTCGGCAAAGGCGTAAGCCGCTTCGGCAGCCCGATGGAGGATATCGAGAGCGCCATGCAGAACGCTGCGGAAGTGGAGATGTCGAAGCTCGAGCGCAACGTGGGCACGTTGAGTCTCTTCAGCAAACTGGCGCCTATGATGGGCTTTATCGGTACCATCATCGGCGTGATCAACATCTTCTACCGTATCTCTCTCACCGACAACATGAGCATTGGCGGCATCGCCGAAGGATTGTACCAGAAGCTCGTGACCTCCGGCGCCGGTCTTATCGTGGGTATTGTCGCGTTCACTGCTTACCACATCCTGAACGCAATGGCAGACCGTGTTGCCGCGCGCATGTCGCAGACCGGCATGGAATTCATGGACATGCTGCACGAACCACCAAAGAGCTAGGTCATGAGATTGCGCCGCCGACATCGCGAGCACGCCGAAGTGGCCACAGAGAGCCTGAACGATATCATGTTCATGCTCTTGCTGTTCTTCCTTATCGTGAGCACGCTGGTCAATCCGAACGTGATCAAACTGCTGCTCCCCGATTCGAAGCAGCAAGTGGAGGTTACGAAGGTGCCAATACTGCTGCAGGTCACTTCGGATAAGCAGTACTACATCGACAAGAATCCCATCCCAGTAGCGGATCTCAAAGGCGCACTGATCGACGCCACCACTGGGCTCGATAAGCCCACGATCGTCTTGCGGCTGGACAAGTCACTGACTATGCAGGACCTCGTCGACGTGCTTCAGGTGGGCACCGAGATCAAGGTGAAAATGGTTTTGGCCACCAAGAACGCCGGAAGTTGAACCATCGACCCTGAGGACTGTACAGTTCACAGCATCATGAATTCCACGATCGATCTCGCCCCTCGCCGTCGCGCAGCAATGACGACCAGCATCGCTGTGCATGCCGTGCTGGTGTTCTTGCTGATGTGGTTGACAATCCAAGTACCCGATCCACCGCTACCTACTGGCGGCGGCACCGGTATGGAACTCGGTTTGGCCGATCTCGGCCTGAGCGATATCGGCATGGGCGAAACAGAGGAAACGGACGGCGGCCCGACGGAAGCACCGGAAGAGAGCGTACCCGAGGAATCGAACGAGGGTGATGTGATCGCTGAAGATGACGGGGAGAAGATCAACATGCCAGTGAAGGACCCCGACCAGCCGGCGAGCGACAAACCGGCGGTGAAGCCAACGAACAAACCTCCCAAGATCAGTGAGCCTACCGTGAGCAAGGGCTTTCAAAGCGCCATGGACGCGTTGAAGAACAAGGGCAATAAGGGCGGCCAAGGTGTACAGGGCGATCCCAGCGGCACGCCAAATGGCGGTGGCGGCGGTGGCGGTGGCACGAATGGAGGAGCCGGTGGCGGCACAACCGGTGGCGTTGGTCCAGGAGGCGGAAGTCTACCCGGCATTGGCGATTGGAAGCTTGAAGGTCGCGGCATGAGCCGCAAACCAGACTTGTCCCAAAAGCCGACCGAGAACGGCAAAGTGGTGCTGACCATTTTCGTGGACCGTACGGGCAAGGTCATTCGCACCGCGCCAAACCTCACGAAGAGCACGACCACCAGTTCCGCTTTGTTCGAACTGGCGCGCAAGGCGGCCATGAGCGCAGCCTTCACGGCCAACCCGAACGCCGCTGCGGAGCAACGCGGGGAGATGACATTCCGATTCGAACTACAGTAACATGAACTACGCCACCGCGCTGGCGTACCTCTACGAACAACTGCCGATGTTCCACCGCATCGGCAAGGCGGCGTACAAGGCCAACCTGGACAACACGCATGTGCTGATGGAACTGCTCGGGCATCCTGAGCAGGGTTTGCGGTGCGTACACATCGCCGGCACCAATGGCAAGGGCAGCACCAGTCACATGCTTGCGAGCGTCTTGCAGGAAGCCGGATACAGGACCGGGCTCTACACATCACCCCACCTGAAGGACTTCCGCGAACGCGTGCGAGTCAATGGTTCAATGATCGAAGAGGAACAGGTAGTGCGGTTCATAGAAGAACACCGTGAAGCCTTCGATACGATCAAACCCAGCTTCTTCGAGTGGACGGTAGCGTTGGCCTTCGACCATTTCCGTGAGGAGCATGTGGACATCGCGGTGATCGAAACCGGCCTCGGTGGCAGGCTCGATAGCACGAACGTTGTAGCGCCTGAGGTGAGCATCATCACCAACATTGGTTAGGAACACGCGGATCGGCTCGGTGGTTCGCTGGAAGCGATCGCTGGCGAAAAGGCCGGCATCATCAAACCGGGTGTCCCGGTCGTCGTTGGTGAAGCCAGCGGCGCGGTGGCCGAAGTCTTCAGGCAGAAGGCACTGATCGAAGAGGCGCCTCTTGTGTTCGTGGATCACACGCAACCCCTTCCCTACCCCATTGAATTGCAGGGTGCGCATCAGGAGCGCAACGCACGCACAGTGCTGCAAACCATTGACCTCCTCGTGGATAAGGGTTGGAGTGTATCGAATGAAGCCGTCGCCAAAGGCTTGGCCCACGCCACGCAAAACACAAGCCTACATGGCCGTTGGGAAACCATCGGACAAGCACCACGTACCATCGTCGATGTAGGCCACAACGCCGACGGCATGCGGGTGGTGAAAGAGCAATTGGCCCGAACGCCGCACGATCACCTCCACATTGTTCTTGGCTGTGTCGGGGACAAGGACGTGGGCCGTTTCTTGGCCGAACTGCCCAAGGCGGCCACCTACTACTTCTGCAAGGCGGACATTCCAAGGGGATTGGAGGCCGGTAAGCTCCGGGAACAGGCTGCGGCCTTCGACTTGTCTGGCGCGGAGCATTCCAGCGTGGCCGAAGCCTTCCACGCAGCCCGCGCTGCGGCTGGGGAACGCGACCTGGTGCTGGTTACGGGCAGTGTATTCGTGGTTGCAGAGGTGCTTTGACGCAGGCGTCTATATTCGCAGCCCTTTTGGTGACCGTTCGATCCAAAAGCGGTCGGGGTTCTTTTACATCGGAGGCATAGCTCAGCTGGTTCAGAGCATCTGCCTTACAAGCAGAGGGTCACTGGTTCGAATCCAGTTGCCTCCACTCCGGGATGTTAGCTCAGCTGGTTCAGAGCGCGTGCTTCACACGCACGAGGTCACTGGTTCGAATCCAGTACGTCCCACTTCGATCGCTTCGCACAAGCGCTCGATGACCCGATAAGCCCCGCCACAAGCGGGGCTTTCTGTTTCAAAGCGGCCGTGCCCGACATTCACGCCGTGGCATTCCTCAGGCGATACGCCTCATTCTTGCTTCCAGCGGTCTTGTTCTTCGCCGCCATGTTCGTGCTGGAACACGTGAACGGGCGGTTCTGGCTCAACGACTTCAGGGTGTATTGGAGCGCAGCGGATGCGCTGCTGCATGGGCAGCAGGTCTATGGGCTGCCCTTTGGGGAAAGCACCGGATTCTTCAAGTACTCGCCCTTCGTCGCTATGCTGTTCGTGCCGTTCGCGCTGCTCTCGTTCCAGGTGGCCAGTGTTGTATGGTTCTGGTGCATTGCCGGGGCGACCATCGCAGTGATCATTCGCTTGCAGAGGATCCTGCAGCAGCACGTCGTATTGGACCCAGTGGCGCGGCCGAACCTTCTACTCGTGCTGTCGCTGCTGTGCGTCGCGAACCATGTCGTTAGGGAACTGCACTTGGGAAACGTGAACATGATGTTGCTCTTGGTGGCTGTGATGGCATACTCGAATGCCCATGCGCGGCCAAGGTTGACCGGTGTTTTACTGGCCGGGCTTTTCATGGCCAAGCCATACTTGGGCATTCTCCTCATACCATTCCTGACCCGTGGGCATTGGAGGCTGATCGGTGCCTGCATTCTGGCGGGTGGTGCAATGCTTGCGTTGCCTGTGGTCTTCGGCGTCGCGAACTTGCCCGATCTGCATCGCGAGTGGTTGCGGTCGATGGTGCAACATGGAGATTACCTCACCAGCGGAAATACGATCTCATCACTGCTTCATCGCGCCACGGGCATTGCCGATGCAGCACCGCTGCAGATCGGGATCATTGCAGTGACCATGGTGGCTGCCGTAATACTGGCATGGCGACTTCGCAAGAAAAGCACCCTCAGCGCGGACAACTACGTACTGTTCTTCGGCTTGCTGGCGTTGGTGCCGAACCTCGTGATCACCGACACACAACACTTTCTCTTGGCACTGCCCCTTTTCGTCTTCGCAATACACGAGCTGGCGTATCGGCGGGATCCCGTTCTGCTTGTGATATTCATCATCATCTGCCTATTGCACGGGGCGAACAGCAGCGATCTTCTCGGTAGTGAACTATCGGACAAGGTGAACTCTTTTGGCATGCTCGGCGCTGCCAACCTTTTGTTGGTTGCCATGAGCGTATTCCTTGCGCGTCGATCTGCCCGCGACCCCAGCAGCACATGAGCGACGAACTGAAGACGCCCTTATGGCAACGTCGCTTGTGGAACGTGCTGTTCTTCAGCATTCTGGTCCTCTATTGTGCGGTTGTTGCGGAGGGAAGGTTTTTCCCGACCGTTGACGGACCTGTGCATACCTACAACGCACGGTTGTTCGGCTCCCTGATCTCAGCTGATGCGCACGCGACCAGCTTCTTCCATTTCAACGATGCACCGGTACCGTATTGGACCAGCACCGTATTGATGTGGCTGTTCGGCACGCTGTTCGGGGCTGCCCAAGTGGAAAGGATCATGGTGCTCCTGATCATAATCACCATGGCACTTTCCTACAGGTGGTTCCTAGGCGCCGTATCGGTGGAGAGCAACATAGGCAGCCTGCTGATCTTCCCGTTCCTATGGACCGTGCCGCTTCAGCTCGGGTTCTTCAACTTCTGTCTAGGGTTCGCGCTGCTGTTCTTCACGTTCGGTTGGTGGTTGCACCGCATGCCCAGCCAGCGCATGGACCAAGTCGTTCTACAAGGCGCTGTCATGTTCATGATATTGTACTTCACGCATCTCATGTTCTTCGTTCTCACCTTGGGGCTCATCACCGGCCATGCGGTCTGGATGAAGTCCAGAATGCGCGAGCTATCCTTTCTCCGCAACCTGCTCGGCAGGTTGCTCGTGACCGCCATTCCAGCGCTCCTACTGTTGCTTTGGTACGCGATCGCCAACGACGGTGAAGGACCTCGTGCTGCCACCATGTCCTTGGCTCAACGACTGGAGTGGTTGGTGAATGGCCAGCCGTTGCTAACGCTTGTTTGGGACCAGGAACAACCCATGGTGCGACTTGTGCAGGCCGGCTTGCTGCTTCTCACCCTTGGTGCCCTATGGTCCCGCAGGAATCAACTGTTCACCGCAGCGATCGGCGATGCTTGGGGCCTGGCTGCATTGGTGTTCTTCGCCGCATGTCTCGTACTACCTGATGGCTTCTCCACCGGCACCATCGTGCTCGTGCGGTTGCAGCTCATCGGCTTGGTGCTATGGGCCACGTGGTGTGCGGCTCAGCGGATGAACGAAGCTGTTCGCATTGTCGGCGTAGGGCTGGCCATTGCCGGCGCGCTGTGGCAATTGCACTTCCATTGGGGCACTGTTCGCGCCCTGCGATCGGAAGCAGAAGATCTATACACCGTACACACTGCCATCAGCGACCACGCTACGGTGCTGCCGCTCAACTACTCCGGCAACTGGATGCATGGCAACTTCTCAGACTACCTCGGCACGTGGAAGAACACGATCGTGCTCGACAATTTCGTTGCGCGCTTCTCGCACTCACCGATCCAATGGAACAAAGAAATGGAACCCTTCGCCGATGTCGGCAATTTCGACAATAGCCTGCAGCCTTGCGTGGACCTCGATGCATGGACGCTACGCACCGGCCATACGATCGATCACGTGATAACAGTCCGCATGCCGGAGCAACCAACCGATAGTTGTGCGCTGGATACACAGGCACAATTGAAGAACGGCTACGAGCTATCGTTCACCTCACCCACAGGGAACGTGAAGCTGTATTCGCTCGTCGACCGACGGTGACCCGGATGCCGAGCGCTGTTTCGATCCTACTGGAAGTGCTTGATGAGGAATGCGTGCGCGTTGCCATGCATGAACCGCCCAACGGCGGCTTTCGGGTCCGGGATATTGATGCCCGCAGCAGGTGCATATCGCCGCAAGTACGCCTCGATATCGGCAGCAAGCCCGCCTAACGACGCAGCATTCGGGTACCCCCCGATCGGTTCAATGAGGCCGTCGTAATCGCTTCCAAGAACAACGTGCGCCCATGGATCAGGGATACCGCCATCGGTACAGACCTTCACGATGTGCAGGATGTTGTTCACCAAATGGCGCATGCCGAAATCGGGTGACTTCTCCTCCGCCGTGTATTGTTCGAAGGGTTCGTCCCGCTCATCATCGCGATCCTCTTGGTCGAACAATTCCGCGGCACTGACCTGCTCATCCATGTTCCCTGTCGGGAACAAGTACTTCTCGCCAATGGTCACGCACTCCTTAAGTCCCTTCACCTTGCCGCCGAGTATGCGGATGTCGAGCGATACCCCGATCAGCCCACCGCTCTTCGCGATCAGTAGGATCTCCTCGTCGTAGAGGTTGATGCTGCATGGATTGAAATTGGTACCAGGTACCAGCACACCAGGTCGCGGGTTGTACTTCAACTTGAAGAACTGCCCGTTGCGTTTGTGGCGGCAGGAGGTGATCGGCATGGGTGCGCCCCAAGAGGCTCCCGTGACCCCGGCATGGGAACACAGCACCGGCTCGTTCTTGAACGCACTGGTCGGTTTGCTTTTCCATGTGTGGAAGTCCATTCGGCTCTCCAAACTCATGTGCCGCGTGTCGATGTAGATCTTGCGCCCCGTATCGGCCATTGCTATCTCGGCCAAGCGATAGCCGAGCGGGGTAATACTGCGGCCTTTCGGCAGGAACGACTTCTTGCCGAAGATCTTGATACCGCTGGCATGGGTGCAGAGCGTGTTGTCCTCCAAATGCGCCATGGTGAAGTACAGCAGACGCGGGTTGTCAGCCTTTTTGAACCAGTTCAAATGCGCGATAAGCGTGTTCTCGTCCGTACCGGCATTCCGGGCGCCATAGAGGTTGTGGCCACCTTCCATGTTCAATACCAAGTGAATGGTACTGTCATCCGTGGGGTCGTACTCAGCCACGCTGGTAATGATCTTCGCCTGCTTGGCCTTACCCGGCAATGCACCATCCACACGCAACGCAAGGATCTCCTCGCGCACGATAGCGTTGCTGGTCACTTTCCCATCGCGGAGCTTGATCAGTTGCCTACGGTCGAGAACAGGGATCGCCGGGTCGAGGGTGTGCAACAGGAACTGCTTGGCCACCCCAGGTTCCAAGCCGTAGACAGTTGCGAATACCAGATTCACCCCACCGTCCACCAACTGTTGCATATTACTCTGCGAATCGAGGATCTTGCTCAGCAGTTTCGAGTTGATGGTGAACCAGCAATCCGGGCGGTCGGCCGGTAGCGCCAAAGTGGGTTTGAAGGACACGTGGCAGTGGAAGTCGGCAATGGCCATGGCAGTTGGTTTGGTGTGCTCAAACGTATTGGCGCCTAGCAGGCTGTGAAATACCCTAGGGAGGGTATTATGACCAATAGATGGGGTCGATCATGATGAACCGTCGGCAACAGATTTTGCGTGGGGCGATAATTGTGTTCATGTTTTATGCTATGTTTGTTGAACATAAATGGAACAGCCTCTCGCCATACCCACCTTGGGCCTGACTTCGACCATGGGCAGTTCCGCAATTGTCATCGGCTCCGGCTTCGCTGGCCTGTCGGCATCGGCATCGCTAGCGCGACAGGGCTTTCGCGTCACCGTGTTCGAGAAAAATGGAGCACCAGGAGGTAGAGCCCGGGTGTGGCGGGAGAAAGGATACACCTTCGATATGGGCCCTAGCTGGTATTGGATGCCGGAAGTCTTCGATAGGTACTTCGAGCGTTTCGGGGATCGCACAGCCGATCTGTATGACCTCGTCCGCTTGGACCCAAGCTATCAAGTGTTTTACAGCGCAACCGAACGTTGGGACATACCGGCAGGCATTCCAGCGTTGAAGGGGTTCTTCGAGAAGATCGAACCGGGCGCTGGGAACGCGCTATTGGATTTTCTCGCGGAAGCGCGGATGAAGTACGACTTGGGGATGGGTGACCTAGTGCATCAGCCATCACTGTCCTGGGGCGAATTCGCGCGCTGGAGCGTGTTCACCGGAATGATGAAAAGCTCCGTTTTCGGCAGCATGCGCTCTCATGTGCGCAAGCACTTCAAGGATGAACGCTTGCGCATGCTGCTCGAGTTTCCGGTGCTTTTCCTAGGCGCCACCCCGCAAGACACACCGGCCTTGTACAGTTTGATGAACCACGCCGACATGGCTTTGGGCACATGGTATCCCATGGGCGGAATGGGCAAGGTGGTTGATGGCATGGTGAAGACCGCCATGAATGCCGGCGTGGACTTCCGCTTCAATGCGCCGGTTGAACGACTGGTCGTCGCGGACGGTCGTATCACTGGAGCTGTGGTGAACGGCGAAACGTTCAGTGCGGATGTTGTTGTTGCCACAGCGGACTACCATCATGTGGAAAAGGACCTCTTATCCGCCGACCAGTGCGACCACACCGAAGACTATTGGGGCAAGCGCGTTATGGCGCCCAGTTCTCTTCTGTTCTACTGGGGTGTGGATAGGCGGCTGCCCGGCCTGCGCCACCACAATTTGTTCTTCGATGAAGCCCTGGATCAACATGCTCGCGATATCTACACGGACCCGAAGTGGCCTGAACATCCGCTGATGTATGTGTGTTGCCCAAGCATTACGGATGCGAGCGTAGCGCCTCCCGGACATGAAAATCTGTTCGTGCTGATACCCATCGCTCCAGGCCTTACCGACAGCGTCGAAGTCCGGGAGCACTACCGCAAACGGGTGATCACCAAGTTGGGCGATATCACAGGAGTGGACCTCTCTGAACACCTCGTGTTGGAGCGCAGCTATTGCATCAACGACTTTATTGCCGACTACAATGCATACAGGGGCAATGCATACGGCCTTGCGAACACTTTGCGGCAAACAGCAGTATTTAAACCAAGTATGAAAAGCAGGAAAGTGAAGGGGCTATACTTCGCAGGTCAGCTGACTGTGCCGGGCCCGGGCGTGCCGCCATCGCTGATCAGTGGTCAAGTAGTAGCCGACCTCATTGTCAAAGAACTCAAGAACGGCAACGCATGACCACCATGAAGTTGTACGATGACGTGTGCCTGCAAGCCAGCCGAGCGACTACGTTCAGTTATAGCACCTCATTCGGCCTGGGCGTGCGCTCGCTTCACAAGCGGTTCCGGGCACCCGTTCATTCCATCTATGGATTCGTTCGGTTCGCCGATGAGATCGTGGACACCTTCCACGACCATGACAAGCGGGCTTTGTTGGAGCAGTTCACCAACGATACTTGGCGCGCGATCGAGGAAGGCATCAGTTTGAACCCGATACTGCACAGCTTCCAGAACACAGTGCGCACGTACGCGATCGACCGCGAGAACATCGAGACCTTCTTGCGGAGCATGACCATGGACCTGGTGCAACAGCGCCACGACCAACTATCGTTCGACACCTACGTACTCGGTAGCGCCGAAGTCGTTGGCCTCATGTGTTTGCGCGTTTTCGTTGAAGGCGACAGTGCCGAGTACGAACGCTTGAAACCATCGGCCATGCGATTGGGCGCGGCGTTCCAAAAAGTGAACTTCCTCCGCGACCTGCGTCATGACCACCATAGCTTGGGTCGCACCTATTTCCCCGGGATCGATGTTATGAACCTTGATGCGAAAGCGAAAGAAAGGATCGAACAAAGCATCGATGCGGATTTTGCTGCTGGGCACGAAGGC
>CADECG010000030.1 GCA_902825795.1 uncultured Bacteroidota bacterium
CACATACACGGTAACGGGGACATTCCCTTGCGGAGTCGCTCAGGCGAGTGTTCAGGTGACCGTTATTCCTTCAGCGGACGCAGGTGTCAATGGGAATGTAACGGCGTGTGTCGATGATCCAAGTATCGACCTCTTCGCCGAGTTGGGTGGGTCGCCGCAACTGGGTGGGTCATGGGCCGATATTGACAACACGGGCCAACTGAACAATGGCTCCTTCGATGCCTCGGGCATTGCTCCGGGCTTCTACGACTTCACCTACACCGTCGATGGAGCTGGTCCGTGTGTTGATGATAACGCAACTGTGACCGTCGAGATCGTGAACGCGCTCAATGCTGGCAACAACACCCAGGCGGATGTTTGCGACAGCGAGACGAGCGTTGACCTGTTCGGCTTGATGTCAGGCAATGCCCAAGCGGGCGGCGCGTGGGTGGATCTCGACAACAGTGGTGCGCTCATCAACGGGGTGTTCAATGCGGCACAAGCCGGTCAGGGAGTGTGGGATTTCCGTTACGTGCTCGGTGCTTCATCGCAATGCGATCCCGATAGTGCACTGCTCACGGTAACTGTGCTCGATGGCCCGAACGCAGGCAATGACGATGCAGTGCAACTGTGCAGCACCGGAACGGACTATGACCTTAATCAGGGCTTGGGCCCCGGCGCTGATAGCAATGGCCAATGGTTCACGCCGACATGGGCGCTGCACACCAGCCTGCTCGATCCCAGCGTGGATCCGTTCGGCGAGTGGCATTACATAGCACCTGCTGTAGGAAGTTGCGCAGCGGACACATCGACCACGGCCGTCGGCATCAGTGTCGCACCGGTTGCAGGTGCCAGTACGAGCATTACGATCTGTAATGACACCGTACCGTTCTCACTCAACGGTGTGCTGCAAGGTGAGGATGCCGGCGGTTCGTGGACGTTCTCGGGCGTGGGTCATTCGGACGTGTACAACCCCGCGATCGATGGAACGGGCACGTACATCTACCAAGTGAACGGACAGATCCCGTGCGCGGCGGCGATCAGTACGGTTTCGGTGACGGAGAACAACGCGCCGAACGCGGGCAACAACACTTCATTGAACTGGTGCAGCAATGATCCGGGCTTCAGCTTGATCAGTCAATTGCCCGGTAACCCGGACCCTGGCGGCATATGGCTTGGCCCCGGAGGCGGGGCACATGGACCCGTCTTCAACCCGGCGGCGGACATTTCAGGAACGTACACCTACGTCGTGAGTGGTTCGGCACCTTGTGTCAACGACACGGCCACGCTCTTCATCCAGAACACACAAGCGCCCAATGCTGGCGACGACGCCAATGTGAATGCATGCCTGAGCGAGATCTGTGTTGATCTTTTGGATGCACTTGGGGGGACTCCAGATGCGAACGGCACTTGGACCGACCTCGACGGCACGGGCGCGGTCAGCGGCAATTGCTTCAATGCCACTCTTGTGGCGTTAGGTACGTACGACTTCCGTTATGTAGTGCCCACCGCAGGTATTTGCGATCCGGACACCAACTACGTAACGGTGAACGTTGTGATCGGCGCCGATCCGGGCATTGGCGATACGGTATTGGTCTGTGGTGGCAATGTGGCGTTCGACCTGTTCCCGACCTTGGGTGGCACACCACAAACGGGTGGAACATGGACCGACTTGATGGGGACGGGTACCCTGACCGGCAGCACGGTGGATGTTAGCGGACTTCCACCGGGTGGCCCGTATGCCTTCTCCTACACCGTTACGAGCCTCGATTGTGGCGACGTGAGCACGGTGGTGCTCATACAACCAACTCCTTATCCTGATCCAGGTGGCGACTCCAGCATTGTTGTCTGCTCCACGGGCACCGCGTTCGCGCTGGCCGAACAGCTTGCAGGAACACCTGAGAACGGTGGTGTATGGACCGCGCCGGGCGGTGGGTCGAGCAACGGCAACTTCATCCCCGGGGTGGATGCGCCCGGTGTCTATACCTATTTGGTTGCGGGTACCGCGCCTTGTTCCGATAGTTCGGCAACGTTGCTCGTAGTCGTGAACCAGCCGCCGGATGCTGGTATCAACGGACTCCTCATTACCTGCGATAGCACCACGGCGCTCGACTTGTTCACCGGCTTGGGCGGCACACCGCAGGCAGGGGGTACATGGGAAGATGATGACAACACCGGAGGTCTTACCGGCGGTTTGTTCAATGCCACGGGCAGTGCACCGGGCGATTACGACTTCACCTACACGGTAACAGCGGAAGGCTGCGTGGACGATGACGCACTGGTCAAGGTGACGGTCGTCGGTAGTGTTGATGTGATAGATGTGCAAACCATCTGCAACGAGCAGGACCGCACCTACACGGTGAACTTCACCATACAGAACGGTGATCCCGGCACCTATGTCGTTACTGGCATCACCGGCACATTGAGCGCGAATGCACCGTTCACGTTCGAGAGCGATCCCTTGTTCGACAGCCAGGCCTACAGCATCACCATCGATGATCAGTACGGTTGCGGCGCAGTCACCATCACGGGTGTTTCACCATGCGGGTTCGAAGAGGAGGTGTTCGTTCCCGAATCGTTCTCGCCCAACGGCGACGGGATCAACGAGCAGTTCATCATTCCCGGTATTGAAGGTTATCCCGGCAATAGCATCATCATTTTCAACCGTTGGGGTAACGAGGTGTATAAGAACACCGGCTACGACAACCGTTCCACTGTTTGGGATGGCACCAGTAACAGTGCCTTGATCCCCGGTGAACTCCCGGCCGGAACGTATTACTACGTGCTTGAACTCACCAGCGGTAGCGAAGCGATCCGCGGTTACGTGTATTTGAACCGATGAGCATCCGTAACGCCATACGATCGTTGGGTGTGCTCGCGTTGTGCGGGTTTGCGTTGGGCAGCTCTGCCCAGCAGGATCCGCTGTTCAGCCAGTACATGTTCAATACGTTGGCCTTCAACCCCGGCTATGCGGGCAGCGCCGATGTCATGACCGTTATGGCATTATCCCGGCATCAGTGGGTCGGGTTCGAAGGCGCGCCGAGCACGCAAACGATCGCTGGGCACAGCCCTCTGCGCAACCAGAAGATCGCCATCGGTGTCAGCCTCCTCAACGATAAGGCGGGGCCGGTGAAACAGACCGGTGCGTATCTGGACCTGGCATACCGTATCCGTACAGGTGCCAACTCACGTTTGGCGTTCGGCCTGAAGGGCGGTGGCAACCTCTTCCAAGCCAACCTCGCCGAATTGAGCACGGTGGAAGTCGACCCGAGCAACCAGAACCTTGGGGGACAATTCCTGCCCAATTTCGGTTTTGGCCTTTACTGGCATACTCCGCGTGCATACGTGGGCCTCAGTGCTCCAAAGCTGCTCACCAACCAATTGAACACGGCCACCGCCAGTGTGGTCACTACGGCCGAGGAGGCCCGTCACTACTTCCTCGTCGCCGGTGTGGTGAAAGACCTCGGTACCGAGTTGAAGTTCAAGCCGAGCATCATGGTGCGTGCGGTGGAAGGGGCGCCGCTCTCGCTCGATGTCAATGCCAATTTCCTCTTGCGCGAGCGTGTATGGTTCGGTGCCATGTACCGGTTCGGCGATTCGTTCGGTGTGATGGCCCAATACATGCTTAGCCGCCAGTTGCGTGTCGGTTATGCGTTCGACCTTACCACCTCCCGTCTCGGTGCATACAATAGCGGCACGCACGAGATCATGCTCAGCTACGATTTCCGCTTCGTGAAAGGCCGCACCATTACCCCTCGATACTTCTGAGATGCTGGTACGTCGCGCCACCCGGAAATTACTCGCCCCGCTGGCTGTGCTGCTCGTTATGCAGACAGCCGCAGCGGCTCAGGGCAGCGCCGATGCGCGCATCCGCTTGGGGGACAAGTCCTACGAACAGATGGCCTACGCCGAGGCCATTGAACACTACGAAGTGGCCGCCGACAAGGGCGCGGTGAACGAGCATGTGACCAAACGCTTGGCCGATTGCTACCTGCGTTTGGGCAACACCGAGGAAGCCGAGAAGTGGTATGCGATCACCGTGAAATTCCTTAACCGCGAACCTCAGGACCTTTACAACTATGCGCAGGCCCTGAAAAGCAACGGCAAATACAAGGAGGCGGAAGTGTGGATGGATCAGTACCTGCTCATGACGATGCGCGAAGGCGCGCCGCGCCGAAGCAACATCAGCGACTTCGCCAAAAAATTCATGTACGACATTGATCGGTGGGAAGTGAAAGCGGTGAGCACGAACACCGCCGTAAGCGATTTCGGGGCCACTTGGATGGACGATGACAGGGTGATCTTCGCCAGTGCGCGCAACGAACGCGTAGGTGTGCAGCGCACGGCTGCTTGGAACGCGCAACCCTTCTTGGACCTTTATTTCGCACAACGCACAGAGGCAGGCGACCTGGTGAACGCCACAGCGCTGGAGGGCGACGTGAACAGCAAGTTGCACGAAGGCCCTGCGGTGGTGAGCAAGGATGTGAGCACGATCTGGTTCACACGCAACAACCTGTTCAAGGGCAAAGTACAGAAGAGCAACAACGGCACTTCGCGGCTCGCGATCTACAAAGCGGAATGGAGGGGCAAGGAATGGAACACCACGGAACAGTTCCTCTATAACAACAGCGAGTGCTCCGTTGGCCATCCTGCACTTTCGCGCGACGGCAAGCGCTTGTATTTCGTGAGCGATATGCCAGGCGGCAATGGCGGCACCGACATCTACGTGTGCCGCGATCAAGGAGGGCAGTGGGGCGAACCAGAGAATCTGGGCCCTGCGATCAACACACCCTACAATGAAGCCTTTCCGTACATCGACTACAGCGGTACGCTTTGGTTCTCCAGCAATGGTCATCCCGGGTTGGGTGGGCTGGACGTGTTCCAAGCGAAGCCCGGCAATGATGGACGATACCTGGTGGCCGTGAATGTTGGAGCGCCGGTGAACGGGCCCAAGGATGATTTCGCTTTTATCATCGACAACAAGGGCGAGCGTGGATTTTTCAGCAGCAATCGTCCCGGTGGTAAGGGCGATGACGATATCTATTCCTTCGTTTTGAAACGCCCGCTCGAGGATCGCTTCCTGTGCACCGGGTTCGTGATCGACGATGAGGACGAATCACCGGTGATCGATGTGGAAGTGCAACTGCTTGCGGCTGATGGCACAGTGATAGAGAGCACGACCACCGATGCCTACGGCAAGTACACCTTCACGGTGGAGAAGGACAAGGAATACGTGGTGAAGGCGCGTATGAAAGGACGCTATGATGGGGAGCAACACCTCAGCACTGAGCGGATCGCCGAACAACAGATCATGGCCCGTGACATCCACATGGTGCCGGAGGCTGGCATCTGGCTCCGTGGTGTTGCGCGCTATGCCGATCACCTCGGTTTCGTCCAAGGAATGAAAGTGAGCTTGGTGAACATTACCACCCTTTTCACCGAAACGGAAATGACAGGGGAGGGTGGCGACTTCGATTTCCGGTTGACCCCGAACGAAGAATATGAGGTGCTCATCGAGAAGCAGGGTTTCTGGCGCATGAGCATGCCTGTGACCACTGTTGGGGTGAAGCAGGGCATCATCGACCTGAACGAAGCCTATGAACTCGATTTCGAGCCGATCGGCGTGGGCACAGCGGTGCCCTTGAAGCATCAGCGTTGGGCGCAGAACAGTTCCACGCCCGACCCGAAAGCCAAGGCCGAATTGGAACAACTGGCCGAACGCCTGATGACCAACCCCACACTGATCGTGGAAGTCGGGGTGCACAGCGACTCGCGCGGTGATGCCGATGCGGCCTTGAAGCTCGACCAGAAGCGCGCCAACGCTATCCTCGATGTGCTGCGCTCAAGGGGCGTGGCGAAAGAGCGCATCAGCGCAAAGGGCTATGGCGCCACACGTCCCGTGAACCATTGCGTGGCAGGCGTACAATGCTCCGAGGAGGAGCACGCCGCCAACCGCCGCGTGGAGTACGTGGTGACAGGGGTGTTGGAGTAGTGCCGGCGCACCGAAAGTGTTGTCCCAAGCACCGGACCATCGCCATTTGCGGATCAATGGATCGTGCCCCAATTTTGGGTGATGCAAATGGTGAGTGCGGGAAATACATTGGCCCGGCAACCGTCCTCTTCTCCCCCCGTCCATAGATCACACACGCCATGGAATTCATAGACTTCGATCGCCTGCAGCAGCGCTTCGCCGAAATACGCGCCGACTATCAAGGGAAGCAGCCCTTCCGGTGGACCTCCTTCGAGTCGTTCTTCAAGCCCGATCGTGCCGAAGAGATATTGAGCCACTACCCGACCATCAAGGATGGCAAGTGGGATGGCACCACCTACATCGATCAGAAGAACAAATTCACGAAGACGGTTTTCGAGCCGGCCAGTGTGATGGACCGCGTATTCGGCGAATTGAATTCGCCGGATCTCCTGCAATGGTTGGAACGGGTAACGGATATCGAACAGCTTGAAGGCGATCCCAAGCTTTTCGGTGGTGGCCTGCACCAGAGCACCCGCGGCGCCTTTCTCAATGTTCACGTTGATTACAACTTCCATCCGGACACGAAGCACCACCGGCGCCTGAACGTCTTGGTATACATGAACAAGGATTGGAAGGAGGAATACGAGGGCAACTTGGAACTCTGGGACCTTACCGGACCGGAGAAGAAGTTGTTGGCCAAGGTGCCTCCCACATTCAACCGGTGTGCGATGTTCGAAACCAATGAGATCAGTTTCCACGGCCACCCCAAGCCACTGAACGCTCCTGAAGGGATCAATCGCAAGAGCATAGCCACCTATTACTATACCCCCACGCGGCCGCAACATGAACTGGCCGGCGACCACAACACCGTTTACGTGAATACCGAAGGCGTTGGTGGCCAGATCAAGCGCTTGACCAGCGGAGTGAAGGCATTCCTGGAGCGCATCAATCGGCAGTGATCCAAGGCTGTCGCAAGCCTGATCACCAATGCACATAGGCGCTGCTAGGCTTCCGAAAGAAGTCGGGCGCAGCTCACAACCCCTTGAACGAATACCCCAGGTCGGCGAAGTGCTCAAGGACCTTGGGTAGCGTTTCCCGCAAGCGCGGCCATGCCTTCACACTATCGTGGAATACAACGATGCTACCGGCTTCGGTGTGTTTGAGCACGTTGCGGGTGCAGCGCTCGGCATCGATACGCACGTCGAAGTCGCCGCTCAGGACGCTCCACATCACAATGGTGAAGTCGTTGCCCAAGGCACGCGCCTGATCGCGTGTGAGCCTTCCATACGGTGGGCGGAACAACGATGAACCCGTGAGCGGCTGACAACGCTGCACGCTGGTCATATAGTCCGTGAGGCTGGTGTGGCGGCCGTTGCAGTGGTCCCATGTGTGGTTGCCGATGGTGTGGTCATCCGCCTGTACTTGCGCGAACACGTCCGGGTTCGCTTCGATGTTCTTGCCAATGCAGAAGAAGGTGGCCTTCGCTTGGTACGCGCGCAGTTGCCCAAGCACCCATGGGGTTATCTCGGGGATGGGGCCGTCGTCGAACGTGAGGTGGATCGACTTTCCGCCGTCACCATCAGCAGGCATGCGCCACAGGCGCGAACCGTAGAGCGCCCTCGCGATGGCCGGTGTCCTCGCGAGGTACATGGGGGCCTAGAGCTTGATGCGCGAGGTGGGTCGTTGTTCACCGGGAGCGGGAGGAGCCGTTGGCTCACCGTTCTTGATGGCGAATTCCTCGTTCACTTCTGCCATGCGCTTTTGCAGTTTCTCGGTCAGCGCGGCATCACCTCCTTGGTTCTTCACGTCCTCCACCATGCGCGACATCACAGCACGCGTAATGTCGGTTTCCTGCCCCAGCATGGAGTAGAATTTGTCGTCGAGGCTCAGCTGCCATTGCATGTTCTCGTCCATGATATCGAACAGGCGCTCGGCCAGCTTGTTCGCCTTCTCGGTTGCACCGGCATCGTAGTACCCTTCGATCAACGGAAGGATCACACGGTCGTAGGGCACGTTGCGCTCGGGCATTTTCTCGAAAGCGAGGTCGATCACCTTGATGGCTTCTTCCTTGCGTCCTTCGTCGGTCAACGCATCGGCGAGGGCGCTCATCTGCATGCGTAGGTTCATCGTCATGCGCAGAATGTTCTCATCGAGGTAGATCGGATCCTTGGTGTCCATGTTGCCCCAAGCGAACTTGTTCGTCACGTTGTCTAGCATCTTGTCCGTTGCCACGTGGCCGTATTGTCCCGGGGTCGTGCTCTTCTGCATGATGGGCGACACGCGGTAGGTGAGGCCTTCCAATTGGAACCAGTCCTGCATGTTGATGTAACTGTCCGGACCGGTCGTAACGGCGAAGTAGATGGGGCGGTCCCAATTGTTGTGGGCCAGCAGATCGAGCACCAGGAAGTGGTTCTTGTACAGCGCTTGTTTGCCCACCTGCCAGATCATGGCGTCTGCAATGCGGGCACTGTCGCTCACGTTCACAGTGCCGTTGGCGATCACCTTGGCACTATCGATCGGCAAGCGGAAGTAGTTCGTGGGGATGATCGCGTACGACGCATCGCCACGTTGCGGCAGGTTGTTGTCGTTGGTCGCGTAGTCAATGGCCCGCTTCAGGTCCCACAGTGGCGGTTGCTTGCGGTTCTCGGGGACCAAGTACACGGCATCGCGCGTGCCTTGGCGGTACTTCTCGGGGGCCATGTGGAACGGCACGGGGTCGCTCTTGTAGGCTTTGCGCCGCATCTGGTCGATGTACCAATCGGTATTGAGCAGGCTCAGGTTCACCACGCGTACATCCGTGCGGATGCCCTGCACTTCCTGCGCGTACCACAAGGGGAAGGTGTCGTTGTCGCCGTTGGTGAAGAGGATCGCGTTATCCGCGCAACTGTTCAGGTAGTTGGCGGCCACATCGCGTGCCGGGGTGCGGTTAGCGCGGTTGTGATCATCCCACTCCTGGCTGAGCATCTGCAACGGCACGGCAAGGCATAGCAGCGTAGCAAGCGAAGCCACGACGGTGTCGTTCTTCATGGCACTGCCAAGCAGGTTGAACAGCATGAGCGCAGCGCCTCCGGCAAGGGTCATGTACAGTAGCGAGAAGCTGGCACCGTGGTCGCCGCCGCCGATGGTTTCAGCAGCGTATTTCAGGATGAAGAGGCCGGCACCAGCACCAATGGCATAGAGCAGATCCTTGCGCTTGATGCTGCGCGCTGCATCGAACAGTGCGTAGACACTGAGACCGATCCAGATCGCGAACGCATAGAACGAGCCCACGTACGCGTAATCGCGCTCGCGCGGCTGCACAGGGGTCTGGTTCAAGTAGATCACAATGGCCAAGCCGGTGAAGAAGAACAGCAGCAGCACTATGGTCCAGTCGCGCAGGCTGCGGGTGAGCTGGTACACCAGGCCGATCAAGCCGAGCAGGAAGGGCAACAGGAACAACTTGTTGTAGCCCTTGTTGTTCGTCATGCTGGGCGGCAGGGTGCTCTGCTCGCCGAGGCGCTGCTCATCGATCATGTCGATGCCGCTCAGCCAATTGCCTTCGGTAATGCCGCCGCTGGTGCCTTGTATATCGTTCTGGCGCCCGCCGAAATTCCAGAGGAAGTAGCGCCAGTACATCCAGTTCACTTGATAGTCCATGAAGAACCTGAGGTTCTCTCCTTGTGTGGGTTTGATGATCAACGTCGGCTCGCCGTTGCGGTCCGTGGCGCGCAGGGTGCGTTTTTGCACATCGGTTATTTCATCGCGTAGTCGCTTGGCCGCATCGCGATCGCCCACGGCTTGCGCCTCCTGCAGCTGCAACGACAACATCTCGGGATCGGGGAAATCGACCCAGTTCTTGTACTCGCCCACGTGCCTGCCATCGGCACTGTACATACGCGGGAACAACATGGTGAACTCCGGCTCGTAGGTGGGCTCGCTCTTCAAGCGGCTGTCCGTTTCATCGTAATAGTGTTCAACCGTCAACCCCGGGTTCTGCTCCATGTAGTGGTCGGCGCTCCAGCTATCGTAGCAGCGCTTCACCACCTTGGTGCCCTTCTTGATCATCCACGTTGCCGTGCGCACGGGGGTGCCATCGCGCCACTTGTCCTGACGTGCCGGTGGACTTGCCCAGAACTGGCCCATGAGCAACGGGCGATCGCCATATTGCTCACGGTTCAGGTAGCTCACCAAGTTGAATACGTTCTCAGGGTTGTTCTCGTCAATGGGCGGGTTGGCTTGACTGCGCACTACCGTCATGGCGTAAGTGGTATAGCCCAGTAGGATCACGCTAACGCCGAGGATAATGGTGTTGAGCACCACCTTGCCCGAGCGCTGGGTCCACATAAGGGCCCAAACGATGAGGCCGATCACCAGCACGCCGTACACAATGGACCCCGTGTTGAACGGCATCCCGAAGTCGTTGACGAACAACAGCTCGAACCAGCCGGCCACTTTCACGATGCCCGGGATAATGATGGCCTGGATAGTGCCCAGGATCACGGCGCCAATGAGCATACTGTAGATGAAGCCCTTCACCGTGGGCGTGTATTTGCGGAAGTAGTACACCAGCACAATGGCGGGAATGCAGAGCAATCCGAGGAGCTGCACCCCGATGCTGAGGCCGATCAAATAGCAGATCAGGATCAACCAGCGGGTGTTGTGCGCCTGTTCCGCCTCGCTCTCCCATTTCAGGATGGCCCAGAAGACCGCGGCCGTGAAGAGCGACGACATGGAGTACACCTCGCCTTCCACCGCGCTGAACCAGAAGGAATCGCTCCAGGTGTAGGCCAAAGCGCCCACGATACCGCTGCCGATGACCGCAATGATCTTGCCGGTGGTCAACTCCTCATCGCCCTTGCGCACGGCCAGCTTCAACGCCAAGTGCGTAATGCTCCAGAAGAGGAAAAGAATGGTGAACGAGCTGCAGAGAGCGCTCAGTGTATTGATGGCAATGGGCACGTTCTCGGGCGAAACGAACGCGCTGAAAATGCGCGCCAGCATCATGAACAGTGGTGCACCGGGCGGGTGGCCCACATCCAAGCGGTAGGCAGTGGCAATGAATTCGCCGCAGTCCCAGAAACTGGCGGTGGGTTCAATAGTGAGCAGGTAGGTAATGGTGGCCACTAGAAAGACCAGCCAACCGGTGATGATATTGAGCTTCTTGAACTGCATGCGGACCGTGGATCGCCTATGCTGCGGAAGGGGTTTCCGCGAGCGGCGGCCGAAGATAGCCGCCGTCGCCAACGGCGAAATGCAGGCGGATGCGCCAAGACTTGTCAACGAAAAGGAGGGAGCGGAAGTGTTGAAACCGCAAAACCGCCTACCACACAGCGGATAGAACCGCAGAAGGATGGCGCTGTGGGAGGCCATGGTTGGCCGGGTCCACTTTTACATTCTGCGGTTCAATGTTCTGCGCTTTTGCGGTTCCCTTTCACTCACCCTGCTGCCGGGTAACCGAAAAACCTATTTTCGCCCCCGCTTTCGGAGGAGCCAACCGCACATGTGCGGTCCGCCGAGCAGCATTGACCGATGGTGTAACTGGCAACACGTCTGATTTTGGTTCAGAAGAGTCCAGGTTCGAGCCCTGGTCGGTCAACTAGAACGAAGCCCCGCAATAGCGGGGCTTCGTCGCTTATATCCATGCCCAGTGATGCTCAGCCGTGGGCGCGGCCCTATTTCCTGGATCAGGATCAAGGCATCGCCGGCACCGGCCCACCACTGGTCTCTGCTTTCGGCTTCGCCGCCGGACGCTCCTTGTTGAAGAGGATGGCCAACATCACCTCGTGCGTACCGCTGCTGTACTTGTTGAGGTTGGTAGTGGTGATGTCGTAAGAGTAGCCGAACTGGAAGGTGCTCTTTACCGTGGCGCCCAGCATTACGCTGATGGCATCCTTGCTGCGCCAAGTGGCGCCCACCCACAGTTGGTTGCGGTACTTGATCAGTGCGGTGAGGTCGATCTTGGCCGGCACCGGGCTCACGTATTTCACCAACGCCTGTGGCTCGAATACGAAGTCATCGCTCAGCGCAAAGCGGTAGCCGCCCATCAACATGTAGTGGTCCTCCAGCTTGTTGAGGGTGCTGGTCTGCGCATCGAAGAAGTACACCTTGTTCTGCGCGATCTGCGGCAGGCTGATGCCCACCCAATACTTGGCGTGGTAGGCGTAGGCGCCGAAGGCGAAGTCAGGCACGATCTGCCCGCGCACTTGGTCGTCGATCACGGTTTCGTTACCGTCGTGGAAGGTGATCTTGCTGCCGTCGATGAGGAATTGCTGGGCACCGCCGCTGAGGGCCAAGGAGAGTTTCAGATCAGCCGTCAGGTTGAAGTGGTACGCGAAGCTTAACTGCATACCTGTACGCCGCGTGGGCCCGGTGTGATCCGTGTAGATCCATCCGCCCAAGCCGATCTTCCGCCCAACGGGCGTAATGGCGCTTAGGGTGAAGGTGCGCGGCGCATCCTGTATGCCGACCCACTGGTTGCGGTGGCTGCTGCGCAGTTCGAATGCGGGGCGGCTGCCGGCAACAGCCGGGTTGTGCACATAGTCGTTGAACGCGTACTGGCTCAGTTGGGGGAGTTGCTGTGCGCATGCACCGCTACCGATGAGCACGGACAAACCGAGCAACGTCGACGACACGGTCTTGCGTGTCATCGGGAATGAAGTTGATTGGATCATGGCCATGTCGGTTTAGCGCAGCACGGTTAAGGGTCCTGTGTACGGTTCAGGGAAGTCGGGGTCGTTCAGTTCGATCGCGTAGTAGTAGGTGCCGATCGGAACTTCTCCACCGTTGTAGGTGCCGTCCCATTGCTCGGCGTAGCCCACGCTGGCGAAGAGCAGTTCACCCCAGCGGTTGTAGATCTCCACGGTGCAATCCGGGAAGCGCTCGATGAGGTCGATCTGCCAGCCGTCGTTCACGCCATCGCCGTTCGGGCTGAAGCCGGTGGGAATGACGATCTCCGGGATCACGGTCACCAGAACGCTGTCGATACTGTTGCAGCCGTTCGGCGATGTAACGGTTACTACGAACCATGTGGTGCTGGGCGGATCAGCGATCGGGTTGGCCACCGAAGCGTCATCCAGCAGTGAATCGGGTTGCCATACGTAGGTGCTTCCCACTGGACCCGTCGGGTTGCCACCGATCATCGTTGTTTGTTGCAGGAAGATGCTCACGTCCGGTCCGGCATCGGCACCGGGCGAACCGAGTATGGTCACCACCACTTGCTCGCTATCGTCGCAAGGACCGTTGCTGATGGATAGGGTGTAGGTATACGTACCGGCGGGGAGCGTGGGCAGCGTGTATTGTGGGTTAGTGCCCACGATGTTGTTCTGCGCGTCCGTCCATGTGTAGCTGGTGGCACCGATGCTGGTGCTTCCATCGAGTACGATCTGATCGCCGTTGCATGCGTTGACATCAGGTCCAGCATCCGCATCCAAAGTGATCGTCGCGTTCACCGTGGCACTAGCGCTCACCTGGCATCCGTTGGCATCGGTGATGGTCACCGTGTACACTCCGGGCGCCAGCGCTGCAATGTCTTCATCGGTGCTGCTGTATCCGTTCGGGCCGTTCCATATGATGCCGTAGTTGAGCGTGCCACCTGCGATAGTGACAGCGATACTGCCGTCATTAGCGGTGCTGCACAGCGCATCCACTACTTGGTCCACATTAACGGTCAACTCTGCCGGTTCAGTGATGGTGAACGTGATGGTGGTGTCGCAACCTATCTGGTCGGTGATGAGCACGGTGATATCCCCGGCGCACAGCCCCGAGGCAACGTTTGTACCGTCCCCGTTCGAAGGATCGGGCGTCCAATCGTAGGTGTAGTTACCGAAACCACCGGTGGTGCCGAGCGTGACGATGCCGTTGCAATCACCGGCACACAACACCTGCGTTACCGTGGCATTGGGCAATATCGGTTGGAACGGTACGATCGTGAAGGGCACCACAGTATCGCAACCCAACGAATCGGTGATGGTGATGGTGTAGTTGCCCGCGACAAGTCCGAATGCATCAATGGTGCCATCGGGGTTGCTTGGGTCGGGGTCCCAGTTATAGGTCAACGTACCAGAGCCACCGGTGGGTGCTACATGCGCTTCTCCATCGCCTGGGCCGTTGCACGTTTCACCGATGAAGGTGAGCGTCGGAATGATGGGCGGGCCTTCATCAATGGTGAAGTTGGCCACGGTAACGCAAGCATGCGCATCCACTACGGTCATCGTGTAGTCGCCCGCGCACAGGCTGTCCACCACCAAGGTGTCCGTGGCGAACGTGATCCCGTTGAGGGCCCATGTAATGCTGTATGGAGGCGTGCCACCGAGCACCTGCACGCCCGCCGTTCCCAGGCATTCACCAAAGCACACATTGTCCGTTATGGCAACCGTGCCGGTGAGCGCAGCAGGTTCACCTACCACGTACGTAAGCACCGTGTCGCAACCGTTCAGATCCGTGACGGTCGCGGTGTAAGTGCCCGCACAGAGGTCGATCACCGTCGGCGTGCCATCACCATTGATCGGATCAGGGCTCCAGTCGATGACATACGGACCTGTGGCTCCTTGGATCACCAGATCAATGGAGCCATCGCATGTACCGAAGCACGAAGCACTATCGACGGTGGCGCTGATGCTGTACGGTGCCGGTTCGATGATGAGTACGCTGGCTGTGGTGTCGCATAACCCATCGCTGATGAACACGGTGTATACGCCCGCGCACAACTGCGTGATCTGCGCGGTGCTATCGCCCACGAGCGGATCGGGGCTCCAGTCGTACGTGTACACCCCCGTACCGCCGGTCGGTCCTGCGGTCGCGGTGCCGATGCATTCGTTGTTGCAGAGCAGCGGCGTGCTGCTGAGGTTCGGAACGATCGGATCGGGTGAGGTGACGTTCACCGTATCGATGGTCATGCAACCATCGCCGTTGATCACTTGTACCAGATACGAGCCAACACAAAGACTGTCCACGTTGAAGGTGTTCGGCTCGTTGAGCGTGTTGCCGAGGATGTCGTACCACGCGATCGAGCAGGGGATCACGCCGCAGTTGAAGAGCACCTGTGCAACGCCGTCGCAGGTGTTCGGACAGGTCGTGAGCCCATCGATGGTGGTGAGCACCTCACCGTTGCTGTCGGTGATGGGCACCAGAAGGGCCGCAGTGCAGCCGTTCGCATCAGTAACGGTAACGCTGTAGAGCCCGGCACACAGGTTCACCAGTGCGCTGTCGGTGCTGAAGAATGCGCCCGCAAGTGTCCAGTCGTAGGTGTAAGGTGCCGTTCCTCCAACGGGGATCACGGCGGCCGTACCGTTGCAGATCAAGCACTGGCTCTGGGTGCTCGCACTGGAGAGTACGATCGGCTGTGGCTCGTCGATGGTGTAGGTCACTGTGGTATCGCAGCCATTGTCATCGGTCACCGTCAGATCGTACGTGCCCGGGCAGAGTTGTATGGCGATACCGGTGCCGTCGCCGTTCGGCGGATCAGGGTTCCAGTCGTAGGTGTACAGACCTGTTCCGCCCAGTACCGTGGCGATGATGCTTCCGTCGCAGAAGCCGTTGCACGAAGCATCCTCAACCGTTGCGCTGATGCTGATCGGTTGCGGTTCGGTGATGAGTACCGTGGCGGTCGTATCACATCCATTGGCGTCGGTGATCGTCAGCGTGTACACGCCAGCGCAAAGACCGGTGACCTGCGCCGTGCTATCGCCGGAGATCGGGTCGGGTCCCCAATCGAAGGTGTAGCCGGGCACGCCGCCAACAGGTCCGGAGGTCGCCGTACCGTCGCATGCGCCCGCACATGTAGCTGGTGTGCTGCTGATGTTGGGTGTGATACCGATCGGTTCCACGATCGTTGCTGTATCAGCGCTGGTGCAACCATCGCCGTTGGTCACGATAACGATGTAGCTGCCGGCGCAAAGACTGTCCACGCTGATCTGGCCGCTCTGGTTCAAGTTGTTGCCCAGCATATCGAACCACTCGATGGTGCAGGAAGGAACAGTGCAGATGAACTGCACCTGCGCAATGCCACTGCATTCGCCCGCACATCCGGTTGCGCCATCAATAGTGGTCAGCACTTCGCCGTTGCTGTCGGTGATCACCACCGCAGTGCTTGTGCTGCATCCGTTGTCGTCGGTAGCGGTCGCGGTATATACTCCTGCACACAGGTTGGATAGCGTTGCACCGTTCCCGACGGGCGTTCCGCCGAGTGTCCATGTTACCACGATGTTGCCGGTGCCACCACCGGTGATGGCCGTCGCCGTGCCGTTGCAGATCAAGCAGGTGCTCGGTGTCGATGCAACGCTCAGCGTGATCGGTTGCGGATCCGTGATCACATAGGTGATGGTGGTATCGCAGCCGTTGGCGTCGCTGATCGTCAGGTCATACGAGCCCGCGCACAGTTGGAACGCACCGTTGGTGCCGTCTCCGTTCGGTGGAGCCGGGCTCCAATCGAACGTGAAGAGACCGGTGCCGCCGTTCGGTGTTACCACGATGCTCGCGTTGCAATCGCCTGCACAGAGCAGATCCGTTTGCACCGCGTTCACCGTGATCGGCAACGGTTCAGTAATGAGGAAAGTGTACGTGGTATCGCATCCGCTGAAGTCGGTGATGGACAAGGTGTACACACCCGCCGCGAGACCGGTCACCTGCGGCGTTCCATCACCTGTGATCGGATCCGGACCCCAGTTGAAGCCGTAGCCCGGTACACCGCCCGTTGGCCCGGAGGTGGCAGTGCCCGAGCTATCGCCAGCACACGTCACCGGTGTGGTGCTGATGTTGGCGATGATCGGTGAAGGCGTGCTGACCGTTGCCGTGTCGATGCTCACGCATCCGCTCGCGTTGGTCACTTGTACCAAGTAATCGCCTGCGCAGAGGCCGCTCACTGTATTGCCATTTTGGAACAGCGGCAGACCGTTGCTGTTGAACCATGCGATCACGCACAGCGGATCGCTGCAGTTGAATTGCACTTCCACGGTACCATCGCAGGTGTTGGGGCAGGAGGTGATGCCGCCCACAACGGTCAGCACCTCGCCATCGCTATCGGTAACCGGAACCGCTTGTTGCAGGAAGCAACCCGCGCTATCGGCGATGCTCGCCGTGTACACACCGGCGCACAGGTTCGTAACCGTGGTGCCGAAACCAACGAGGTTCAGGTTGGCATCGGTCCACACGATCAAGTACGGGGTCGTTCCGCCGCTGGGCGCCACCGTTGCCGTGCCGTTGCAGAGCTGGCATTGGCTCTCGGTGCTGCTTCCATTCGCGGTCAATGGCAGCGGCTCGGTGATCGTGAAGGTCACGGTGGTATCGCAGCCGTTGTCGTCGGCCACCGTAACGGTGATGGTGCCCGGGCACAGATCCGTGGCGATGGGCAGCCCTTGGCCGTTGGGCGGTATTGGGCTCCATGTATAGGTGTACGGCTGTGTGCCGCCCGTTGGGAACAGCACCACGCTGCCGTTGCAGTCGCCGGTGCACAGCACGTTCGTCACCGTCGCATTCAGGTCGAAGGGTTGCGGCCCCGTGATCAATGCGCTCGCTGTCGTATCGCAACCGCTTGCATCGGTGATGGTCACGTTGTATACACCTGCGCACAGACCCGTGCCCTGCTGCACGTTTTGTCCGTTCGGTGGAACGGGGTCCCAGAAATAGGTGTACGGGAACTCACCACCCGTGGGCCCGAACGTGAGCGTTCCGTCGCACGATCCGACACATGTCTCTGGCGTGGTGCTGAAATTGGGGATGATGGGGGAGAAGGGATCCACTGTGAAGGCCACCAGTGTGTCGCATCCAACGGAATCCGTTATGGTCACGGTGTAGTTGCCCGCGCACAGACCGGTTACAACATTGGTCGTAAGCCCGCCCGGCTGCCAATCGTAGGTAAAACTGCCGGTGCCGCCGAAGGGGAACACGGCTGCTTGCCCGGAGCAGGCTCCGCTGCAATCCTCTGGTTCAACGACCAAGTTGGGGATGATGGGGCCCGGCTTGAAGATGTCGAAGAAGAGCGTGGTGTCACATCCGTTTGCATCCGTAACGATCACACTGCCGCCTCCTTCGCATAGACCTGTTGCGGTGCTATCGCCTTGCCCGTTCTGTGGAACAGGTGTCCAGAAGTAGCTGTATGGTCCCGTACCACCGCTGGCGGTTACCAACACAGCCCCGTTGCATTCGCCATGACATAAGCCGTTGGTAACCGTTATGCTCGCGCTCACCGGTTGTTCCGGTAGGATGGTGATGGTGACCGTCGTGTCACAGCCGGTGTCGTCCAGGATGGTGGCAGTGTAGATGCCGGCACACAGGCCTGAAATGCTCGGAGTGGTCTGTCCACCTGGATTCCACAGCACGGTGAAACCAACGCCGCTACCACCGGTAGGGTTCACGCTTGCCGTTCCATCGCACGGACCATTGCAGGTTTCGTTGGTGAAGGTCTCGTTGGGGAGGATCGGCAGCGGTCCGGTGATGATGAACACGATGGTCGTGTCGCATTGCGCTGCGTCGCTGATGGTGAGGTTCCACGTGCCGGGACAGAGGTCGCTCGCCGTATCTGTGCCTTGACCGGTGGGCGGTTGCGGGCTCCAGTCGTATGTGTATCCCGGCAAACCGCCGCCGGCAATGGCGCTCGCGGTGCCATCGCAAGCCCCCGCGCAACTCTCATTCGATTGGGAAGTCACGGCGGTGATGCCGCTCGGTGTGTTGATGACGAAGGCCAACGTGGTGTCGCAGCCGTTGCTGTCGGTAATGGTAACCGTGACCGGTCCCGGGCAGAATCCCACGGCGTTCGCCGTGCCTTGCCCACTGATCGTAGGTGGTGGTTGCCAATCGTAAGTGATGGTGCCCACCGCGCCGGGTACGCTATCGATGGTCGCCGTCCCATCGCACGCACCGCAGCTCGCTGAAGTGGTGGTCAGCGCTGGTGTCAGTGGTGGTGCTTCCAGGATCACGAAGGCGAGCGTAGTGTCGCAGCCGGCATCATCGGTTATGGTGAGCGAGTAATTGCCAGCGCATAAGAGCGAGGCGTTCGGCGTGCCTTGCCCAGCGACCGCTGGCGACCATACATAGTCCAACACGCCCACACCACCGGTGGCCAGCACATCGATCGCACCATCGCAATCGCCGTTGCACGTGGCATCGGTAACCGTGCTGCTGATGTCGAACGGCGGTGGTTCCGTGATGATGACCGTAAGCGTGGTGTCACAACTACCATCGCTGATCGTTACGCTCCACGTGCCCGCGCTCAATCCGGTGGCCGCGTTCGTTCCTTGCCCGCTCGGCGGCGGAGGTGCCCACAAGAAGGTGAATGCAGCACCGGACCCGCCCGTGGGATTGGTGATGATGCTACCGTCATCACCACTGTTGCACGTGACGTTCGTCACGGTCTCATTCGGGAGGATCGGTGTTGGCGCAAGGATGATGAAGTTGATGAGCGTATCGCAACCGGCGTCATCCGT
This sequence comes from uncultured Bacteroidota bacterium, assembly GCA_902825795.1. Classification (GTDB taxonomy): domain Bacteria; phylum Bacteroidota; class Bacteroidia; order Flavobacteriales_F; family PHOS-HE28; genus PHOS-HE28. The sequence goes on from CADECG010000030.1 coordinate 19,348, forward strand.
GATGAGCACGGTGCCAGGGCCCGGACAGAAACCAGTGGCATTCGCCGTTCCTTGTCCGAGGGTTGGTGCAGGCGTCCAAATGAAATCGTACAAGGGTGTGCCACCGGTCACTACAGCATCCACCGCGCCATCGCACGCATTCGAGCAGGACGCAGGTGTAACCGTCAACGTGACCAAGAAGGGCGGTGGCTCGGCAATGGTGATCGGCACCACCAACTCGCAGTCATTCGCGTCGGTGACGGTGAGTGTATAGTTGCCCGGGCACATCTGGCTCGCGTTCGGTGTGCCCTGGCCGGCTCCCGGTTGTGGCGCCCACACGTATTGCAATGTGCCGGTGCCGCCGCTCACCAGCACATCGGCGGCGCCATCGCACGTACCGTTGCACGAGGCGTTCGTGATCGTTGGCACGGCAGTGATCGGCGGTGGCTCGGCAATGGTGAACGTTACCGTGGTGTCGCAGCCGTTCACATCACTGATGGTAACGCTGTAGTTGCCCGCGCAGAGCTGTGTTGCGAACGGTGTTCCTTGGCCGGCAACGGCAGGGCTCCACACGTAGATGAGCAGGCCCGTGCCGCCGACAGCCGGTGCATTAGCGGTTCCATCGCAAAGACCTGCACATGTGACATCCGTCCATGACGTGTCGGGCACAATGGCAGGCGGCGCGTTGATGGTGAAGGGTACCAACGTGTCGCAGCCCGCCGCGTCGGTGATCAGTACAGTGTAGTTTCCGGGGCACAGGTTCGAAGCTGTCGGAGTGCCTTGCCCAATGACCGCACCCGGTGCCCACAGGAACGAGTATGCACCGGTTCCGCCCTGTGGGAAACAGACCACCGTGCCATCGCACACATCACTGCACGAGGCATCGGTGATGGTGAGGTTCGGAATTATCGGCAGGGGCGCGGTTATCACCACGGGCACCAGCGTATCGCAGCCGCTGGGTTGGTCGGTGATGAGCACCGTGTAGTTACCGGGACAGAGACCTGTCGCGGTGGCCGTTGTCTGTCCGCCGGGTGCCCACAGGAAATCGTAAGTGCCCAAGCCGCCGGTGGGGGCGGCGGTGGCCGTGCCATCGCAATTGTTCGCGCACGTTGCAGGCGTGGCCGTTACGTTCGGTACAATGGGCAAGGGTTCGGTAATGATGAACGCCACGGTGGTATCGCAACCGTTGTCATCGGTGATGAGCACGCTCCAATTGCCGGCGCACAACAGGCTCGCATTGGGAGTGCCTTCGCCGCCGCCTGGTGGCGGATCGGGCGTCCAGTCGTAGTCGATGGTGCCGGTGCCGCCGGTCACCACCACACTCGCTGTTCCATCGCAATCGCCGAAGCAGGTAGCGTTGGTGCTGCTGGGCACCACTGCGATCGGCTGAACGTTCAGTGTGAAGGTGGTGTCGAACACGCAGTTGTTCTCGTCCGTGATCGTCAACGTGTTCACCCCCGCGCAGAGCTGGGTCGGGTTCGGCGATGTCTCCACGCCGCTGTTCCAGTTGTAGGCGAAATTGTTCGGATCGCCAGCGCCACCGCCGGGGAAGGTGATCGCGCTACCGTTGCACGAGTTGGCGCAGCTCGGTGGGTTCAGTCCGAAAAACAGCACACTGATCGGTGGCGGCTCGGTAACGTTCACGCTCGCGAAGCAGCCCACGCCTTGGCCCAGATCCGTTACCACCACCAAGCGATTGCCCGCGCACAGGCCACTCCAGTTCGGCGTGTTCGGACCGCCCTGCCACTGGATGTTGAACGGGCTCACTCCTCCGTTGATGGTCACGGTCACGGCTCCATCGCAGGCGTCGTTGCAGCTCACACAGAAACCGTTGAAGTTGCTGGTGCATGAGGCCACTACTTGGAAAGGCGTTTGACCTGCACCCGTGCCGCAATTCACCGCCGAGCGCAGCATCTGTTCTGCATCCACCGGGCGGCCGTCCCAATCCTGCGCTTCGCCCGCCACCAGCAAACCGGGGCTTCCGCCATCCACATCGGCTTTGAAGTTTTCAGCCTCGAACACCTTGGCCATGATGATGGCACCGCCTGCCTCCAAGCGCTTCGCACCGCGACCTTCCGAGCAGAGCTTGCCCACTTGCATCACGCGATCGTTGGTGCGCAGCGTTCCCTTGCGGAGGATCAGCGAGCGATCATCGGCGATCACCAACGCACCGGTCATGTACCATGTAGCATCGCCCCCGGTGATCACATCGCTGTGGATCATCACCGCACCGGTGGCCAAGGCATGCTCACCCTCGCGCGCGTTCAGTACTACGCTGCCGGGATGTTGCCAGATCACATCGCCGTTCAACGTCCAATCGCCGCCGATGCGCAGGGTGCTGCTGCTCAGTCCGGCCATGGTCACCTGGCCGTTGTCGCCGACGACGAGCAGGCTCTTGCATTCGGCATCCAGCGGTATGGATACAGCCACTGCACCGTTCGGGTCGATCACCGCGTCGTCATTCGAACCGGGCGCACCAGCCCCGCCGACGCCGTTGGCTTGCAGGCTCCATTGGTCGGCATTCTCCCAATTGCCGCTGCCTCCTACCCAATAGCGCGCTTGTCCGCTGTGCTGGCGGGTTTGCGCTTGGGCCATGGTGGCGCACAGCAACAGGGTTGCCGATGCGATGCTCGAGAGTAGGGTGAGGCCTGATCTGTTCATGCTGTTCCGTTTCTATTCCCACACGGGGCAGGCCACCGGACTTCGGCGACCCGCATCGGGCGGACAGGGAGTGATACCAAGGATGATCTCGTGCGTGTTGCTACTGCCTTGGCGCAACAAGCTGGTGGTGATGTCGTAGCTGTAGCCGAGCGAGAAGTACTTCATGAAGTTGATGCGCCCCATGACGGCGAAGGCATCCACGTTTCGGTAGCTCACGCCCACCGCCACTTTCTTCACCCATTCCATTTGCACGTTGATGTCCATGGCCATGGGCGAACCCGGACTGATCTTCCACAGCGTGCTCGGGATGAAGGCCGTCTTCTTGCCGATGCGATAGCGGTAACCGGCGCTCAACAAGTAGTGGCGCGTGTAGCGGCTGTCGGTGCCAACGCCCTTGATCGGATTGTTGAACGTGCCGAACATGCTGGCGCCCAACCAGAAATTCTTTCCGTACGCCCAAATACCCGGCGCGATCTCCGGCCACACCATCACGCTTTTGTTGCCCGTTACCGCAGGGTCGTTCGGGTTGTCCAAGGTCACCTCGCCCAGATCCAGTTTGAACTGCTTCAACCCAGCGAACAGGCCCATGCTCAGCATGTAGTCCTGGCCCATTTGCATGTGGTAAGCCCAGCCGAGGTAGAAATGCGTGTAGCCGATGGGTCCGGTATCATCGGCTTCTATGTTCACGCCGAAACCGTGCTTGTTCTTCACGAAGGGTTTTTTGCTGCGCAGTGCCCCGTGCAGTGTGGCCCACGCCGTAACGGGCATGCCATCGATCCCACCCCACTGCCTCCGGAATCCCAGCCGACCATCGAAACAATCCTTGCTGCCCGCAACTGCCGGTTGCACACTGTAGTGGTTGAACACGTACTGGGTGTATTGGCTGATCTGCTGGGCTTGTGTGCTCGATGGGTGCAATAGCCAACAGCCAACAGCCAGCAGCCAATAGCGCATTCCCCCTTTCATCGGATAATGGAAACTGAACCCGTGAACGGTGGCACTTGTCCCTCCAACTTGTTCAACTGGATGTGGTAGTAGTAGGTGGCGGTAGGCAGTTTCGCACCGTCGTTGGTGCCGTCCCAAGGCTCGTCGTAGCCGGTGGTACTGTACACGCGCTGGCCCCAGCGATCGTACACGATGATGCGTGCGTTCGGGTAGTCTTCGATGTCGCGGATGGTCCACGTATCGTTGATGCCATCGCCGTTCGGGGTGAAGGTGTTGATGATCTCGATGAGGCGTATGACTTCCACCAGCACTTCGTCCGTGTAGGTGCAGCCGTCGATCGTGGTGGTCACCGAGTACAGGGTCGTTTCGTTCGGCGTGGCGAAGGGATCTTCCACGTTATCGTCCGAGAGACCCGTGTTCGGCGTCCAGCTATAGGTGGTGCCGCCGGTGGCATCGAGCTGTATGGTCTGTCCTTCGCCGATCTCCACATCGGGTCCCGCGTTGAAGTCCACGCCCACGATATCGGCCCCCGGCCCGGTGATCTCCACATTAAAATCGCATTGCGCGGCTTGCGTGGCCCCGTTGTCCTGCTCACCGGCTATCACCACCCAGTACTGCGTGTTGGGTGCTAGCGGATCGCTCGTCATCATGAAGTCCACCGAATCGGCCACGCACGCGCTTTCGGCATCGAAGCTGGCCGGCAGGCAACTGCCATCGCCGCTCAGCAGGATCACGCTCAGTTCGTTGTCCATGCCCGCCACGTTGGGGCAATCGATCCCGCTCACCGCCACATCAACGGTGCCACCTTGGTTGTTGGTGGTGAAACTGTACCACACCACGTTGCTGGTGCCCGGGCAGAAGCCCGGCCAGCCCGTGGCGCCGGTGTTGTTGCCGGTAAGCGGCTGGTCGGCGCACAGCAAGGCCGCGTCGTTGCAATCGTCGTTGGGCGGTTGCGCCACGCAAAGCACGGCGGCCAACAAAAAGGTGAACAAGGAAGTCGCTCTCAGCATCGTACCACGCAGACGCGCCGACCGTCGCGATCGTACACGTCTCCACAAGCAACAAAGTAGAAGCAGCGCTGAAGGCTACCGCAACAACCACCCTCCAAGTTGCCCACATGGGCGTGTGGACCGGGGCCTCAATAGATCGCCACAACCTTCAACCGTGTGTACAACTCCCCGCGATCGCTGAAGAGCACCAACTCGTCGTCGCTCTCGGCGAGGGCTTCCTTCAGGGCTGCATCGAAGTTGTTGAGCGCGCCTGTTTCAATGCGCCACATGAAGAAGGGCCCCAAGTGCAGGAGCAACTCTTCCACTTGTCTGCCTTCGATGGCCGTGCGGAACGCACCTTCAACGAAGGAGCGCAGCGTGCGCTTGCGTACGTCCAACCGCCCCGAAGCGCGGCCTTTGATGATGAATGTCCCGTTCTCGACCGCAAGGGTCTCGTTGTCGTTGTGCAGTTCGCGTTTCATGGTTGTGCGCTTGACGGATTTTCCGGCAAGTCGCAGGCCAATAAGCTAGGGGTTCGGTAGCCTGTTTGATTGGCATGCTCGCGAAAACGCTAACACGGCCGCCATGAGAGTCGAGGTTGCAGCAGTGCGCGCAGCGGCTGGTGTACTTTCAGCGTCTACAACGCGTTCATCGTCACCTTATCACTGACCTACATGTTGCGTTATCTCCTTTTGTCAGCCACTGTGTCCATCACCTGCCCCGGTCTGCTCAGCGCCCAAGGCGAATACGACAATTGGCGATTCGGCGCCAACGTAGGCACGCACATGCAACCTGGCGCATGCTCATTCGTTCCGGGATGCGCCATGTGGGCCGGGGAATCATGCGTTACGACCAGTAACGCTGCCGGTGATCTTCTGTTCTATAGCGATGGTATGGTGGTGCACGGTTCGAATGACCAACCGATGCCCAATGGATCCGGCCTTCTGTGCAACAGCGGCGACTGGCAGCAAGGGGTGGCCACCTGCCCGTGGCCCGGGCAACCCGGTAAGCACTTGCTGTTCCACACCGATATCGACCATACGTTGTACTGGTCAGTGGTGGATATGACCCTGAATGCTGGTATTGGGGATGTAACTAACGCGAATACGTTCCTCACCAATGGCATCGGGGAGGCCATGTCGATCGCGCGCCATCCGAATGGCACGGACTATTGGTTGGTTGTTCGTGCATTCGTGGCCGATATCTTCCAAGTGTATCCGATCACTTCCATTGGGGTTGGTGGGATGGTCTCGTCCGTGGCATGCGACATGGACGATTTCGATTTCACCGGCATGGTGCGCTTCAATAATCAGCACACGTGGATGGCGGCAACCATGCGCGGCGGCTTCGGCAATTCCGCTAAGGTGGGACTCTTCCCATTCAACGCAGCGACCGGTGTCCTTAGCCCCGGTACCGTTGTCGCCCAATACGCTCCGTGGGCTTTCGAATTCTCCTGCGATGGCAGCAAACTTTACCTCAGCCACAATGCCCAAGTGCCCATTGAGCAGTATGACATGCTTGCTGGCAGCACTGCGGCCATTCTTGGTTCGGCAGTCGATGTCTCACCCGCATATCCTGGTTCGTTCGATATGGTCATCGCCCCGGACAAACGCATCTATTTCGTTTGGGATGACGTTTGGATGCGTGGCAGGAAAGTCCTGGGCGCTATCATGTATCCATCTCTCCAGGGTTCGGGCTGCACCGTTGTGGATTCAGCCGTGGTGTGGACTGACCCCTTCGCCATGAACATGGGTTGTCTTCCGAACTTCATGCAGCCGCTGCCAGCAGGTCCTGCCGAAGGCTGCGCTTCACCTGACGGAGTGGTAAGGGCGGCCAAAGAGGATCTGACTCCGGCCCTGTCTACAACGAGGCCGACGGATGGGACTTGGTTGATATGGCCATTGGATCCGGGCAAATGCTTGATCGAGATCCTCAGCACTTCGGGCCAGCCGGTCCATCGCTCAACTGGCTCCGGAGGTAGCCACTGGTTGGATGTCACGGGCTATGCACCCGGTTTGTACGTCGTGCGCACATCCTTACCGGAGGCCGGCAGAACACACAGCCTGCGGTTCGTGAAGCAGTGATCCGAGCAGCCCGTTCTTCGATCATAGGAGACGAGGACAGCAGGCACTAGCCGCGTTCCACAGGACCAAAGAAGAAGCGGCCTATCCACCGCCTTCTTCGCATTCGGATGTACCGGATCAACGCTTCATTTCTACACCCGATCCAACTCCATCACCTTCACCCACGCCTTCACGAAGTCCTTCACGAACTTCTCCTTGGCATCGGCCTGCGCGTACACCTCGGCAAGCGCACGCAACTGTGAGTTGGAACCGAAGACGAGGTCCACGCGCGTGCCGGTCCACCTGCGGTCACCGGTCCTGCGGTCGTGCGATCCATAGACACCTTCTTCACCGGACTTCGGCGCCCAAGCGTGTCCCATGTCCAGCAGGTTCACGAAGAAGTCGTTGGTCAATTGGCCCACGCGATCGGTGAACACGCCGTGCTTGGAACCCTTGGCATTGGCGCCGAGCACGCGCAAGCCACCAATGAGCACCGTCATCTCCGGTGCGCTCAGTGTGAGCAGTTGCGCACGGTCGATGAGCATCTCTTCAGCAGGCACGCTGTAGGTCTTCTTCTGGTAGTTGCGGAAGCCATCGGCTTGCGGTTCCATCACGGCGAAGCTTTCCACATCGGTCTGCTCCTGTGATGCATCCATGCGGCCGGGCGTGAAGGGCACGGTGATGTTGTGTCCGGCATCCTTGGCGGCCTTCTCCACTGCGGCGCAGCCACCGAGCACGATCAGATCGGCCATGGAGACCTTCTGTCCGGCGCTCGATGAAGCATTGAACGTGATCTGGATCACCTCCAACTCCTTGAGCACCTTGCCCAGTTGCGAAGGATCGTTCACCTCCCAGAACTTCTGCGGGGCAAGTCGAACGCGAGCGCCATTGGCGCCGCCGCGCTTGTCGCTACCACGGTAGGTGGAAGCCGAGGCCCATGCGGTAGAAACGAGTTCGGATACACTCAGCCCGGAAGCGAGGACCTTGCTCTTCAATGCAATGATGTCCGCTGCATCGATCAGTTTGTGATCAACGGCTGGGATCGGATCCTGCCAGATCAGATCCTCGGCAGGCACCTCAGGTCCGAGGTAGAGCGCCTTCGGCCCCATGTCGCGGTGCGTGAGCTTGAACCACGCGCGTGCGAACGCATCGGCAAAGGCCTGCGGATCCTTGTGGAAACGACGCGAGATCTTCTCGTAGATCGGGTCGAAGCGCAGCGAGAGATCGGCCGTGGTCATCATCGGCGGATGCTTCTTGCTCTTGTCGTGCGCATCGGGGATCATGTGCTCCGGCTTGCAATCCTTCGCCACCCACTGGTGCGCGCCGGCCGGGCTCTTGGTCAGTTCCCACTCGTAGCCGAAGAGCATGTCGAAGTAGCCGTTGTCCCACTTGGTGGGGTTCGGTTTCCACGCACCCTCAAGTCCGCTCGTGATCGCATCACCGCCCTTGCCGCTGCCATGCTTGCTGAGCCAGCCGAAGCCCTGCGCCTCGATCGGAGCGCCTTCCGGTTCAACACCTACAAGCGCAGCATCACCGGCGCCGTGCATCTTGCCGAAGGTGTGGCCACCTGCTGTCAGCGCAACGGTTTCTTCATCGTTCATGGCCATGCGCTTGAAGGTCTCCCGCACGTCGCGCCCGCTGGCCACGGGATCGGGATTGCCATCCGGCCCTTGCGGGTTCACATAGATGAGGCCCATTTGCACTGCAGCGAGCGGGTTCTCCAGTTCGCGCGCGCCAGAATAACGGCTATTGGGCTTGTCGCTAGTGGCGAGCCACTCGGTCTCAGCGCCCCAGTAGATGTCCTCTTCAGGCTGCCAGATGTCCGCGCGGCCACCACCGAAACCGAAGGTTTTGAAGCCCATGGATTCCAGCGCCACGTTGCCGGCAAGGATCATGAGGTCGGCCCAGGAGATGCTGTTGCCGTATTTCTGCTTGATGGGCCACAACAGGCGGCGCGCCTTGTCGAGGTTGCCGTTATCGGGCCAGCTGTTCAGCGGTGCGAAGCGTTGGTTGCCGGTGCCGCCGCCTCCGCGACCATCAGCCGTGCGATAGGTGCCTGCGGCGTGCCAGGCCATGCGGATCATGAGGCCGCCGTAGTGTCCCCAGTCGGCGGGCCACCAGTCTTGCGAGTCCGTCATCAACTTCGTGAGGTCTGCCTTCAGGGCCTTGTAGTCGAGCTTTTTGAATGCTTCCGCGTAGTCGAAGTCCGGACCCATAGGGTTGGATGCCGGCGCGTGCTGGTGCAGTATGCCGAGGTTGAGGTTGTTGGGCCACCACTCTCGGTTGCCCATACCGCGGCCCGCAACGGGGTTGCGCATGGCGCCGTGGATGACCGGGCATTTGCCTGCGCCGTTGGTGGGTTGACCGGCTTCGAGCGTCGCGCCGTGTTGAGGGTTCTTGTCCATGGTATTGTTTGTCGGTTGTTCGTTGAGCCGCTTTCCGCGAGTGCCGGTGCGCCTTCCAAAAGTGGTAGCGGGAGGCCGAAGCTATCCTGACGTTCATCATCGACCTAATCGATAGTTTCGATGCACTTATCGACAGCATCATAGATGACCCTACAGCAGCTCCAGTACATCGTTTCGGTGGATGACACCGGCCAGTTCAGCAAAGCAGCCCTGCATTGCCACGTAACGCAGCCCACACTCACCACCATGGTGCGCAAGCTGGAGGACGAGCTCGGCGTCACGATCTTCCAACGGAAGTCACAGCCCGCACGACCGACGGCGGAAGGCGCTGAGTTGATCGCACAGGCGCGCGTGGTATTGCGCGAAGCGGCACAGATGCGTTCGCTGGTGAAGGAGTTGCACACCGGCACAGCCGGCCTGTACCGCATCGGTATCATCCCCACGCTCGCACCGTACTTGTTACCGCTCTTCCTCGCACGCTTCGCTGATGCGCATCCGCATGTGAAGTTGGCGATCGATGAGCGCAAGACCAGTCGCATCCTGAAAGCGCTGCGCAGCGGACAGCTCGACATCGGCATACTGGCCGGGCCGGTGGAGGCGGACGACCTGGAGACCATCACGCTCTTCCACGAACCCTTCCTCGCGTACTTCCCCAAAGGGCATGCGCTGCTGAAGAACAAGCGCATCGCGCGCAAGGACCTGCGCAAGGCGCCGCTATGGGTATTGAGCGAAGGGCACTGCCTGCGTGATCAAGTGCTGAGCGTTTGTCAGCATCCCAGTTCCGCCGGTCACGATAATATCTTCTACAGCACTGGCAGCATCGAAACGTTGAAGCGCATGGTGAGCAGCGGCAGCGGCCTCACCCTGGTGCCCGAACTTTCGGTGAACGATGAAGAGAAGAACGTGCGGCGCTTCACCTCGCCAGAACCTGTGCGCGAGGTGGTGTTGGTGGTGCGCAAACCCTTCGTGCGCCGCAAGCTGCTCGATGCGTTGGTCGCCGCGATCAAGGCCTCGGTGCCCCGTCGCTTCAGGACATTGGAGAAGGAAGTGGTGCCCGTGATGGAGTAGACGTCAGCCCTTCACCACGATCCCCAACTCCTTCAACTGGATATCGTCGATACGGCTCGGTGCGTCGATCATCACATCGCGGCCAGCGTTGTTTTTCGGGAAGGCGATGAACTCGCGGATGTCGCTGCGGCCGCCGAACAGCGAGACCCAGCGATCGAAACCGAAAGCCGCGCCACCGTGCGGCGGCGCGCCGTACTCGAATGCATCAAGCAGGAAGCCGAACTTGTAACGCGCGTCCTCATCGGTGAAGCCCAGCACACGGAACATCGCTTCCTGCATGCTGCGGTCGTGGATGCGGATGCTGCCACCACCGATCTCGGTGCCGTTGATCACGAGGTCATAGGCGTTCGCTTTTACTGCACCGGGATCGCTCTCCAACAGGTGCGCGTGCTCCGGTATGGGAGAAGTGAACGGATGGTGCATCGCGTGCCAGCGTCCGCTCTCTTCGTCCTTCTCGAGCAGTGGAAAGTCAACCACCCACAGCGGCTTGAAAGTCCACGGGTCGCGCAGGCCGAGCGCATCGCCCATGTGCAGGCGCAGTTCGTTCAACGCCTTGCGTGTCTTCTCCGCACCACCGGCCATGATGCACAGCAGGTCGCCTTGCTTCATGCCAAAGTGTGTGGCCCACTGCTGCAACACCTCGGGCGTGTAGAACTTGTCGACGGTGCTCTTCAGTCCTTCTTCCGTCCACTTCACGAAGACGATACCCGTGGCACCGATCTGCGGACGCTTCACGAATTCGATGAGCGCATCGGTCTGCTTGCGGCTCCAGCCCGCGCAACCTTCGGCGTTGATGCCAACGACCACTTCAGCATCATCAAAAACCTTGAAGCCCTTGCCGCGCACAAGATCAACCCCCTCTCCACTGGAGAGGGCTGGGGTGAGGCTCACGAACTTCATCCCGAACCGCAGATCCGGCTTATCGCAGCCGTAGTCGCGCATGGCGTCGTCGTAGCTCATGCGCAGGAAGGGCCCGTTGAACTCCTTGCCGAGGATGGCTTTGAACAAGTGCTTGGCCATGCCCTCGAACGCTTGCAGGATGTCCTCGCGTTCCACGAAGGCCATCTCGCAATCGATCTGTGTGAACTCCGGTTGGCGGTCGGCACGCAGGTCCTCATCGCGGAAGCACTTCACGATCTGGAAATAGCGATCGATGCCCGCCACCATCAGCAGTTGCTTGAAGGTCTGCGGGCTCTGCGGCAAAGCGTAAAACTCGCCCTGGTTCATGCGGCTGGGCACCACGAAATCACGGGCACCTTCCGGTGTGCTCTTGATCAGCACCGGTGTTTCCACCTCGATGAAATTCTGCGCACTGAGATAATTGCGCACTTCGATCGCCATGCGATGGCGCAGCTCCAAGCCCTTGCGCACGTTGTTGCGGCGCAGGTCCAAGTAGCGGTACTTCATCCGCAGCTCATCACCGCCGTCGGTCTCTTCCTCAATGGTGAAGGGCGGCGTCTTTGCGCCGTTCAGCACCTTCAGATCACTGCAGAAGATCTCCACTTCACCCGTGGGCATGTTGGCGTTCTTGCTCTGGCGCTCGATCACCTTGCCCGTGACTTGCACAACGAACTCGCGGCCGAGCGTGCGCGCGGTCTCGCGCAACGACGCATCGCTGTCCGTGTTGAAGGTCAATTGTGTGATCCCGTACCGATCGCGCAGGTCAACGAAGGTCATGCCGCCGAGATCGCGGGTGCGTTGTACCCATCCGGCGAGGGTCACGGTCTTCGAAGCGTCGGCAAGGCGGAGTTCGCCACAGGTATGGGTGCGGTACATGCAATAATCGGAAGGGCGGCGAAGTTAGAGGCACCTACCTTGTTACCCATGAGAACGCACTTGCTTGCTATTGGGGTTGTTTGCGCTACGGTTTCCGTTGGCCAAGGCTTCGGCTTCATCGAGCCGTTTTTCCATGGTCGTCATCCGAGTACTCGGGCTGAAGCATTGGGCGGGGGCGATATCGCTATGCTTGGCGACATCCGATCGGCATTCCATAATCCGGCGGCGTTGATGGAACTGAACGGGCTGGAGGCCTACGCGCATGGCGCCTCTCCCTACTACATCTTGAATGCAGCGCACTATGCCGATGCGGCGTTGGCTTA
>CADECG010000031.1:0-25759 GCA_902825795.1 uncultured Bacteroidota bacterium
GGTTGCGCAACGAGGTAAGGAGGACGTTCTTCAGCATAGGTGCGACAAGGGGATGGAAAGGTCGATCGCTGTTCCACACACCGGTCGTCTTTCGTGCGCCGTCGTTACGTAGGTGACGAACGGTTGGCTACACAGACCTACGTGCCAAAAACGAAATACATCTCCAACTCTCCCTTGCCTTTGGCCAGCACCTTTCCGCGCGGCGTGAACGATAGGCCAAGTTCATCCTTCACCAGCACATACGTGCTCTCGCTAATGTTCACCTCGCCTACTTCCCCGCTGCTTTCCATACGGCTAGCGATGTTCACCGTATCGCCCCAGATGTCGTAAGCGAACTTCTTTACGCCGACAATACCAGCCACCACCGGACCGGTGTGCAGGCCCACCCGCATCTCGAAGAACGGTTCGTTGCGCGCTTCGCGCTCTTCTTTCCGCTGGCGCATGAAGGCCTGCATCTCCAAGGCCGCGTGCACAACATCCGCTGGTGTCGAAGAATCGGGGTCCGGTAACCCGCCGCAACACATGTAGGCATCGCCAATGGTCTTGATCTTCTCAATGCCGCGCGCGGTGACGATCCCGTCAAAAGCCTTGAAACAAATATTCAGTTCAGCTACCAACTGCGCTGGAGACATCTTCTCGCTCGCTTGCGTAAAGCCTTTGAAATCGGTGAAGAGTATGGTTGCATGATCGAAGTGCTTCGCCTCAGCATGGCCTTTTGCCTTCAACTCTGCCGCGACTTCCTCCGGCAGGATATTGTGCAACAATCCGTCGCTCACATCACGCTCCTGTTGTATCGCCGCGCGCGAGCGGCGTGTGTAACGCAAGCGGTTCCACAAGCCCGCGGCCAGCAAAAACACACCAATGGCACTGAAGAGGAATACGTTCCTTCGGTTCTTCTCCTTCTGCAACTGCTCGCGTGCCAACAGATCCCTGCGCTCCTGCTCGGCCCTCAAGCCCGCCTCCTTCAGATCGTAAGCGTACTGGAACTCTTGGCGCATGCTGCGACGGCGGTTCTCGGCGTTCTCCACGCTGTCGCGCATGGCGCCGTACAGATCGCCCATGGCCAAGGCTTGCTCCCAGCGTCCGGCATTCCGGTGCAGGCGCATCAGTAGTTCGGCGGCATCGCGTTGCACGGCGGCATGGCCCAACTCCCGCGCAAGCTGAAGCGCCTCCTCGGCCGTGCGCAACGCTCCGCTCGTTTTGCCCAACACCTCCTCCGCCACCGCGATCTTCAATTGTGCGGTCGCACGGCCACGCTTGTCCTCGCTATGGGTGAAATGTTCGAGGCTCCGCTGGAAGTCGAGCAAGGCCGCTTGTGGGTCACCCTGCGCCAGATGGATCCCACCGATGTTGCGCCGCGAGTATCCGAGCCCGCGTTCATCGCTGATGGCGTTGCGCAAGGCCATCGACTGCTCATAACGCGCCAGCGCTTCATCGCGTTTGCCGGCGGTTTCCAGGATGGCGCCGATATTGTCCAAGGTGTACGCCACCGTGTACCGGTCCTGTCGTTGCTCGCTGATGAGCAGAGCTCGCTGCAAATACCGCAATGCCTCCTGTTGTTGGCCTTGTTCCGTATATACACCTGCGATATTGTGGAGGGCGGTTGCAACACCCTCATCATCGCCAAGGGCTTCGTATATGCGCAGGCTCTGATCATACTGGTCCAGCGCTTCAGCAATACGCCCCTGATCGAAATGGATAAGGCCGATGTTGTTGAGGGATGTGGCGATGCCCAGACTGTCCCCTATCTCATGTTTGAGTATCAAACTGCGCTCGTGCATGGCGAGGCTCTCGTCAATACGGCCTTGGTCCTTGTAGATGGCAGCAAGATTGTTGAGCACTGTTCCCACACCTTTGACGTCGTGGGCGCGTTCGGCAGCCGCGAGGCTGCGCTGGTAGTGCGCAATGGCCTTGCCCAAGTGTCCGCGCTGTTCTTCCAAGTACCCGAGCCATCCTTCCACTTCCCCTTCCAATTCGGGCAACCCCGTTCGCAACGCCAATGGCTGCGCACGCAGGCAAACCGCAAATGCGGAGTCCGGTGCGCTTTCCAGCAACTCCCCAGCCATGCCCAGTAAGCTTGCAACGCGCACGCTGTCATGCGTGGCATTTGCGAACGCCAACTTCAAAGAGTCCATCATACGGACATCCTGAGCGGAAGCAACACAGCCGCAGCAGGCGAATGCAACCCCAGAGATCGCCTTGAACACACGCGAAGTACTGTGATGCATGCTAAATGGACCGTTAGCAGGTCCGTGCAAGAATAGTTCGCAGGGGATCACACTGATGCGTATCGGCAAAACCCGGGGCCATCGCGCTGTCGACAGGAACTTCCGTGATCGCGACGACCAGCCGTTCGCGATCCTTAACGATCCGCCAGCAATTGATGAACAACTAAATGGTTTCATTTGTAACCATTACGAACGGAACCATCATGCCCGCCTCCTCCATCGGTTACTGGTGCTCCATCGCGGCGCATCAATACTTCGCGCGGCTGCAGGAGAAACTGAAGCACCTGGACATCACGCACTGGTTCTACGTGCTGCTCATCATCGATGAGGGCAAGGGCAAACTGAGCCAACAGGAGCTCGCGGACGCGCTCGATCTGGACAAGGTTGCCATGACCAGAGCACTCGACCACCTTGACCAGAAGGGCTATGTGGAGCGCTGCGATTGTGAAGGCGACCGCCGCAAGTACCTCATCAAGCTCACGCCGAAGGCCAAGCCCGCCGTGAAGGCCATCCGCAAGGCCTATGAAGAACTGAACGATGAAGCGCTGAAGGGTGTGAAGAAGGCGGACCGTGCGGCCTTCATGGAACAACTGATGCACGTTGTGAACAACCTGCGGCCCGCGGACGAACCCGTTCCGGTGACCACCAAGCGCATACACGCATGATGAAAACGATCAATAGTCTTTACGCCGTTCCCCTGCTGCTTGCCGCGTGCGGTGGAAGTGAAGAGCAAGTGGCAGGGGGCGGCGTAATGCCACCCATGGCGGTGCAGGTGCACGTGCTCAAAGCGGAGCCGTTGGACAATTCCATCACCACCACCGGGACCTTGATGGCGAACGAAGAAGTAGATCTTGTGAGCGAACTCGCCGGACGGGTCACGATGATCGGCTTCCAGGAAGGCGGCAACGTGAGCGCGGGCCAGGTGCTGGCGCGCATCAACGACGATGAACTGCAAGCGCAACTGCGCAAGGCGGAAGCGAACCTGAAGCTCGGCAAGGACGACGAGGGCCGAAAGAAGCAACTGCTTGCGGTAAGCGGTATCAGTCAGGAACAGTACGATGCATCGCAGGCGCAACTCGCCGCGCTGCAAGCCGATGCGGACAACCTCCGCGCGCAAGTTGCGAAGAGCACCATCCGCGCGCCGTTCAGCGGAAAGGTGGGATTGCGCTCCATCAGTGAAGGCGGTTTCGTGGGCAGCAACACGCTGATCGCGAAGCTCCAGCAGACCGACCCCATGAAGGTCGAATTCGCCGTGCCCGAGCGCTACGGCCGCATCATGAAGACGGGGGCCATGATCAACTTCACCATGGAGGGCGATACGAGCACCTATACCGGTGAGGTCTACGCCGTGGATCCGAGCGTGGATGCTACCACGCGCACCGTCAAGGTGAGGGCGCGTAGTTCGAACAAGGACGGTCGTCTTTTCCCCGGTGCTTTCGCGAAAGTGGATGTGCGACTGGAGAAGTTGAACGATGCGTTGGTCGTTCCTGCCGAAGCGCTGATCCCCGACATACAAGGTCAGAAAGTACTGCTGATGAAAGGCGGCAAGGTGGTGAGCGCCCGCGTGCAGCTCGGCATCCGTAGCGCAAACAGCGTGCAACTCACCAGCGGTGTGCAATCGGGAGACTCGGTGATCGTCACCGGTCTGCTTGCATTGCGCGATGGAGCCGCCGTGCGTCCGATCCCGAAAGAAGCCATCAACCCTACGACCACGGCGGATAGCAGCGCGCGATGAACATCAGCTCCGTCAGCATCAACCGCCCGGTGCTCGCATCGGTGATCTCGATCCTGATCGTGCTCTTCGGTGCCATCGGTTTCGGGTTCCTCGGCGTGCGCGAGTACCCGAGCGTGGACCCGCCGATCATCACGGTTACGACGAACTACGTGGGCGCGAACGCGGACATCATCGAGAGCCAGGTCACCGAGGTGCTGGAGGAGAGCATCAACGGTATCGCGGGCATCCGTACGCTCACCAGTGTGAGCAGCGATGGTCGCAGCACCATCACCGTGGAGTTCGAGCTGGACGTGGACCTGGAAGCCGCCGCCAACGACGTGCGCGACCGCGTGAGCCGCAGTTTGCGCAACCTGCCACTCGATGTTGACCCGCCTATCGTCGCCAAAAGCGATGCGGACAGCAACCCGATCGTATCGATGACGATCCAGAGCGATCAGCGCAACCTGCTTGAGCTGAGCCAGATCGCCAACGACGTCTTCAAAGAGCGCCTGCAGACCATTGCCGGGGTGAGCGCCATCAACGTATGGGGCGACAAGAAATACAGCATGAAGCTGCTGCTGGAGCCGGTGAAGATGGCCGGATTCAACGTGACGCCCGTGGATGTGCGCAATGCGCTCAACCGTGAGAACGTGGAACTGCCCAGCGGCCGCATCGAAGGCTTCAACACCGAACTCAGCATCCGCACGCTCGGTCGCCTCACCACCGCCGAAGAATTCAACAACCTCATCATCCGCGATGATGGTGGTCCGGTTGTACGCTTGAAGGACATCGGCAATGCGGAACTGCGTCCGGAGAACGAACGTTCGCTCCTGCGCGGCAATGGCGGCGTGGCGCAAGTCGCCGTGGCCATCACGCCCCTGCCCGGTAGCAACTACGTGGCCATCGTGGACGAGTTCTACAAGCGAGTGGAGCAGATCAAGAAGGACCTGCCCGAAGATCTGCGCTACAACGTGGCGCTCGACACCACCATCGGCATCCGAAAGGCGATCCTGGAAGTGGAAGAGACCATCCTCATCGCCTTCGGGCTGGTGGTGCTCATCATCTTCATCTTCCTGCGGAACTGGCGCACCACCCTGATCCCGGTGATGGCGATCCCGATCTCGCTGATCGGATCGTTCTTCATCATGTATGTGTCCGGCTTCAGCATCAACATCCTCACGTTGCTGGCCATCGTCCTCTCCACCGGCATCGTGGTGGACGATGCGATTGTGGTGCTGGAGAACATCTACAGTAAGATCGAGGGCGGCATGGATCCGATGAAGGCGGGGCACGAAGGGTCGAAGGAGATCACCTTCGCCATCATCAGCACCACCATCACGTTGGCGGCCGTGTTCCTTCCCATCATCTTCCTCAGCGGTTTGACCGGTCGCCTCTTCCGCGAGTTCGGCGTGGTGGTGGCCGGATCGGTGATCATCAGCGCAGTGGTCTCGCTCACGCTCACGCCCATGATGAGCGCACGCTGGCTGAAACACAAGGACAAACACAGCCGCCGAGATCACCGAGCGTTGGTTCAACAAGTTGTCCGGCGGATACGAGCGATCACTCGCCTCCTTCATGCGTAGGCGATGGCTCGTCTTCCCGGTCATCCTGGTCAGCCTAGGCCTAACCGTGCTGGCCTTCTTAAACCTGCAGAGCGAGCTCGCGCCCGCCGAGGACAAGAGCCGCTTCATGGTGCAGAGCACCGCGCCCGAGGGCACCAGCTTCGAACTGATGAACACCTACATGGCCGACATCATCGGCGTGGTGGACACCATGCCCGAGCGGCAGGCGCTCATCAGCGTGACCGCACCTGGATTCGGCACCGCATCGGCCACCAACAACGGCTTCGTGCGCGTTACGCTCGTGCAGCCCGAAGAACGCACCAAGAGCCAGGATGAACTGGCGAAGGAGGTGATGGCGAAAGTGCAGCGGTACAACCTCGCGAAGAGCATCGTCATCCAGGAGCCCACGATCGGTGGCACTCGCTTCGTATCACTGCCGGTGCAATACGTGATCCAGGCGCCGGACTTCGAACGCTTGCGCGACATCATCCCGAAGTTCATGGAGAAGGCCGCGGCCGACAATACCTTCCGCGTTACCGACCTCAACTTGAAGTTCAACAAGCCCGAGATCAATGTCGAGATCGACCGCGACCGCGCGCGTGCCATGGGCGTGAGCATGCAGGACATCGCCGAGACCTTGCAGCTTTACTTCAGCGGCCAGCGCTACGGCTACTTCATCATGCAGGGTAAGCAATACCAGGTGATCGGCCAGGCGACGCGCGACAACCGCGATGCGCCCATCGACCTGAAGAGCGCGTACGTCCGGAACGACAAAGGCGAACTGATCCAGTTGGACAACCTGGTGCGCATGAGCGACCGCAGTACACCGCCCCAGCTCTTCCGCTACAACCGCTACGTAAGCGCCACCGTGATGGCGGATCCCGCCGAAGGGTACACGATCGGCGATGGTATCAAAGCGATGGACCGCATCGCCGAGGAAGTGCTCGACGACAGCTTCAGCACCTCGCTCGCAGGCGTGAGCAAGGAATTCGCCGAGAGCGGAAGCAGCGTGCTCTTCGCCTTGTTGCTGGCCTTGGTGCTCGTTTTCCTGATCCTGGCGGCCCAATTTGAAAGCTGGCTCGACCCACTCGTGGTCATGTTCACCGTACCCCTCGCGTTGGCCGGAGCGTTGCTCAGCTTGTGGATCGGCGGGCACACACTGAACATCTTCTCGCAAATCGGGGGCATTGTGCTCATCGGCCTCGTCACCAAGAACGGCATCCTCATCGTGGAGTTCGCCAACCAACGAAAGGAACAAGGGTTGAAGAAACTCGAGGCCGTGGTTGATGCTGCCGGGCAACGCTTCCGACCGATCCTCATGACCAGTCTCGCCACAGTGCTCGGTGTGTTGCCCATCGCATTGGGCCTCGGCGCCGCTGCGAAAAGCCGCGTGCCCATGGGCATCGCCATCATCGGCGGGTTGTTGTTCGCGCTGTTGCTGACGTTGTATGTGGTACCTGCACTATACAGCTACATGTCACGAGAGGTGAAGCCTGCCAATACCGACCGTAGCGTCGACCCTCCGGGTCGACCCGAGGAAGGTGCAACACCCGCGCACGCATGAGATCCCTGATCACATCCGTATTCCTCCTCGCGATGACCGCCGTGTCCGCGCAGGTCCTCACCGCCGATGAAGCCGTGCGCATCGCCGTGGAACAGAACTACGGCATCAAGCTCGCCCGCCTGGATGCGCGCAGTGCTGAGCTGCTGAACACCGCCGGCAACGCAGGCATGCTGCCTAGCGTGGATGCCGTGGGCCAGTACAGCGTGGACAACAGCAGCACCAAGCAGACCTTCTTCAGCGGCGAAGTGCGCGAACGCGACAATGCCGACCAGCGCGTGCTGGATGCCGCCGTGCAACTGAACTGGACCATCTTCGACGGCCTGACGATGTTCGCTGCGAAGGACAGGCTCGAAGCCTTGGAGCTTATCGGCCAAACGCAGTTACGCCAGCAGATCGAAGCCACTACCTACGATGTGCTCAGCACCTACTATCGCCTTGTACAGCTGCGCAAGGCCATCGATGTGCAACGCGAAGGAGTGCGCATCAGCCGTGCGCGCGTGAGCATCGCAGAAGCAGGCAAACGCATCGGCACCGCCAGCGGGCTGGTGGTGGTGCAAGCGCAGCTCGACCTCAGCACCGATAGCGCCGCCGTGCTCGATCTGATCGTGCAGGATGCCGTATCCAGCGCGCGCTTGAACACGCTCCTCGGCCGCGACCCGTCCACACCGGTTGCGGTTGCGCCGGAGGTACCCGCCACCGCGCCGATGGACATCGTGCAATTACAACAAGCGGCACGGCAGGCCAACACCACAGTGCAACAAGCCCGGCAACAACAGATCGCTGCGGACCTCAGTGTGAAGGAACTGCGCGGCGCCCTCCTCCCCCGCATCGACATCTTCGGCAACTATGGCTACACACGCTCCACTTCGGCGGTCGGCATCCTGCAGAGCAACCAGAGCCTAGGGCCCGACTACGGCGCTCGGATCAGCATCCCGCTTTTCCGTGGTCTGCAAGCCAGCCGGGCCCTGGAGGTCGCGAAACTTTCGCGAGAGCAAGCGGCCATCACCACAGAACGGGTGGAGTTGAACCTCGAAGAGAGCATCCTCAACGCGTGGACCAACTTCACCACTGCCCAGCAACGCGTTGCGTTGGAAGAGGGCAACCTCAGCGGTGCGCGCACCCAAGTGGATGTCGCACTGGAGAGCTATCGGCTCGGCGCAATTACAAGTGTTGAGTTGCGCGATGTGCAGCTCGGCCTCATAGCAGCGGAGCAGCGTATGCTCATGGCCCGTTACGAAGCCAAGATGGGCGAGTTGCAATTGAAGTGGTTGGCGGGAACGTTGCTGTGAGCCGCGCAACAACGGGTCGTTAACTGCATTGCGCAACTACCTTCACGTCATGCGCCACGTAAGTCTCTTCGCGCTCTGCGCATTACTTCTCTTCTCCTGTGGCAAGCGGGAGGACTTGGATCCTTGCGATGGGCATCCTGTGCCGTGGGTCGCGCTCTCTTCTTGGCCCACCCCGCTCGACCCGAACACCGTCGACACTGTACCTTGCGACAACATCCGCATCGACTTCTACTGTAGTGCCGGAGCCTCCAGCACATACAGCACACGCCTCACCGGTGTATCCGTGCGCCTTACGGTGACGGCTACTGACAGTACGCTCTTTGCGGAACACGTGCAGCCCACCGCGTCCAGCTATACCTACGGACGTGCTATCGTGATCAAGAGCATAGCCGACACCCTGCCGGCCACACTGCATATCGCTGCGGTGAACTCATGTGACAACGGCGTGCAGTTGGAACGCAGCATGCTCCTAATCCCGAATTGAAAGCACTAATTCTTCACGAACCTCAGCGTCCGTTCCATACCATCAACGCTCCGGAAACTGACCATGTACGATCCGGGGGCTAAGTCCGCAACGGTGGTCGTTGGCAAGACTCAAGGTGCCGTTTTGGTTGGCTTGCGCGCCAGGAAAGAAAAAGGGTGCCACCCTTACGGGCGGCACCCCTCCTTTCACCAATGGCTTCAGCGAACGCTGATGCTACGGGTCTTCGGCTTGCTCTCTTCAGCCTTCGGGATCGTCAAGCGCAGCACGCCGTTCACATAGTCAGCTGTGATGGAGTCAGCCTTCACGGTCTTCGGCAGCACGAAGCTGCGTTCGAAACTGCTGCGGCTGAATTCGCGGCGCGTCCAGCGCTCTTCTTCCTTTTTCCCTTCTTCGGTGTGCTCGCCGCGTATCGTCAGCGTATCGTCCAGCATCTCCACCTTCAAGTCTTTCTTGTCGAAGCCGGGGGCTTGCACATCCACACGGAAGTGCTCCGTCGTTTCCACGATGTTCACACGCGGCGTGAAGTCGGAATTGCCATCACGACCGAAGAAACGAGCGATGTCAGAGCCGAAGATCTCGCTGGCCAAGCGGTCCACCGGCGACGCTGCGCTCGCGGGTGTACGGTATTTTACGAGTGTCATTGGTGTTTGTGGTTTTTAGTGTCCGCGCTCCATTTCCAAGTGCGATGCCATTCCGATTTTCTGTCAACTTGTACGCTGTAGGCTGCATTTTTTTCCGCGACGCCATGGCTTGGCTGTCGCAATTGCAGCAACGGCGTAAAGCACTGCAACACAGTGCGTGGCTTTGCGCCGCACCCAAAAGCCGTCATCCGATAGCCCGCTCAAAGAATGGACACTAGCGGCTGTGATGAAGAATGTTGGTGTGCGCGCTCCTCAATGTCGAGCGACGGGGTACCGTTGCCCCGTCATTGGCTACTTCGGAACAGTTGCTACCAACAGTGGCCCTCCAGGCTCTATGTTGCATAACCATGAGCCGAGGCTTTGTTCGCGAGGATGACCAAGAGGAAGCGCCCTTCATTGCGCCGCGCGCCGCGCTGCCCGCTGGTGCCGTCAACTACGTAACGCCACGGGGTATGCAGTTGCTGCGCAACGAACGTGAGCAGTTGGAACATGAGCGCACGCACCTGCAAGGCAGCGACGACGAACGCCGCCGCGAGCGGGCCGCGATCAATGGCAAGCTCAATCTACTGAACGAACGCCTCGCCAGTGCCCGCTTAGTGGAACCCGATGGGACTCCGCCCGCCGAGGTGCGGTTCGGCTCCATGGTCACCTTCACCTTCCGCACGGGGCCGCAGGCTGGCAAGCAACGCTGTTTCACCATCGTGGGCGTGGATGAGGCCGACGTGAACGAGAACCGCATCGCCTTCACGGCCCCTATTGCCCGTGCCCTGCTAGGCAAACGCATTGGGCAAGTAGCGGAATTCCCTTTGGGAACGTCTCTGCAGCAATTGAACATTGAGAGTGTTGCTTGGGGCCTTGGCACATAGCTGAACGATCACGGCTGAAGGATTGCGGCATGAATCCCGAAACGTTGTCCTGTTCGCATCAAACCTTCTACCCTGTTCCGCATCCTAACCATGCACACCAACTTAGTCTCGCATACATGCTCCACCGCTACATCTTCCTTTTCGCTCTTGCACTGGTGTGCCCAGCCGTCAACGCCCAAACCGATTCCATCACTGTGGGCGCGCTCATGCGCACATACACCCTGCGACTTCCCTCGGCTTACGATGGCGCTACGCCTCTGCCGCTCGTCATCGCCATGCACGGCGGGTTCGGTAGCGGTTTGCAGTTGGAGGAGCAATCGTTGCTCAGCGACAAGGCCGAACTGGAGAACTTCATCGTCGTCTATCCCGATGGCGTGCCCAGCCCCCTCAGCATCCGCACTTGGAACGCTGGTGGCTGCTGCGGATACGCGATGAACAACAACATCGATGATGTGGGTTTCATCGACGCGCTGCTGGATACCCTGATCGCTGAGAACGCCATCGACACATTGCGCATCTACGCAACAGGCATGAGCAATGGCGGCTTCATGAGCTATCGTTTGGCGTGCGAACTCAGCGAGCGCATAGCCGCAATAGCACCTGTGTCGGCGAGCATGACCATCGACGTGTGCGCCCCTGCGCGCAGCATGCCGGTGCTGGGTCTACACTCGTACTTGGATGAGAGCGTGCCCTACCTCGGGGGCATCGGCACCGGCGTTTCCGGCCACTACAACAGCCCGCAGGATTCGGTTCAAACGGCGTTTGCGCTGCATGCCAACTGCGCGGTGCTCAACGATACGATCCTCGACAACAGCGACATGACAGTGATCCGCTGGCATGAGTGTGATTGCATGCAGGAGATGCTGCTCTACATGACCCACGACGGCGGCCACAGTTGGCCGGGCGGGCAGCAGGGCACGGGTATCGGCGATCCGCCCAGCATCGTCATCAGCGCCAACGACCTTATGTGGGATTTCTTCCAGCAGTACACGCTCGACTGCGCCCCGCTCGGTGTTGCCGAGCAGCCATCAACCGGCAATGGCCTCGCGCTCTTCCCCAACCCTTCAAGCAGAAGCATAACTGTCCAAGGTTCGAAGCTGGTTCAGCTCACTGTGCTCGACATGAGCGGGCGTGTGATGGCAGGGTTGCAGATCCCGCCGTCGAACTTGGTGCAATGGGACCTGTCCTTCCTTGCAACCGGAACTTACGCGGTGCGTTCCCTCAGCAGTGACGGCCGCACCGAGAATGGACGCCTCGTTCGACAGTGAGTCTTACTCGTACCTCAACGCCTTCACCGGATCTGCCACGGCAGCCCTGTACGCCTGCACGCTTACGGTCAACACCGTAACGAAAAGCGTTAGCAACAACGCGGTCGCGTAGAGCACCGGAGAAATATCCGTGTGGTATGCGAATGTTTCCAGCCAGCGCCCGATCGCATAGAACGCCAGCGGGAAAGCAACCAATAATGCCAGACCAAGCAAGACCACGAACTCACGGTTCATGCGGCGTACAATGTCGATGAGCGGGGCACCCATCACGCGACGGATGCCGATCTCACGTGTGCGCTGTTTGGCCGTGAAGTACGCCAGGCCATAGAGGCCCATGACGGTGAGCAGTATGGTGAGCACCGCAAAGGCGGTGAAGACACGGAACAGTTTGTCCTCGGCCTGGTAGAGCTGCGCGATGCTGTCGGTGAGGAACGTCGCGTCCCAATCGTCGTTGGGTCGCAACGTGCTCCAGCGTTTCTGCAACGCGGCGAGTTGCCCGCCCACATCGCCAAGGGCCAAGCGTAGCACCAGGTTCTGTGCACCGTAGCGTTGGCTGCTCTGGAACATCACCAGCGGTTCGATCGGTGTGTGCAAACTGGCGTAGTGGAAGTCCTTCACCACACCGATCACGGTGAGCTGCTGTTCGGGCTGCGGTGGCGTGGCTTGCGCATCACCGGGTATGTAGATCTTCTCCGCGAGCGGGTCCTTCCAACCGAAGGCCTTCACGGCGCTCTCGTTCACCATCACGGCGTTGTCGGCATCGCTCGGGATCTTGGGGTCGAAGTAGCGGCCTGCCGCCAGCTCAACACCGAGCAACGCGGGGAAGTCGGCATCGGTGCTCATGGTCGGCATCGGTTTGTCGATACGTCCCTCAGGCGTCTGCACCTGCAGCACCCAACGCCCGCCGCTTTCGCCGGGCAGGCTTTGCGTATAAGACCCAGCTGTGACGAAGCTCTCGCGCATCAGTTCGTTCTTGAGCGGCCGCAATGCATCCCACGCGAGCGTGTCCTCGCCGCGCGGTTGCGGCATGGTGATGCTCAACAGGTTCTCCTTCCGGAAGCCCATGTCATTACTCCGCAGCCATTGCAATTGCGCGAAGACGGCGAGCGTGCCCACCACCATGAAGAGAGCAATGGCGAACTGTGCGCCCATCAGCACCTTGCGCACACGGCCTTTCCCCGCTCCGCTGGCCACGCCTTCCTTCAACAACAGTTGTGGAGCGAAGCGCGAGAGGAAGAAGGCCGGATAGCTGCCGGCCAGCACACCGATGGTGAGGACGATCAACAGCACGACTCCCGCGAAGCTCCCCTGCAACAGGTAACCCATGCCGATCTCCTTCTGCGTGATGGTATTGAACGCCGGCAAGCAGAGCCACAAGAGCCCTAACGCGACGATGATGCCGATGATCGCGATCATCACGCTTCCACCGATGAACTGCGCCACGAGTTGCCCACGCTGCGCGCCACTGACCTTTCGCAGGGCCACCTCCTTGGCGCGACGCGTCGCGTCGGCGGTGCTCATGTTGATGTAGTTAATGCACGCGATGGCAAGGATCAGCACCGCCACGATGGCGAAGAGCGCGACGTAGGCTTTGTTGCCCTTTTTTGGCGTGTCATAGATCAGGTCGTTGTTGAAGTGTACTTCGCGCAGCGGCTCCAGGTTGAAGCTGATCTCGCCGTGGAACTGCTCACCTCCCCATGCGGGTATGATGTACTTGGTGACGAACGCGTCCATCTTGCTCTGGAAGTCCTTCTCGTTCACTCCGGGACCGAGTACCAGGTAGTTGAAGCTACTGTTGTTGCCCCAACTCTGTCCCAGCTGCTCCTTCGCTTGCGGCGGCATACCCAGGCGGCTCATGAAGACGCCCATGGGGATATGCGTGTTCTCCGCCTTCTCATCGATCACGCCCGCCACCTTCAGCGTGCGGTTGTTGCGTTGCACCATTTTGCCGATCGGCTCATCATCGCCGAACATGCGCACGGCCATCTCTTGCATGATGACGATGTTGTCCGGCTCGTCGAGCGCGGTGAGGTCGCCTTTCACGAAGGTGAAATCGAAAGCCCGGAAGAAGCTGGTATCAGCGTTGTAGCCGTTCTCCGCGATGTAGGGCTTACCCTCGTACTCCAGCGTCGTTTGCCCGAGCTGGTACAGCGATACACCGCTCTCGATATCGGGGTACTCCTTCAGCAGCGCCTCCATGATCGGGAAAGGCGTGATCCCGAAATCGTCCTTGGTGTCGCCGAACTTGTAATGTGCTTGGATGCGGTAGATACGATCCGCCTTCGCGTGGTGCGCATCAAAGCTCAGTTCATCCTGCACGTAGATGTAGATGAGCAAACACGCCACGATGCCGATGGCCAGCCCCGTGATGTTGAGCACCGCGAAAAGCTTGTCGCGCTTCAGGGTGCGCCAGGCGATGAGGAGGTAGTTCTTGAGCATGTGGTTTCGGGATCAGAGCAACGCGCTCGCCGGAACATCACCGGCCACCACCTTCCCGTCCAGCAGTTTGATCGTGCGTTGCGCGTAACCCGCATCGCGCAGGCTGTGCGTTACGATGATGATCGTTGTGCCGGCCTTGTTCAACTCGGTGAGCAAGTTCATCACCTCCTCACCCATTGCGCTGTCCAGGTTACCCGTGGGTTCATCCGCCAGGATCAGCTTGGGGTTGTTCACGACCGCGCGCGCAATGGCCACGCGCTGCTGTTGACCTCCGCTCAGTTGCTGCGGGAAGTGCTTCGCGCGGTGCGCGATATTCATGCGCTCCATGGCCACCTTCGTACGTTGCTTACGCTCCGCCTTGCCAAGCCCGGTGTAGATGAGCGGCAGTTCAATATTCTCGGCAACGGTGAGTTCATCGATCAGGTTGAAGCTCTGGAACACGAAACCGATGGTGTTCTTGCGCACCTCCGCACGTTTGCGCTCGTTGTAGCCGCTCACGTCCTCACCGGCAACGAAGTAGCTGCCGCTGCTGGGCGAGTCGAGCAGCCCGATGATGTTGAGCAGCGTGGACTTGCCGCAACCACTGGGGCCCATGATGGCGACGAACTCACCTTGTCCGATGGCGATGTCCACGGCGTTGAGGGCGGTGGTCTCCACCGTGTCGGTGCGGTAGACTTTGGAGAGGTTCTGGGTTTTCAGGAGGCTCATGGTTGAAGGTTTGCTTGGTTAAAGGCTTCGAGCTTCCGGCCGCGAGCCACGAGCTTGCAATAGCAACAAGCAGCTCGAGGCTCGTGGCTCATGGCTCGTAGCTCATTGGATAACAAGTTCATCAGCATCATTGAATTGCACGTATCGGCTGGTCACAACACGATCACCAGGTTGCAACCCTTCGAGCACTTCGTACATGTCGGGGTTCTGTCGCCCCAGCTTCACCGGGCGTTTGGCGGCAGTGCCCTCGGCATCGATCACGTACACCCATTGCCCGCCGGTGTCTTGGAAGAAGGGGCCGCGTGGCAGCATCACGGCTTGCATGTCCTCGCTCAGTTGAAGACGCACCTGGAAAGTCTGTCCGCGGCGGATGCCTTCGGGTGCCGCTTCCACAAAACGTAAGTCCACATCGAACTCGCCGTTGCTTACTTCAGGATACACCTTGAAGATCTCGATCGCATGCTCCTTGCCCGCATGGGTGAATGTTCCGTTCAGTCCGATGCTGATACGGCTCACATAATGTTCGGGGATCCGCGCCCGCACCTTGAAGCCATCCAGTACATCGATCTGCGCGATGCGCTCGCCACGTTGCTTGGTCTGTCCCAGTTCAACGTTCAGTCCGCTTAGCTGACCGTCGATCGGTGCTTTGATGACCAGGTTCTGCAAGTTCTCGCGCAGGAAGGCGAGGTTCTGATCGATGAGCAGGAGGTTGTTGGTGATCGACCCCACTTGGCTCAAACGGAACAACGAATCGCTGCGCACGTTCGCGGCTACGAGCTTGCGCTTCTCGCGCATGTATTGGAGGTTCTCGCTGTTACCCAAGTAGGTGTTCTGTGCGAGCAGAGAGTCCTTCACCAAGCGGTCGTCGATCTTCTGGTCGCGCTCCAAGCGCTTCAGGTCTTTGTCAAGGTTCAGCAGTTCGTCCTTCAACCGCGTGGTCTGCTGGTCCATGGCCAATCGCGTGTTGCGCAGGTTGTTCTGCTGGTCGAGCAATTGCGCCTCGCGGTTTATCGCGTCCATGTGCAATTGTGGATTGCTCAACTCGATGATCGCCTCACCGACTTTCACCATGTGGCCATCTTCCACAAAGCGCTTTTTCACCGTGCCGCCCTCCGGTGCATCCAGAAAAACCGTTTGGATCGGCTGCACAGTGCCCGTAACGGGAATGAATTCGCGGAACATGCCCTTCTCCACCGTGCCGATCTGCACTTTGGCTACTTCAACGCGCACGCGACTGGTCGTGAACGAACTGCTCCAGAAGGCGATCGCGATGAGGGCGACGCCACCCAGACAACCGAGGGCGATCATGCGCTTGCGGCGCGCAGGGCGGGTATCAATGGGTCTGTCCATACACAAGAGTATTGACGTCCGAGCAGGAAGGACGTCGGCAACAAGGGTCCGCAATGTTCTTCACCGGAAGAACCAAGCGAAAGAGATATGTGCGGGCCAGCGGCGTGTGTGACGAACGGTTTGCAAGTTCCGGGGTACGTTTTGGACCTCGGAACACGTTTTGACAATGCCCTTGTGGAAGATGTACGACAGCGACCTGTTACCTATTGATGACCAGCGCGTCCTTTGAACAACCAGATGAAGCGACTCCTTTCCGTTCTGCTCCTCGCGAGTTCCGTTCCGTTGAACAGCGCTGCACAGGATTGCAGCGTCGATTTCGTGGCTCAACGCTTCAGGACCACTGTTGAGCGTAACGTGGAATACACCAAGGCCGTGAACTATCGCGGCGCTATGGACACGCTGCGTATGAACATCTGGAAACCGGTGAACGATGGGCTTACGGAGCGTCCGGTCATCATTTTCGCCCATGGCGGCGGCTTCATGGGCGGCCATCGCAATACACTGGACAGCCTCTGCCGCACATGGGCTTCGCGCGGCTATGTAGCCGCTACCATCAGCTATCGACTGGGCTTCTTCGCTCCTTGGCCCAAGCGCATGCCTTACACTTACGACCGCGCCGAAGTGGTTCGCGCCGCCTGCCGCGCCACCATGGACATGCGCACCGCCATCCGTTTCCTGAAAGGGCGCGCGACGAAGGATCGCAGCAGCACGGAAGACTTCTTCGTTGGCGGATTCAGCGCCGGTGGCATCACAGCCCTGCATGCCGCCTTCATGGACAAAGTGGAAGAGATCCCCGTGGAATGCGGGGAGATGGGCATGGTGTACGAGAAGCTCTCCTCATTCCAGCGCCCGGACCTTGGCGTGAAGAAAAGTGAGATGGACGCGGGTGCCGGCGACGCCAGTGTGAAGGCATGCTTGAGCTTTTTCGGTGCGTTGCTCGATACGAAGTACATCGATGATGACAACGGTCCCGCCCTCTTCACCTATCACCAAGTAGGCGACCCCGTTGTTGGCTGCGGCGAACAACCCGCGCTGTGGGGATTACGCCTCGAGATGAGCACCAACTACCCCAAGCTGCACGGCGCGTGCGATATCGATGACCGCGCCGATGAACTTGAACTTCCTCAGGACCGTTACCAAGCCTACATCCACCAAGGCCCCGATCACGCCGTGCACGACGGCGCTGCCATCGATAGCCTCGCCGCCGTTTTTCTAGCCCAGCAAATATGCCCGCGCAAGAGCTTCAGCATGACCATGCCGCGCAAACCCTTGCCGAACGAAGTGCCGAACCTTTACAGCGATAACCCCGGCACGCATGCAACCGACAGCGCAGGGCGCCCTACGATCGTGGGCATCGGCGAGCGCTGGTTGCGTCGCACCATCGAGAAGCACCTCGAGGCCAACCCAAGGGAAGACGGCGTCACCACTAGCCTGATAGAGGAAGCCATGCGCCGCTGGACCGAGAGCATCGTGGAGCCGTAAGGCACACGAATGTTCGGTCAGCGCAGTCTAACACTCTCCGTGTGAGAGAGCGTGGCGGGGTTACGCCAGTTTCGCCTCCAACGTGATCGGTACGGCCTTCAGCGCTTGGCTGATCGGGCAACCGTTCTTCGCATCTTCAGCGAACCGTTGGAAGTCCTCTGGGCTGATGCCTTTCACGCGACCGGTCAGGTCCAAGTGGATGCCAACGATACCTTGACCGTCGCCTACTTTATCCAGTTTCACGTTGGCAGTGCAGGTCAGTTCATCGGCGGTATGGCCACCGGCACCAAGCACGAAGCTCAACTTCATGGTGAAGCACGATGCGTGCGCCGCAGCGATCAACTCCTCCGGGTTCGTGCCGGCCATTCCGTCCTCGCTCACGAAGCGGGTGTGGAAACTGTGCGGGGTGTCCTTCAGTACACCGCTGGTGCTGGTAACCGT
Organism: uncultured Bacteroidota bacterium; assembly: GCA_902825795.1. Taxonomy (GTDB): domain Bacteria; phylum Bacteroidota; class Bacteroidia; order Flavobacteriales_F; family PHOS-HE28; genus PHOS-HE28. The sequence goes on from CADECG010000031.1 coordinate 18,037, forward strand.
TCCGCTTCCTTCTTTGCCTGATCCTTTCCACGTAGCAGTGGAACGTCGTGTCAATGCCATGTTGGGTGTTCGTTGAGGCCGCGAAGTTGCATACCAGTTCGCTTGGGAGCACACGGACCTTCAAATGAGCAAGGCCCGGTCTCCCGACCGGGCCTTGCTCCCTCCCGAACCAACCTGACCGATCAAAGCGCCTGACAATCCGCGTTGAACTGCGCAAGCGTTGTGGGCTGATACGCGATCGTCTCGTTGTGCCCAGCTACCAGAGTGGAATTCGTGAACGACGAGTAATAGTCGCCGTTGATCAATGCCAAGGAAACCAGCGTAACACCCATACCCACGGGTGCCGCATAGCTCGTTCCGGTAGCGAAAGTGGATGGGCCCGCATCGTAGCCACCGATGTTCGTCATGGAGTTGATGCTGGGGAACACGACCCAAACGATGGTATTCTGGTCGTTGTGGACCTGCGGAACAGTAACCGTGATCGTGGTTAGCGGTCCACCCCAGTTGCCGAAGTAGTCGCAGTTGATCCAACCGAGCGAATCGTTCGGGAATGCATAAGCGCCACTATCGATGACAAGATTTCCGCCCCCGTCGAACGGATCCCAAAGGATCGTTCCGTCCGCATCCACCGTACCGCTGAACAACTCCATTTGTGGATCCGGATTGGCCGATGGGATCTGCACATACGAACCGCCCGGGGCGAGCTTGACCGGTTGTCCGGACTGTGACGCTGTCAAGCGGATCTGGCCACCGCTCGTCAATGGCTTCAGTGTTCCGTTGTCATTGCCCAAAGCCTGTTTGTTCAAGAACAGCATGTCCGCGATCGTCAGGGCCTCGACAAGTTCCACCTGAACATTCCCGGTGACCACTGTCCCGTTTGCATACCTGAACGCGTTGGGTATGAAGACCACCGTTGTGCCATCCAGGCCTTGCACCATTCCACCGGTGCTCGCATTCACTGTGAAAGCTTGTGTTGCAGCGGCGAGATTGTTCTCGAAGATCTGCCGAAGCGGACTAAGTGTCGCAGGCCCCGGTCCGTAGTTCGTTTCCTTATTGCACGCAACGATCACCAGCGCCACGGTGATCATGGACAGGATCAAATGTTTGGTCTTCATGTCGGTCTTCGTTAAGGTTTCAGCACCATGATGCGTGAAGCGTGAAGATCGCTGCCCAGAGATGCCATCTTTTTATTTCCCGGCCTGCACAATACGCCGATCCACGAAGGCCAAAAGGCCAAGGAACGTAAGGCCACCGTTCACAAGCAACGTTTCGAAACCCATTTGGTAACCACCAAGCAGAAACACGGAGCTATCGCGGAGGAAGTAGGTGACCACTGCGGCAGCAACGCAGATGAACGGGACCAGCACTTCTCTAGGCTTGCCTTTGCCGAACAAACCGAACGCGAAGAGCCCGAGCAGCGGTCCATAAGTGATCGCCGCGAGATCGAAGAGCGTCTTGACGATGGTGCCATCCCTACGGGCGAAGAACCACATGATGCATCCCATGAAGACCACCGCCATCAACAAGTGTACAGTGCGGCGCACACGGCGTTGCTTGGCTTCATCCCATCCGCGGTCGCGGATGCCGATGAGGTCGATGCAGGTGCTGGCGGTGAGGGCAGTGAGCGCACCATCGGCGCTTGGGAACAAAGCGCTGATGAGGCCCACGATGAAGAGCAACCCGAGCCATGGCGGGAAATGTTGCAGTGCCATCATCGGGAACAAGTCATCGCTCTTGGCCGGCGGTGCCAAGCCCATTTGCCCGGCCTTCAACCACAACAATGCACCCAGCAGCAGGAAGAGGATGTTGACGCCGAGCAGGATCACACTGAACACCCGCATGTTCTTCTGCGCACCACCCACCGTGCGCACGCTGAGGTTCTTCTGCATCATCTCCTGATCGAGACCGGTCATGACGATGGTGATGAACATGCCACTAACCACTTGTTTGAGGAAGTAGCTGTTGCTCTTCCAATCGAAGTTCCACACCTGCATCATACCGCTATCGCTCAGTGCGGTGCTCCAACCCTCCATACCCGTGCTGTTTACGATGTACACGATCGCGCCCAAAAGCGCTGCGAGCATGAACAGGGTTTGCAGGGTGTCCGTCCACACGATCGTCTTCACCCCGCCCTGCAACGTGTAGAGCACGATCATGAGCATCACTACCGCTGCGGTGAGCCAGAACGGAATGCCGAGCGCTTCGAGGGTGAACACATGGATCACGTTCAGCACGACATAGATGCGCAACGTTGCACCCATGAGCCGACTGAGGATGAACCATGACGCGCCCGTGCGGTAGCTCACCAACCCGAAGCGCTCTCGCAAGTAGCCATAGATGCTGGTGAGCTGCATGCGGTAGTACAACGGCAACAGCACACCGGCCACGATCCAATAGCCGATGGCAAAACCGATGACCAATTGCAGATAGCCCCATTGACCCGCCTGTACCGCACCCGGCACACTGATGAAGGTGACCCCGCTAAGCGACGTGCCTATCATACCAAAGGCCACCACATACCAGAGACTCTTCTTGTCGCCGCTGTAGAACGAATGCTCACCTGCCCCGCGGCTTGTATACCAAGCAATGCCGAGCAGCAGCAGGAAGTAGCCGAAAACGATGGAAAGGAGTAGAGTCGGGCTCATGGCGCTAAGGAAAACGCCCGGAGCAACGGTGGCAGACGTCCCTGATGCGGGTTATGAACGCCCCCGCGTCACTCCATGTACGCGCACCTCCCTCCGCCTACCCTTGACCGGAAGGATCTGTTCGGGGCCGATCACGAACCTGTCGCTTACGTCGCCCAAGCGTTCCAATAGTTCGGTGCTCACGAGCAACTGCTCGTTGAGGTCCTTGCACAAGCCGAGCATACGGCTCACGGCGTTCATGACGTCGCCACTGTGATCGATGGCCCGCTTGATGTGGCCCACCTGCGCGGTGATCACGCGGCCGCCATGCACAGCTGCCCGGAACTTGGGCACCGCACCGAACTCATCCTTGAACGCCTGTTCGTGTTCCGCAATGCGGTCTGCGATATCGAAACATAGGTCGAGGCAATTGTGATGGCGTGCACCGGCGCGCATGGTCCACGTGAAGATCACTTCGTCGCCAACGTACTTGTGGATCTCGGCCTCATTGTGCAGCACGGCATCGCTCATCAGCGAGTGCGTGAAATTCAAGAAGCGGAAGTAGCGCAGATCGCCCATGCGTTCGGCCAGGGCCGTGCTGCCTTGCAGGTCCATAGTAAGAACGATGCGCTCGTGGGCCTTCGGCTTGTCGTACCAACCAAGCAGCGAACCGAAAAGCATGCGCCTTCCGATGGCCTCTTCCAACTGCACAGCGACAATGGTGACCGATGTGATCACCGACATGCGCAACATCAACAGGTAGAACGGCTGCATGCTGAAAACCTCGCCCATACTGACACCGTCCCCTTGCAACCAAGGGAAGACCTTCTCGCGGCCCATGGCGAATGCCATGGCGATGATGCCGAAGGTGAGCACGTTCACCAACAACACTTTACCCAGCAGCTGCAGCGGAATGGGCAATGCCCGGAACCGGCGGCCAAATAGGAATTCTTCCAATATGCCGGTCCACAGCCCAAGCAAAACCCAGCCGAAGTGCCAAATGCGCAACGTTTCCCCTGCGAACAGCAATAGCACACCCGCTATGGCACCCGCTAGCACAGCGTACTTCAGCAGCTTGCGCAGCTTGTAGCGGGTAATGTTCGTAAGCGCCATGGAACGGGCCGCGAATGTAGCGGGGTCCTATGCCGTCATCTTTGCGGCCCTGTTACCGCTTGCCCTAAAGGACATGAACCTGCTTTTGCGTGCTTTTAGCTGGGTTTGGCCCATGCGTATAGCGCGGTACAACGGCCGTAGCGGGAACCTCGATGTGTGCTTCCAATACGGCCGCAAAGTTCTGAACACGGCCAACGCGAACCAGAGTTTTGGCAGCCTGCATACCGTTTGGCAGCGAGCTTTCTCGGCGATCGGGTTGAAGAAAAAGAAGCCGGGGTCCCTGCTGTTGCTCGGCCTTGGTGCGGGCAGCGCGGTTCGCATCCTCCGGAAAGAACTGCGCTGCGCAGCACCGATCACCGCCGTGGAAGCTGATCCAATGATGGAACGGATCGCGCGCGAACACTTCGGCCTGAATGATGTGCCGGGCGTCACGGTGATCATCGCGGATGCATTCAACGTTCTTACAAGCCTGCCCGAGGCCTTTGACCTGGTGGTCGTGGACGTCTTCAACGATCATCTGATACCGGAGCAGTTGTCCGACCCCAAGCACCTGGGCCAATTGCTCGCCTTGACCAACCTCGGAGGGGACCTCCTCGTCAACACCATGGCCGTGGATGAAGCTTCAACCCGGCTGAGCGATGCGGTTCAGTTCGGCCTGCTCAGAAGCGGTGCGAAAGTCGAGGTACTGAGACCAATGCCTGAGAACAGGGTGATGTGGGTTGTGGGGGGCGGTGAGACGAAACGACCGGTTTGAGCGTCCTACTTTCGCTGGCACGTTTTCTGACCCCTGCCCGCGCCCTATTGTTCCCCATGAACGGACGCTACCGAACACTCCTGACATCCATCCTATTGTGCGCATTGCACGAGGGGATCGCGCAGTGTTCGATCTCACTGGGTAACGATACAACGATCTGCCAAGGACAGAACGCGACGCTACTTGGTCCGCCGGGCTACACCAACTACAGTTGGAGCAACGGAGCGGGCACGCAGAACATCACCGTTGGTGCTGCGGGTAACTATACATGCACTGTCAGCTACCCAACGGGGAATATTGTCACCAACGGCAACTTCAGCGCGGGCAATACCGGTTTCACCAACCAGTTCAATCTGGCCCTGAACATGCAGCCAGAGCCTACCTACAACGTTGGCTCGAATGCGAACTGGTTCCACCCCCAATGGCAAGGAACCGGCAACGGCAACTTCCTCTTGATCAACGCCGGTTGGATGCATGGAGGCTGGAACGCTTGGTGCCAGACCATCCCCGTTTGCCCGAACCAGACCTATACGCTCGTGCTGCGTGCCATGAGCGTGGCCACCCAAGGAGCACCCATGCTCGATTGGGCGATCAATGGCGTATCGCAGAACTACGCGATGCAGACTGCAGCAGCGCAAGGCACGTGGACATTGTTCACCAACACGTGGACCAGTGGACCGGGACAGTTCAGCGCTGACTTCTGCATTCGTGTGGTAAGCGGCTGGGGCATTGGCAATGACTTCGCGATCGATGATATCAGCATCAGCAGCACCATTGTATTGAGCGACCAACAGCAGGTGTTCGTTACACCACTTCCGGGAGTGAACCTTGGCCTGGACCAGCTGGCCTGCACTGGTGATCTGATCACGTTGAACGCCACCACGCCCGGCGCCACATATCTCTGGCAGGATGGTAGCACCAACCCGACCTTCAACGTTACAGGCGCTGGGATCTATGATGTGGACGTTACCGTGAACGGCTGCACAGGCACGGACGCCATCCAGTTCTGGTACAACCCCTATCCCGCTCTCGACCTCGGTAACGACACCACGCTCTGCGCAGGGCAAACATTGCCGATGAACATTTTCACTCCGGGCGCTACCTACCAATGGCAGAACGGAAGTGCGGCGCCGAGTTTCACCGCCACCGGACCGGGCACCTACGAGGTGGACCTTACACTGAACGGCTGTGTTTCGCAGGACACGATCATGGTAGCCTACAACCCGCTACCCGTCGTAACACTGGGTAACGACACGACGCTTTGCGCCGGGGATCAGGTGCTGCTCGATGCGACCACGCCCGGTGGAGCATACGTCTGGCAGGACAACAGCACCGCAGCAACGTTCAACGTGACAGGTCCAGGCACTTACGATGTGGACGTTACGGTGAACGGATGCAGCGCGATCGATGCCGTGACCGTGACCTACAATCCGTTGCCGGCCTTCGGCCTTGGCAACGACACTACCGTTTGCCCGGGTGAAGCAGTGACCTGGGATGCGACCGTTGCCGGGGCAACGTATCTCTGGAACAACAGCAGTACGGGCGCCACACTGACGACCGCTTCGGTCGGCACATCAAGCGTAACGGTGACACTGAACGGCTGCTCCGCGACGGATGCCGCAACACTGAGCAACTTCAGTTTACAGACGGTGAACCTTGGGCCCGATGTGATCGCGTGCGCCGGCACGCCAACGACCATCGGTGTATCGGTGCCGGGCGCCAACTACCTGTGGAATACCGGTCAATCCACCGACTCTATTTCCGTGGTTGCCACTGGCACGTATTGGGTTGAAGCAACGCTGAACGGTTGCGTGGTCCGCGATTCGGTGGACGTCTCGTTAACACCACTCCCCCTCGTTGACCTTGGCCCGGACACCAGCCTATGCGACGGCATGCTCTTACTGCTGGATGTTGTGTTGCCGAATGCAACGTACCTATGGAACGATGGCAGTACAGGTGGTACCCTTAATGCTGGTGCTGGAACTTGGAGCGTGCAGGTCACTGCCAATGGTTGCATAACCAGCGATACGATCGGCATCGGATGGCTCGTTCCTCCTTTTATCGATCTGGGTGTCGATACGACACTATGCCCAGGCCAAAGCACACTACTTGACGCCAGCTACCCCGGAGCCACTTACCTATGGCAGGACGGAACTACCAACAGTACACTTACCGCTTCGAGCCCCGGCAACTACAGTGTTCAAGTCACTGACATCTATAGCTGCTCATATACCGATGACATCGACGTTGCATTCGCTAATCCTCAAGCCGTCGATCTCGGCAACGACACCACGCTTTGTGCTGGAGCACAACTGGCATTGTATGCGACGACCCCCGGAGCCAGCTACGTCTGGAGCACCGGTGCGACAAGTCCTGCCATCACGGTAAGCACCGCGAACAACTATTCAGTAGTGGTTATGCAGGGTCAATGCACGGTGACCGACGCGATAACAGTTTCTGTGGTCCCAAACCCAAGCCTAACGCTTCCGAACGATACCACGCTCTGCGCTGGTGAAACGCTGCTGCTCAACGCAACTACTCCGAACGTCACCTACGCATGGCAGAACGGAACCTCCGCAGCGACATTCCTCGTCGGCACTGCCGGTAACTACAGCGTAACCGTCACCAATGCCGCTGGTTGCACCGACAGCGATGCGATCACCGTGAACTACGCTCTTGCCGGCAGCATCGACTTAGGCAACGACACAAGCTTCTGCGCTGGCGGAAGTATTCTGCTGGATGCCACGCTCGCGGGCAGCACCTACACGTGGAACACAGGTGCGACCAGCGCAACGATCACTGCCAACACATCGGGTACCTATTGGGTGGAAGCCCTGCAAGGCAACTGCTCAGTGACGGACACGATCGTTGTGACGGTTAACGCAAACCCGAGCGTAACACTTCCGAACGACACCACGCTCTGCGCTGGGGAAATGTTGCTGCTCGACGCCACCACTCCGAACGTCACATATGCATGGCAGAACGGTAGCACCGCCGCCACATTTCTCGTCAACACAGGTGGCAACTACAGCGTAACCGTCACTAACGTCGCAGGCTGCACGGACAGCGATGCGATCACCGTGAACTACGCTCTTGCCGGCAGCATCGACTTAGGCAACGACACAAGCTTCTGCGCTGGCGGAAGTATTCTGCTGGATGCCACGCTCGCGGGCAGCACCTACACGTGGAACACAGGTGCGACCAGCGCAACGATCACTGCCAACACATCGGG
>CADECG010000031.1:25859-31266 GCA_902825795.1 uncultured Bacteroidota bacterium
AACACATCGGGCACCTATTGGGTTGAAGCCCTACAAGGCAATTGCTCCGTGACCGATACAATCGTTGTAACGGTGAATGCCAACCCGAGCGTAACGCTACCCAACGATACCACGCTTTGCCCCGGGGAAACGCTGTTGCTCAATGCCACCGCCCCGAACGCCTCCTACGCGTGGCAGAACGGAAGCACCGCGGCGACATTCCTCGTCAACACAGGTGGCAACTACACCATAACAGTTACCAACGTCGCGGGCTGCACGGACAGTGACGCGATCACCGTGAACTACGCCGTTGCGGGCAGCATCGACTTGGGCAACGACACAAGCTTCTGCGCTGGCGGAAGTACTCTGCTGGATGCTACGCTTGCCGGCAGTGCGTACATATGGAGCACTGGTGCAACGAGCGCAACGATCACGGCCAGTGTTTCTGGCAGTTACTGGGTGGAAGCGCTTCAAGGCAATTGCACTGTGTCCGATACGATCGAAGTTTCCGTCAACGCCAACCCAAGCGTAACGCTCCCCAACGACACAACGCTTTGCACGGGCTCAACCCTGCTCCTCGACGCGACCACCTCCGGCGTCGCCTACGAATGGCAGAACGGAAGTACCGCCGCGACCTTCCTCGTTAACACCGCAGGTAGCTACGGTGTCACTGTCACCGATGGGAACGGCTGCATGGACAGCGATGGTCTTGTGATCAACTACTTCGCGCCCGGATCCGTGGATCTCGGCGTGGACACTGCCATCTGCCCCAGCGGCAGCATGTTGTTATCCGTATCGCTGCCGGGTGCAGCCTATCTCTGGAGCACCGGGGCGACCACCAACTCAATAACGGTGAGCGCCGCAGGTTCTTATTGGGTGCAAGCCGGAGCCCCCGGTTGTATGAGTTCCGATACCATAGGGATCGCAGCGGTTCCGTTGCTTCAACCGGACCTTGGGGCGGATGTATCAGCATGCTCCAGCGACACGGTCCAACTCAGTGTGATCGCCGGTGGCGCAAGCGTACTCTGGAGCGATGGCAGTACCGGCAATGCAACGAGTACCACCGCAACGGGTACCATCAGCGTGCAGCTGACCATGGATGGATGTACTACGTCCGATGAAGTGGATGTCGCATTCATTCCGTTCATCGATAGTTTGAACATCGGTCCTGATGTAGCGCATTGCCCCGGTGAGCCGCTGCAGTTGACGGCACCGATATCCGGCGTTACCTACGATTGGAGCACCGGACAAGTCTCCCCAACCATCACCATCACCGAACCCGGGATCTACTCGGTGGAAGTGACCGGCTCCTGTGTGAATGCCATCGACACGATCGTGATCACTCCGGGCGATTGTGGCCTGTTCGTCTATGTGCCGAACACTTTCACTCCTGATGGCGATGGCACGAACGAATCATTCGCGGCGGTCGTCACCGGAGAGTTCATCGAGTACACCTTCACCGTGTTCGACCGGTGGGGCGAACCGATCTGGAAGACCAGTGATACCGGCGTATCATGGAACGGCGAATACGGCGGCACCCAAGCCCCGGATGGCGTTTACACGTGGACCATCCACTACAAAGCGACAACACCCGCCGGCATCAAGCAGGAGCGCTTGATCGGCCACGTTACGCTTCTTCGATAGCCGCTTCAACGCGCTGCGTCGAAGCCTTCTTCCTTCCAGATCGATTTGGCTTCCGGTACGCGGAGATATGCGAAGCGTTGGTTGCGCTCAACCTTCACAACCCCCATTTCCAGCAAATCCAATGAGGCGTACTTGCACGGTACCACCATAACACCCGACGCGTTGATCAGCCCGGTTCCTTCCGCGGTCGTAGCCATGAAATATCCCTGCCCAACAGGCGTCAACTGCAGATATCCGGCTTTCGTCAGCTCCCTGCCAGTGCTATCCAACAGCAGGAACACATCGCCAACACTCACGCGGGCAACACCGTTCTCGAAGTCCCACGCTTGATCATACTTCGCCTCGGTGATCGCCTTGGCGTTCCGATCAACGAAGGCCCATTTGGTTTTCCTTTTCACGGCAATGCCCCACGGTGTGGATCCACCGATGTCGGCATACTCGCACGGCAAAAGGGTACTGCCCGTAGTAGCGATCGCTCCGTGCTTGCCCTTCAACCGCACTTCCGCGTGATCGTTCTTGAAATCGCCCCACGTGTTCACGCCTTCAACAGCTTCATACTTCTGAGCAATGGCGAACCGGCCCTTGCGGTCCACATACCCGCACTTCGCACCGTCCACAACGAGCGCCAACCCGCTTTTGAACGCGCCGATATGGTCGTGCTCCGCAGCCAAAAGCACTTCGCCGAACGGACCGATGAGCCCGACCTTTCCGTTCAGCCAAACCCTGCTGATGCCCTCCGCAAAACCTTCCACACGATCGAACTGACAGGCCACCACACTATCCCCTTTCGCATTGATCGCCCCTGCGCGCCCGAAGCGTTCAACGACGGCCAGCCCGCCCTGGAACGTTGATGCATTATCGAAGACGAATGGGATCGCAACGGTGCCATCAGGCTTCATGAAGCCATATCGATCATCCTTCGCTGCGTAAGCCAGTCCATCCACGAAATCACCGATCTCGTCATACTCCATGGCCACCACCAAGTTGCCTTTGCGGTCGCAAACGCCCATGCGTTCGTTGCGCTCAACAATGAAGAGACCTTGACCGGCATCCTGCACATCGTCGTATTGAACGGCCAACACCTCACCGCCTTGTTTGTTGATGGTGCCGACGAGCCCATTGCGTTCCACCAATGCTTGGTCCTTCACGAATGCTTCCACCCATGTATACACCGCTTTGATGCGCTCTGTACCGGTATCGTCAATGAACCCCCAAAGACTGTCTTTGCGGAAAGGCAACAACCGCATGCTCGCGATCTTATAATCGGCGGCCAACTCTTCGATGAACGGGTAGTCCGGATAGGTTTTGAGGAATTCCGTGATGGACGCAGCGGACAGGTCGCGCGTGCTCGTGGCATACAACGTTCGCCAAGCATCCGGTACTCTCCCGTTCATGGGGTAACGCTGAATGAAGGCATGGTACTCGGCCGCAGTTCCATGCGGAATGCTCAACCGATAGATCTCATCCTCCGCACTCTTCAGATACGGGCTTTCCGGATGGTCGACCATGAAGCGTTCATACGAGACAATACTTCCGTCGATGGTACTTTCCCGGAACACCGCTCCCTGCAACCGAGCTTTGGCTTCGTGCACTTGGCGCGCATCGGGATAGCGATGGATGAAGGCCGCGTACGCCGCGCTGCTGTTCACTGCGCATGTCTCCTGATAAGCCAAATGATCACGGACCAACTTGGCCTCACCGGCATGGGTGCTGAAGAGGAAGGTGGCCATGTACCGCTCATATGCGGCGATGGTGTTCACTTTGGTGGTGAGGTCCCATGCGGCATCACCGATCAGGGTTCTTTGGGCCAGGATCGCGTCATGGTCCACACCGAATTGCTTGACGAAGACCCGCTCTTTGTCAGGCGCCCCGGTGAACGCGGCATCAGCCTTCTGGATGAAGGTGTATGCTGAATCCAGCTGGTAGAAGGGATTGTCTGCGCGTGCCGAGATCACACTGAGACCGTACCACGCAGCACTGGGATGCTTGGAGGTCTGGCTTTGGAAAAGTGTGCGCGCCTTGAAATAGTCGTGGATGGAAAGTGCTTCAAATCCCTTTTCCAGTTTCCCGGCGATAACCTGAACGCCACCGGTCATGAACATGACCCAGCACAATACCCATCGCGAAAGACACCTCATGGTGCGCGAAACTACCTGTGACCAATGACCACCGCGCCGCACCTTTGCGCCCCGCTGCCGACCGGCACCTGTTGATGGAGGATCGAATTGCCCGCATTGAACGCTTGCTCACCCGGCGCAACGCGTGGCGTGCGCTCTTGGTGCTTGCGGTCCTTACGGTGCCCGCGTTGTTCGCGCTGCGGAACCTGCGCCTCGACCACGATTTCGAGAAGTTCTTCCCGCAAGAAGACCCCGAACTGGACCACTACCTCGAGTTCCGATCCCGGTTCGGAAACGACAATGACTACGTGCTGTTCGGTGTGCCGAACGAACCAACGGTCTTTGACCGCGACTTCCTGGTGCGCGTTGATACCATGGCTGCGCGACTTGGCCGAGTGCCCGATGTGATCTCCGTGGCCTCTCCCACACGCTTGGATGAGCCCCGGTTCTCGCCAGCAGGTGTGTTCCGGATACCCTGGCTGCGGGTCGACAACGACTCAACACTTGCGGCCGATAGCGCCCGCATTTGGCAGGACGATCGGATACGCGAGCATTTCTTCAACGCCGACGCAAGCGCGCTGATGGTGTTGATCACCACGGCGCCGAGCCTGAGCAAGGTGCGCACCGATAGTGTGCTCGTCGCGATCGATGAAGCGGTGGCGTCTTCGGGTTTGCCTGCCGTGAAACGCGCTGGCCGTGTGCACGGGCAACACCACTACATCGCACTGATGGAGCGCGAACTCGCGACCTTCTTCATCAGTTCGTTGATCCTGCTTACCGTCTTCCTGTTCCTCGCTTTCCGTACAGGTTGGGGCGTCGGTGCGCCCATCGCTGTGGTGGGCCTTACGGTCATTTGGCAAGTGGCCATGATGACCGCCATGGGCAAGCCGCTCAGCATTCTCACCATGTTGCTGCCGACCATCCTCTTCGTGGTAGGAATGAGCGATGCCGTACACATCATTGAGCGCTACATCGAAGCGTTGCGCGAAGGACATCGGAAGGAACGCGCATTGGCGATCACGTTCGCTGAGACGGGCCTCAGCACGTTCATCACGATGCTTACCACAGCTATTGGCTATGCAACGCTGATCACCAGCGGAATACAACCCATGAGCGAGTTCGGGCTCTTCACTTCGCTGGGCGTTTTCTTGGCTTATGTGCTGGCCTTCACGCTGCTCCCGGCCGTGCTGCTGTTGGTGCCAACCCCTGTAAGGGCCGAACATGCGGTGCGCGCGTCGCTTTGGGACCGCAAGGTCCATGGACTACTGCGGTTCACGCTGCGGAACAGAAAGAGCATCCTCCTCGCGTGTCTCGCCGTAACGCTGGTCAGTGCCGCGTTCATCCCTCGGATCAGGGTGAACAACTTCCTCTTGGAGGATCTGCCGAACAGCGACCCGCACAAACAGGATTTCCTCTGGTTCGAACGCGACTTCGGCGGTGTGCGCTCGTTCGAGTTGGAGATCGCAGTGACGGACACCACCCACGACATCTGGGATCTTGCCGTTCTGCGCGAGATCGAAAAGGTGCAGCGCTTTGCAGAAGACGCCTACGGTGTTGGTGCCGTCGTGAGCCCGGTGTCGATCATGCGTGCTTTGAACAAAGCCGACAACGGTGGTTCGCCTGCATTCGACAAGTTGCCGCCCGACGATGCTACCTCAAAGAAACTG
>CADECG010000032.1 GCA_902825795.1 uncultured Bacteroidota bacterium
GGTAGCCACCCCCCTGTTCGGCCGGAGCGAACGGGTGCATGTTCGCCCACTCGGGCCATTTCAACGGCATCAACGTGCTGGCCGCGTTCAGCTTCATGGTGCACGAGCCCAGCGGGATCATGCCGTGCGTAAGGCTGTAGTCCCGGTTCTCCAGACGCTTGATGTACCGCATCAATTCCGTTTCCGTGCGATGGGTGTTGAAGACAGGGTGGGTGAGGTAGCCGCTCTTACGCTGAAGATCGGTCGGCACGGCCAGCGATGCACCGTTCAAACTCGTAGCGCTGGCTTTCTTGCCAGCCGCTTCCGCCAATCCGGCGAGGATGTCGTTCACATCCCTTTCGCCCGCGGTTTCATCCAAGCTGATGCTCACACTGTCCCCTGCATAGCGCAGGTTGATGGAGCGTGTCTCCATCGCTGTCTTCACCTTGTTGGCATCCCTCACTCCGGTGAGGGTGATCGTGTCGAAGAAGGAAGCATTGCCCAGTGTGTAGCCCAGCGCTTTTGCGCCTTCAGCCAATGCACGTGCTGCCGAATGCGCGCGTTGCGCGATCGACCTCAACCCATCGGGTCCGTGGTACACTGCGTACATGCTGGCCATGACGGCGAGCAGTGCTTGTGCCGTGCAGATGTTGCTGGTCGCTTTGTCGCGACGAATGTGTTGCTCACGTGTTTGCAAGGCCATGCGCAACGCACGTTTGCCCAAACGATCCTGGCTTACGCCGATGATGCGCCCCGGAATAAGCCGTTTGAATTCGTCGGTGCAGGCGAAGAACGCGGCGTGCGGACCACCATAGCCCATGGGTACACCGAACCGTTGGCTGTTGCCGACACAGACATCAGCACCCCATTCGCCCGGTGGCATCAGAAGCGTAAGCGCCAACAGATCGCTGCATGCCGCGACTTTCACACCAGCAACCTTGGCGTTCTTCACCACTGCACGCAGGTCGTTCACGCTGCCGTCCACGGCAGGGTATTGCACGATCATGCCGAAGAAGGTGCCGTCCTGTTTGAAGTCGCTTGCGTTGCCGTGCACGAGCTCGATGCCGACAGGAACGGCGCGCGTGTGCAACACGTCGATGTTCTGCGGGTAGAGGCTCTTGTCCACGAAGAAACGATGCGCAGTTGCCAACTCTTTCGGGCGTGCGCTGTGCAGCATGAACATCGCTTCGGCAGCCGCTGTGGCTTCATCCAGCAACGATGCATTCGCGATCGGCAACCCGGTGAGGTCGCTCACCATCGTCTGGAAATTCAACAATGCTTCCAGTCGTCCTTGGCTGATCTCCGCTTGGTACGGCGTGTAGGCCGTGTACCAACCGGGGTTCTCCAGCACGTTGCGCTGGATCGCGGGCGGTATCAATGTGCCATGGAAGCCCAGGCCGATGTAGTTGCGGAATTGCTTGTTCTTCGCACCGAGCGCTTTCATGTTCGCCAAATGCTCGTGCTCGCTGAGGGCAGCACCAGTGGCCAGTGCGCCCGGACTCCGGATGCCTTTCGGAACGGTGCGTTCAACAAGCGCTTGCACGGTAGGCAGGCCGATCGTTTTGAGCATTGCGGCGGTCTCCTCCGCATTGGGGCCAATGTGGCGCCGCTGATAGTTGGCTGACATGTGTGTCGGTATAGGGGCGGCGAAGATATCGGAGCGGTGGAGGAGTAAAGCGTGATGCTGGTCAGGCTAGCGCTTCATCCTTGGTGTCCGAAGATCGGCCGGAGCCAAGGGCTACATTCGGCGCCGTTGCCATGCGCATTTCCCTCGTTTTCCTGCTGACCATTGCGGTCGCCTTCCAACTCAAGGCGCAGGACCGTATTCTGCTGATGAACGGCCAGACGATCAGCGCCAAGGTGATCGGGCAGAGCACCCTTGAAGTGCGTTACGCATTGATCAGGAACAATAGGGTGAAGGAGCGGGCCGAGCCAACGGAGAACGTGTTCAGCGTAACGGACAGCCTCGGCGTGGAGAAGGTGTGGTACTTCTACGATACGTTGTTCGGCAACGATTACACCGTGCAGCAGATGCGGCACTATATGGCCGGGGAACAGGACGCCCGCAAGAGCAAGTTGTTCGTGGTGCCCATGATCGGCGGCTTCGTTGCCGGGGCCGGTCTTGTCATCGGATTGGACATGGAGATCATGGCCTTGTTGATCCCTCCCATTTATAGTGGGGCAATGGCGTTGCCTCGTGTCCACGTTCGCAAGGGTTCCATCTCCAACCCGCTGATGGATGGCGACAATTACTACGCGTATGGTTATGCGCGCGCTGGCAGGAACAAGCGGATCCTGCGTTGCCTGTTGAGCAGCGCGGTGGGTGTTGTTGCCGGATATGCGGTCAATCAATTGGTGATCAAACCCAATCAGGAACTGCAGCCCTGATGGACCACGCCGCGGAACCGCCCAATGGCATCCGCAACCCTGTGCTGCGAGTGTTGGTGTATGGTCATGTGTGGCTGGCGCTCGGTGCGGCGGCCCAGACGTGGTGGATGCAAACA
This sequence comes from uncultured Bacteroidota bacterium, assembly GCA_902825795.1. Classification (GTDB taxonomy): domain Bacteria; phylum Bacteroidota; class Bacteroidia; order Flavobacteriales_F; family PHOS-HE28; genus PHOS-HE28. The sequence goes on from CADECG010000032.1 coordinate 2,484, forward strand.
GTGCTGTCCGGCACTGGTTGGCGCGCCCCGGCACTGGCGTTCTGCGGCACCATGCTGCTCTACAATTTCATGCGGATCGCGCGCATGAACCACCCCGAACTGGGGACTTCCGCCCAGATGATCTGGACACGGCGGAACAGGAAGTACTTGCTCGTTACCGCTATTGCTTGTGGTTTGATAGCCACTGTTCTCGCCCTGCCGTTCGTGGTCGCTCTGTGGCGCTCACTTTGGCCGGCGCTCGCGGTGGCCGTCTTCTACGTGGTCCCATTCGGATGGACCGGTGACAGGACCATCGGATTGCGCCGTGTGCCGGGTTTGAAAGCACTGTTCATCGCCTTCGCGTGGGCATGGACCACGGTCAAGTTGCCGCTGGCAGTGGAAGGCTTGGTGATCAGCAGCGATGCCGAACCCCTTTTCCTCACGCTGCAGTTCGCCTTTTTCCTTTCGCTCGCCATAACCTTCGACATACGGGACATGGACCGGGACCCACGATCCCTTCGGACATTGCCTCAGATGGTCGGGCAGCACTGGACCAAGGTTGTCAGCATCATTCTGCAACTGCCTTGGCTTTTGCTGTTCCTTCTGGGTTTGGCGTTGGACCAACAGGCAGGAGAGAATACGGCTTACGTGCCGGGCAGTGCTACGCTGTGGTGGCTGCTCCCGATGATCGGCAGCCTCATGGCGATCCGGTTGATCGGTGGTGCCACACCCCAGCGCAATGACACTTACTACTCCGTTGGACTTGACGGCCTGCTGATCCTGACCCCGCTCTTGGGTTGGATCGGCAGACTGCTTTGAACCTCCCGCTACTTTCGAACCCCGCAATGAGCGCTTACCAGAACACCATCGACTTTGCCCGCGCACAGGACGCCGCCGATCCGCTGCGCGACTTCCGGAACGACTTCCATTTCCCCCAACACGAAGGGAAACCCGTGATCTACTTCGCCGGCAACTCGCTCGGTCTTCAACCAAAAGCCGCCGCCGCTGCGCTGAAACAAGAACTGGATGACTGGGCAACGTTCGGTGTGGAAGGCCACTTCAACGCGAAGCATCCGTGGTACAGCTACCACGAGGAACTCACCGCAAGCACTGCGCGACTGGTCGGTGCACTGCCCGAGGAAGTGGTGGTGATGAACCAGCTCACCAGCAACCTGCATTTTCTGCTTGTCTCGTTCTATCGCCCTCACGGCAAGCGCGTGAAGATCCTCTCCGAGCAGCGACCCTTCCCGAGCGATACATACGCCTTCGCTTCGCAGATCCAATTCCATGGTCTAGATCCCGCGACTTGTCTTGTCGAGATGGTGCCACGCTCCGGGGAGCACACTCTTCGTACAGAGGATATCACGCAGAAGATCGCAGAACTCGGTGACGAATTGGCGCTGGTCTGTTTCGGTGCGGTGAACTTCCTAACGGGCCAAGCCTTTGATATCCGAGCGATCACCGAAGCCGCGCATCATGTGGGTGCAAAGGCTGGCTTCGACTTGGCGCACGCTGCTGGCAACCTCCACCTGAAGTTGCACGATGATGGACCTGACTTCGCGTGTTGGTGCAGCTACAAGTACCTGAACAGCGGACCCGGCGGCGTGGCCGGGGCGTTCGTTCACCAACGGCATTTGGGCAAGGACCTTCAACGCTTCGCCGGTTGGTGGGGACACGACAAAAAGGAGCGTTTCAAAATGGAACGCGAGTTCAAGCCGATGCCCACGGCCGAGGCTTGGCAAGTGAGCAACGCGCCAGTGTTGCCCATGGCCGTCCATCGCGTTGCGCTTGAACAATTCGATAGGGCCGGCATGGAGCGGCTACGCGCGAAGAGTATCCAACTCACCGGCTATCTGCGCTGGTTGATCGAAGGCATATCGGCGGCGAACGGTAACATCTTCAACATCATCACCCCGAGCGATCCGGCGGACAGTGGCGCCCAGCTCTCCATCCTCGTCAACGGCGATGGCCGCGGCATCTTCAAGCGCATCGCGGAACGCGGCGTGGTCTGCGACTGGCGCGAGCCGAACGTGCTGCGCATGGCCCCCGTGCCGATGTACAACAGTTTCGAGGACGCCTATCGCTTCGCGCAGATCTTGAACGCTAGCCGCTCATGAGCAAGATCACGATCGTCGGAGGAGGGCTGGTAGGCAGCCTGCTCGCCATTTTTTTGGCCAAGCGTGGGCATACGGTCAGCGTGTACGAGCGCCGTGGGGATCCACGCAAGACAGATGTGTACGCGGGCCGCAGCATCAATCTGGTTGTCAGTCATCGCGGCTGGACCGCGTTGCGAGCGGCCGGTGTGGAGGTCGCGGTGAAGCAGATCACCGTGCCCGTGTATGCGAGCATGATGCACGATCGCGATGGCAAGCTGAACCGGGTGCCGTACAGCATCGACAACCGCGCGATCTACTCAGTGAGCCGCGGTGAGTTGAACCGCCGCTTGCTCAGCGAGGCGGAACAGCTTCCGAACGTGAAGCTGCATTTCGACCACAAGTGCGTTGACGTGGATCTGGAAACCGCGACGTGTCGCTTTCTGCCGAATGGCGGGGAAGTGATCGGCGTGAAGGCGGATGTCGTCTTCGGTAGCGACGGTGCGTTCAGCGCGGTGCGGGCCAAGATGATGCTCGGCCGTTTCACGTACAGCCAGGAATACATCGAGCACGATTACAAGGAAGTGGCCTTCCCGGCGAACGCCGATGGCACGCCGAAGATGGATCCTCAGTGCCTGCACATCTGGCCACGGCGCTACTACATGATGATGGGCCTCGCCAATCAGGACGGCGGTTTTACTGGCACGCTCTTCATGCCTAACACGCACACCGAGAACGCGCCCGGTTTCGATACGGTGAAGACCGAAGAGCAGGCGAGGAAGTTCTTCGCGGAGCACTTTGCCGATGCGTTGCCGATCGTGCCCGACATCGTGGAGCAGTACATGCGCAACCCGCAAAGCTCATTGGCTATCATTCGCTGCAACCCGTGGACGGTGAACGGCAAAGTGGCGCTGATCGGCGATGCCGCACATGCGATCGTACCCTTCTATGGCGAAGGCATGAACGCCGGCTACGAGGACTGCAAAGTGCTCAACGACCTGCTGAACGAACACGGAGACGATAACTGGGGCCATGTTCTCAACGCCTATGGCAAAGCGCGCAAACCGAACGGCGATGCCATCGCGGATCTATCCCTCCGCAACTTCGTTGAGATGCGTGATCTCGTTGCTGACCCCAAGTTCCTGTTGCGCCGGAAGATCGAAGGCCACCTGCAGGCGAAGCACCCTGATCAATGGCTGCCGCTGTACAGTCAAGTGAAGTTCAGCGACATCCAATACAAGGACGCGTGGCGCGAAGGCCTGCGTCATGACCGCATCATGGAGGAAGTGCTCGCTATCCCCGGGATCGAGGAGAAGTGGGAGAGTGCCGAGGTGGAGAAGAGGGTGATGGAGTTGGTGAAAGCGGGCTGAACAAGAACCATGGACGGGAGCTTCGCCTTCGCCTTTCTACTGGTCGTCCTTATGACCGTGGTCAATTTCGGCTTGTTCCTTTTTTGTACGTCTATGCTGGCATTGCGTAAGCAAATGCCAACGCTTAAGCTTTTGGTCTCCGCGATCATTGCACTGGTGGGTACCATGGTAGCGTGTTTGCTCGGTTACCATCAGCTGGTCGGTGCCGGGACAGATGCGGACCCCTCTTTCTCTCAGCCTGCGGGTGTCTGGGTTCTCTATGGCTTGTTCGCGACGAATGTCCTCGGAACGGGCGCTTTCGGCTGGCTGGTATTCAAGGCCTTTCGCCGTCGCTCGAACGCGTGGATGATCGCGTTGAAGGTCTTGGGATTACTTCTCTTTATCGTCCATGCGCTTACAACATCGGCCGCGCTATGGGTCCTATGGTGGTTCCTTCAGTCTATCATCCATGGGCAAGGCCATATGCAGGCCCCGGTCTGATCGCACGTCCTGTCGTTGACACTTTCCACCGTCCTGCCCGCGTTATCGTCAACGTCACCATCACCTTCGTTGTATGAAGCGCGCTACGGTCCTACTCCTGTTGCTACCCCTGCTCCTTGAGCTTCCCGCCCAAGGCTTCGGCGAGCGCAAATGGCCCGATCTGATCCCCCTCGATGGGAAGATGAAACGCGGTGGGTTCTACTTCGCACCGGGCGTAACGTATGCCCTGGCCCGCGGCAAGGACCGGGAGGAGGAGGTGTACCGCGCTGCCGATACCAGCTACACCGCCATCTACGATCCCAATGGCCGCATAGGACTCTATCTGGAAGCGGGTTGGTTCCATGCCACGCGCGATCCCGTGATCCTTGACTACTGGGACTTCGGCCTAGCGTACAAGCAATTGAAAGGCACTGAGGACTTCACCGGTATCCTGCAACGCGGCGATTCCGTCGCGACCATCGCGGGCAGCGGCGCTTTTCGCGATCAATACCTCACGGTGCACTTCAACGCGAACAAGTTCTTCCAGACCGGTCGCTACCAGTTCGTGCAGTTATCGCTCGGTCTCAATGGTGATCTCGACATCGGTTCGTCGCGTGCGCACACCGGCGATCCCATCCTCAACCAGCACGAGTTCCCTCCGGGCATCATTGCGCAAGCACACCTGAAACTCGGTTATGGCTTCAAGATGACGCATCGGCTGTTCGTGATACCGGCAGTGGAAACGCCGGTGTTCAGCGTCCTGCCGGAGGACCAGGGCTTCGGCCAGTTGCAGTGGTTCAGTAGTCCTTACCGACCGTTGATCCTGAGCATCCGTTTCCTCTTCCTGCGTTATCCCAATGGCATCGCTTGTCCACCCGTGCGCATCAGCGATGAGGACAAGCGCAAGCACAAGGTGTACAAAGAGCAGTATACACGACCGTGACCTCAGCGCTGTGCCAGCCGCGCTGCCGGAGCCTTGCGCAATGTGAACAGCTGTAGCGGACCATCAACGTTCGCAACGATCACGGAGGGGCCTGCTTTGGAGCTGTTATTGATCGCTGACACCGCGCACACATTGCCATCGGCGAAGAAACCTGAGCGCGCGATGCTCATCGGCGTGAAGCCGAGTTTGCCATCCCCGAGCAGCACGCATCCCGTGCCTGCATCGTAACGCGTGGTCTCGACTTCGGTGCCGAACAAGTTGCCCGCAGTGATCAGATCCTTGTTGCCATCGCCATTCACATCGGTTACCACGCAACCGCGCAGAGGAGCCGTCTGCGCAATGCTCGGCAGGGGCATCGGAGTGAACTTGCCGCCATCGTTCCGCCACACCATGCTCCGGAAGTCGCGGGTGCTCAGGTGCACTGCTTTTCGCAGTTGCTCATCACCATAAAGCGTAGTGATATCAGCCTCGCTGAACGCTTTGTACGTCTTGAATTTCTCCTTGATGAAGGGCATCTGTTCGCTGCTGCACTCCCGTCCGCGCACGGGTACACACTCGCTGCTGCCCGGTGCTTTGTGCTTTGCCAGAACGATGTCGTTGGTCCCGGTCCCGTCAAGATCGGCCATGTAGATCTCCAGCGGTTTCTCCGCGCTGGGATGGAATTTGTTGTTGAGACCGATGTTCCCGGCGATCACATCCAAGTCGCCATCGTTGTCCAGATCGGCGAGTTCAAGGTCCCACCACCAGCCTGTCATCTGTTCATCGAATACCGTCGTGTCCGCTACGAAACTTTCCCCGGTGTTGATGTATGCACGCACCGGCATCCACTCGCCGCACACGATCAGGTCGGGTTTCCGGTCTCCGTTCAGATCGGTGAAGACCGCATCGGTGATCATGCCGGCGCGTTCGAGCTGTGGTGCCTTCTCCGCTATCGCATCGGTGAAGATGCCGCTGTTGTTCATCAGCAGATAGCTCTTCGGTGCTGCGGGATAGGCTCCGGGTTCATTGCGTCCACCCACGAACAGGTCGAGGTCGCCATCGGCGTCGATATCGGCGCTGGTAACGCGTTGCGTGCTGCCGAAAACGCCGGGCAGAGCATTGGCGGCAAGGCTGAAGTTGCCTATGCCATCGTTCAGGTACAGGAAATCTTGGTACCGGTTGCCGGTCGTACCGAACTCCGTGCTTCCGCACGCGGTGTACAGGTCCGCATCGCTGTCGCCGTCCGCATCGAAAAAGTGCGCCCCGATGATCTCACGGTCCTTCACTGCGGTCCAGGGTTGTTGTGCCGCTATAGCGAATCCACCATTGGTGCGTTGCAGGAAGAGGACCGCGGCAGTGCCTGCTCCGTTGCCGGTAAAGACATCATCACGTCCATCGCCATTGACATCGGCAACCGAGAGACCGGGACCATGCTGGCTTTGTCGGTGGGGCAACAGGATCTCAGCAGCGAAATCGTCGAACACTGACTCGATGTGCTTGTGGTCGAGGCCGAGTGCTTTTGCATTCTCGGCGAACAATACTTCGGCTTCGGGCGTGGGCTTTCGCGGAGTGCGTGTCACGCTGCTTTGGTCCACTGTGATCCGTTGGTCCGGCTTCACATCGGTAAGCACGGTGCGTGTGCCATCCGACCAATCAACAACAACGGAGTCGATACTTGAGCCGCCGATGCCGAAGTGCAATAGCGGTTCAACACTGCTTTGGAAGCCGCGTGTCAGAGATTGTTCCAACACCTGTTCGCCTGCTTCGGTAAGAAGAGTTACGGCCGCACCGATGGCGTATGTGTTGGCGCCGGTTCCCTTCAGTACCACTTGCAGATAGTGCGCGCCATCGGTGCCACTGAACAGATTCTCCACCACCGTTACCGGGCGGTTCACGTCGCACACCACCAGGTCCATATCGCCATCGGCATCCAGATCCGCATAGGCACCACCAGTGCTTACCGCTGCATGGTGGTAACCCCAACTGTCCATGGCTTTGCTGAAGCTAAGGCTGGCCTGTCCCCACTTGTCCGCACCGTTATTGCGGAACATGTAGTTCTCCGGGGCAGCCTGTGGTATCAGCGCCATCACTTCATCGAATGGTAATGACGTGCCTTTTTCGGCCGCCAGTTCCTTCACCTTGTTCTTGTAGTCGTTGTTGCCCACTTCGCGCCAAATGCCGTTGGTAATGAAGAGGTCTTTCCAACCATCGTTGTCGAAGTCGGCGAACAGGGGTGCCCAACTCCAGTCCGTGCGGTCCACGCCGGCCAAGTGCGCCACATCGCTGTACGTGCCATTACCGTTGTTACGCTGCAGCACGTTGGCCATGTATTGGTGATGCCAGCCCAGTTCAACCATCTTGAAGAACTGCAAGGGCCGCATGCTGGCCATGTTCTGCTTGTTGCGCAAATGGTCCGGTGGCGTCATGTCCACCACGCAAAGGTCTTGCAGGCCGTCGTTGTCGAAGTCGGCGCGATCGCTGCCCATTCCATAGAAGCAGATGTGCTTGAAGCGTTCCAAGACGGCGTTGCTGTATGTGCCATTGCCCCGGGGCTCGTAGAGCATATCCGGCTCCAGAAAGTCGTTCGCCACGTAGACATCTGATTTGCCATCACCGCTCCAGTCGCCAATGCTGGCGCTAAGGCCCCACGCGTGATTGAGGACTCCGGCCTGTGCCGTCATGTCATCGAAGTGACCCTTGCCGTTGTTGATGTACAGCCGATCGGTGGTGGATGAAGTGGGTTGCACTTGGTAGGTGGCCACTTTGTCGTTGTTGTCGAAATCGGTGCGCGTGCTCACCAAGTACAGATCAAGGTCATCGTCGCCATCGAGATCGTGGAAGTAGGCCTGTTGACCGTGGCCGGGATCGGCGATGCCGTATGCCGCGGCTTGCTCAGAGAATGTCCCGTTGCCGTTGTTGACGAAGAGGAAGTCGCGGAGTTCGTTCGGGTCGCGCGAGGGGCCGCTCACACATACGAAGATGTCGAGGTGCCCATCAGCGTTGATATCGACCATCGTGGTACCCGTGCACCACGCTTGCTTCGTATCGATACCGGTTTTGGTCGTGATGTCCTCGAACTTCAAGCCACCGAGGTTTTTGTACAAACGGCAACCATTCCGGCTGGTGCTCTGGAACACATCGGGTAAAGAGTCGCCGTCCACGTCACCCAGTGCAACGCCACCGCTGTTATACATGTAGGTGTACATGAAGTAGTTCATCTCTTCGCTCTCGCGCAGGTCGTTGACATGCGGCATGCCCACGGTGTTGCCCGCATGCAGCTTGAAACGGGGTTGAACCGTATTCGGCACGTTCGTCATTTTCTCCTTCATCGCTGGGGTAGTACATCCGGCGATCAGTAGAACGGACAGTGCGGCAGCGTTAAGGCGGTAGTACATGAAGGAGGGGTGTACGGGCACTGGTTGTCGGTACGTGGCGACCATATCCATTGCGGGTTGCTGAGCTAGGGAACGCCAAGGGCTGACGCCGACCAAATTAAGATCACGCACGGATCAATAGCCTGGTCGTACAACCTTACCCGGGCACGAACGGGTTGCTCCGGCGTTCCTTGCCGATGGTGGTCGGGTCACCGTGTCCGCAGTACACCACAACGTCATCGCCCAGTGGATACAACTGCTCACGAATGCTCCGGGCGAGCACGTCGAAGTCACCACCGGGCAGGTCGGTGCGGCCGATGCTTCCGTTGAAGAGCACATCGCCAGCGACAACAAAGCCCTGAGCCTTGCAATAGAGCGCGACATGTCCGGGGGCGTGGCCGGGTACGAAGAGGATCTCCAGGTGGTCCGTCCCCAATTCAATGGTCATTCCCTCTTCGAGGAATGCTTCCGGTTCCGGCGAAGGCTCGCAAGGGACCCCGAACATCTCCCCTTGCCGTGGGGCATTCCGAAGCAAGGGAAGGTCAAGCCGGTGGACCTCCGGCTTCAAGCCGTAATGTTCAGCAACCCAAGCACAACCCATTACATGGTCGATGTGGGCGTGGGTAAGCACAAGACGGACGGGTTCCAAGCCGTTATGCTCCAACCAAGCGCGCAATTCTTCTTCCTCATGCAGCTTCCAGCACCCCGGATCCACCAGAATGGCCTGCTTTCCATCGTGCACCACGTAGGTGTTTTCCTGGAAAGGGTTGAAGGTGAACGAACGGACTGTGAGCATTGTGGAAATAAGCCTGAACTTCGCGGGGCATGCCCGGATGGGCAGCGGCCAAAGTTGCATTTCGTTCGGCGTTCATGAAGCACCTCTTACGCATCGTCCTCGCGATCCCGGTCGTGCTCGCGTTTTCCAGCGCCGAGGCGCAGTTCTACAACGGCACCAAGCAAGAGTTCGGGAAGAACAGGGTGCAGTACCAGGATTTCCTGTGGCAGCACTACAAGTTCGGTGCGCTGGAGACGTACTTCTATAAAGGCGGGCGCGATGTGGCGCGCTACACCGCCATCAGCGCCCACAAGCACCTGAAGGAATTGGAACGCACGTTCGATTACGCTCTCGATGAGCGTCTTCAGTTCGTGGTGTACAATTCCTTGACGGACTTCCGCCAGAGCAACATCGGTCTCAGCAACGATGAGCAGTTCAACATCGGCGGCGTTACCCGCATTGTCGGCACGAAGATCTTCGTGTACAACGAGGGTGATCGAGCGCTGCTGGACAAACAAGTTCGCAGTGGTATCGCACATGTGATGCTGGACCAGATGATGTACGGTGGCAACTGGCGGGAGGTGATCAAGAACAGCACGTTGCTCAATCTGCCGGATTGGTACACCAAGGGCCTGATCAGCCATGTGGGCAACGGATGGGACGCCCAGCGCGAAAGCAGGGTGAAGGATGGTGTTCTCAGTGGCCGGTTCGACAAGTTCAACCGGTTGGAAGGCGAGGAAGCGGAGCTGGCCGGCCATATGATCTGGCGATACGTGAGCGATGTGTATGGCGAGAGCGTGGTGCCCAATATCCTCTACATGACCCGTGTGAGCCGCAACGCCGAAAGTGGATTCCTCTTCGTTCTCGGTGTATCGCTCAAAACGCTCAGTGAGGAATGCGTGGCCTATTACCGCGATCGGTTCAATGAGCAGGACCGGACACGGAAGGCCATCGTTGCCGACGAATTCCCGATCAAGAACAGACGCACCATCGGCTACTCGGAGTTCAAGCTCAGCCCCAATGGCCGTTACGCCGCGTGGGTGAGCAATGAACTTGGCCGGTACAAGGTTTACGTCTACGACATCAGCACCAAGAAGCGGAAAGTGATCGCCCGTGGCGAACATCGGCTCAACCGGATCATCGATCGCAGTTACCCCGTATTGGCTTGGCATCCGGGCAGTCGGGGGCTGAGTTATGTGTTGGAGCGCAAGGGCGAACCGCTGTTGAAGACCTATTCGCTGGATGAGAAGAAGACAACCGTGCGTCCGGTGCTGAGCGTGGAGAAGGTCCTCGATCTGGCCTACAGTCCCGATGGGCAGAACATCATCTTCAGTGCGGTGCGTGAGGGGCGAACAGACCTCTATTTGTACTACATCATCGGCAGCCGACAGGAGCAGATTACGGACGATCAATGGGATGATCTCGATCCCCGGTTCGTGGATAACGGGGCCGGTATCATCTTCAGCAGCGACCGGACTGATGACACCTTGCGCACAGGTGGCGAAGTGGCCTTGACATCCGGCACCAAGGACATCTTCCTGCTCGACCTGTCCACGCGAAGCCGCTTGCTCACACGGTTGAGCAATACGCCGAGCGCCAGCGAAACGGAACCTGCCGAGTTCGACAGCACGAACTACACCTTCCTGAGCGATGTGGGCGGTTCCGTGAACCGCTGGTTGGTGCACTATGACAGCGCAGTGAGCCACGTGGACACCACCGTCCATTACCGCTACTTCACACGCAGCGAGAGGCTCACCAATTTTAACCGCTCCATTCTTGAGCATGAGGTCGATGCACGGAACGGGCGATACAGCGAACTGTTCTTCAGCGACGGCCGATACCGGCTGCACGTAGGTCGCACCAATGAAGGAAGCGCAGCCAACAACGAACCACGACCGGACCAAGCGCCCAACCAACGTGAGACGGTTACGGGCGGCGCGGTGACCGATGATATGAGCCCAGTGGTAAAGGTGGATCCGTTGATCCCGCGCGCTCCATTGCCGGATGGGATAGATGTGAGCAACTACAGATTCTCGGATGATGACGGTGCAGCCAATGATGATGGAGGTACGTCAGATCCGGGGACTGCGACGGCGGTTGCGGGTGCGACCACGCCTCGCGATTCCGTGCAGAAGGCGTTCGCCTTTCCGGAGCAACGCAACTACAACCTCAACTTCTCAACGGATCAGGTGCTTACGCAAGTGGACAATTCGTTCACAGGCGGTTTCTACCAACCCATTGCAGGGGAGGGTCTCAATCCGGGATTGAGCGCGGTGACCAAAATGGCTATCAGCGATCTGTTCGAAGACCGCAAGATCGTTGGCGGTTACCGGCTCGCGTTCGACCTCAACAACAACGATTGGTTGTTCCAGTACACCAACTTGAAGAACCGTGTCGACCAAGAGATCACGTTCCAGCGGCAGGCCATGCAAACCTTCGTTGGCTTCAATGTGTTGAAGATGCACTCACACGTGCTCAGTTACCGGTTGAGCTACCCGTTCAGCGAATTGGCCAGCGTGCGGTTGACGCTCTCCGAGCGGTACGATCGGTTCGTGTTCCAGAGTACCGACATCAACAGCTTGGGCGAACCGGATCTCTACGATGCGACTTCCGGGGCCAAACTCGAATACGTGTTCGATAGCAGCCTGCCAAGGGGTCTTAACCTTTGGACGGGATGGAAGGCCAAGGTCTTCGGTGAATTCTACACTCGGCCCACGGAGAAAGAGAACACCGATATGTACGTGCTTGGCTTGGACGTGCGCCACAGCATGCGCGTGCACAGGGAGATCATCTGGGTGAACCGCTTGGCGGGCAGCACCAGCATGGGCAATCGCAAGGTGCTCTTCTTCCTCGGCGGCGTTGACAATTGGATCTTTCCCAAGTTCGATCCCAGCATCCCGATCGATTTCACGCAACCCTATTTCTATCAAGGCATCGCCACCCCGGTGCGTGGGTTCTTCTACAACGCACGGAACGGCAACAGCTTCGGTGTCTTCAACAGCGAATTGCGCGTGCCCTTGTTCCGCTGGCTCATGAACCGGCCGGTGCGCAGCGACTTCCTACACAACTTCCAAGTAGCTACGTTCGTGGACGTCGGCGCCGCATGGACGGGCTCCGATCCCTACAGCACCGAGAACTCGTTCAACACCCAGATCTATAACAACAATCCCCTCACCATCACCATCAAGAACCAGCGCGAACCGATCGTTGCCGGGTATGGATTCGGGTTGCGGACGCGCCTGCTTGGATACTATGTCCGCACCGATTGGGCTTGGGGAATTGACGATGGGGTGATCATGCCGGCCGTGTTCTACTTCTCGCTTGCCCTCGACATCTGATCGTCCATGTCGCTTTCCACCATCCTCCTGCTGATCCTAACGGGCTTGTTGGCTGGTAGCCTCAGCGGATTCGTTGGTGTTGGAGGGGGCATCATCATGGTACCGGCATTGGTGTGGTTACTCGGCTATTCGCAACATCAAGCGCAAGGCACCAGCTTGGCTGTGCTCGTATTGCCGGTTGTCTTTCTGGCGGCCTGGAATTACAACAAGGTGCATCCGCTGGACTTCAAAGCAGTGGGCATCATTGCCGGGGCCTTCATCATCGGCGGGTTCATGGGGAGCAAAATGGCCTTGGCCATTCCCGCCGACATTGTGAAAAAGGTGTTCGGGGTCATGATGATCGTGGCTGCACTGAAGCTCATCTTCGGCAAGTGATCGATCGCATTAAGCAGGCCGTGGCCCGGCTGCAACCTGAATTGGTGCGGTTGCGCAGGCATTTGCATGCGCACCCGGAACTGAGCTTTCAAGAACGGGATACCATGGCGTTCGTTGCAGATCGGTTGCGAGCTTCAGGTATCGCGCCGCGGACCGGTGTTGCCGGCACAGGCGTCATCGCTTCGGTGGTTGGTGAAGCGGGGAAGGGCGACCGTGTCATCGGGTTGCGCGCGGACATCGATGCGCTGCCGATCAACGAGCAGAACACCTGTGACTATCGTAGCACGAACACCGGCGTTATGCACGCATGTGGACACGATGCGCACACTGCCATGGTGCTCGGTGCAGGCCTGGTGCTTCATGAACTGCGGAAGGAGTGGAGCGGCACTGTTCAACTGGTTTTCCAACCCGGAGAAGAGAAGATACCCGGCGGTGCTTCGCTTTTGTTGAATGAGAATGCGTTCGGTTCGCGCTTGCCCGATGGGATCCTTGGCCAGCACGTCACTCCCGAACTTGCTGTTGGCAAAGTCGGTTTCCGTGAAGGGCCATTCATGGCCAGTAGCGATGAACTGTATGTGACCGTGAAGGGTAAGGGTGGCCATGCCGCGCTGCCCGAACGGTTGATCGATCCGATCATGATCATGGCGCGGTTGCTTCCACAGCTCAAAGAGGAATTCGCGGCCTACCGCCCCTCCGAGAAGACCGTACTTGCGTTCGGTCGCGTGGAAGCGCTGGGTGCAACGAACGTGGTGCCCGACGAAGTGCGTATTGCCGGAACGCTCCGTGCGTTCAACGAAGAGTTGCGCGATGAACTCCACGTTTGGTTGCCCAAACGGGCCAGCGAGATATGTACCAGCATTGGCGGTTCGTGCGACTTCGAAGTCCGGCGCGGTTACCCGGTGTTGGTGAACGATGCGGCTTTGACACAGCGCATGCGATCGGCCGCCACCGAATACCTCGGTGCCGACAATGTGGTGAACATGGACCAACGCATGGGCAGTGAGGATTTCGCATTCTACACGCACGTTATGCCCGGCTGTTTTTTCCGCTTGGGCACCGGTGCTCTCGGCGAGACAAGTCCGCGTGGCTTGCATACACCCACCTTCGACATCGATGAGGCCGCGCTAGCGATCGGGTGTGGGGTGATGGCGTGGGGTGCGTTGCGGGAATTGGCGGTGTAAAGGGAAGTCAGGGAATTGTGCGCCACATCGTGCCATCGAGCTTCTGAATGGCCAGCAATCCATCGCGCGAATGCCAGACTATCCGGTCAATGCCCTTCCCGTTTTTCCGGTCGGGAGGTCGCTCGTGGTCATCGAAGATCAGTGTGTCCTGAGTGCTGGCGTTCAGTTCGTATTCTTCCGTGAAACCATCAATGGAAAGACTCAGACTATCCAGGTTGTCTCGCTTGGTGAAATACACTGTGAGCCCGACGTTCAGGTTGATCTCCGAATAAGCATTTCGGGGGAAGTTGGTGAAATCGGAATAGCAGCCGTAGTATCCTCGGGAGCGTCCGCGTTCCCTAGGAACCATGTGCTTTTCCCAAAAGACATCAAAGTGTGCTTCGTATCTCCTGTCGCATCGTTCAAACCGTACAGTGTCAACCACTCCGCCGTCACTTTCCATCCTCACCTCGGAGCATCTGCCTTTCAGCGGGATCAACTGTTTCTCCGCTTTGGTCAAGGAAACCCGGGGATAACATGATGTGGCAACGCTGGCGATGATGGACAGCGCCATGATCAACGATCCGCGTGCTTCCATCAGCGCTGCATTACTACACAGCCGAACCGCCTCAATGCCTCAGTTCGCCACTTCGCTCAGGAACTTCAACCGCATGAAGCGCAACTCCTCATCGCTGAAGTCGCCACCGAACTCTTCACGAGCAGCTTCAAGACTGTCGCTTTCCGAAGAGCGGAAGTAATCCATGATCTCCTCTTGCTGATCACTCTCCAGCACCTCGTTCAGGTGGTAGTTGATGTCGAGCTTGGTGCCGCTCATCACGATGGTCTCCATCTCTGTGAGCAGCGCATCCATCGTCAGGCCTTTTGCTTTGCCAATGCTCTCCATGGGCAGGCGCTTATCGATGTTCTGAATGATGTGCACCTTCATCCCGCTCTTCTTCGCCACGCTGCGGATCACCACTTCGATGTCCCGTTCGATGTCGTTCTCCTCGACGTACTTCTCGATCAACTCCACGAAGGGCTTACCGTATTTGGCGGCTTTGCCGGGGCCCACACCGCCAATGGTCTGGAGTTCCTCGATGGTGATCGGATAACGCAACGTCATTTCCTCCAATGAGGGATCCTGGAAGATCACGTAGGGCGGAAGCTTGTACTGCTTGGCCGCTTTCTGCCGCAATTCCTGCAGCATTTTCATCAACTTCTCGTCAGCGGCGCCGCCCTTTCCTCCTGGTGTCACCACATCGTCGTCGTCGAAGCTGCCGCCGTCAACATCGGTGTAGTCGCGCTCCTTGGCGAAGCTCACGGGCCAAGCCTTCTTCAGGAATTTCTTTCCTTGATCGGTCAGGCTCAGGTTGCCGTAGGTCTCGATGTCCTTGTGCAGGAAACCGTTCACTGTTGCTTGGCGGATAACCGACATCCAATAGATGGCTCCCTCTTCGGTGCCCTTGCCCCACGCCTCCATGGCGTTGCCCTTGTAGGTTTTCATCTCACTGGTCATGGTGCCGGTGAGCAGGTCACAGATGAAGCGACCCTTGTGGCGCTGTTTGCTTTCCTTGACCGCGTCGAGCAATGTTGTCAGGGCTTCGGTGCCATCGAACATCACTTTCGGGTTCACGCAATTGTCGCACGAACCACAGTTGTCCCCCGGCAGGATCTCGCCGAAGTAGTGCAGCAGGAATTTCCTGCGGCACATGCTCGTCTCGCTGTAGCTCACGGTATCCGCGAGCAGCTGCTTGCCGATCTCCTGTTCGGCTACCGGCTTGCCTTGAAGGAATTTCTCCAGCTTCTCGATGTCCTTGTAGCTGTAGAACGCCACGCATTTGCCTTCACCACCATCGCGACCACCGCGGCCGGTCTCTTGGTAGTAGCTCTCGAGGCTCTTCGGTATGTCGTGGTGGATCACGAAACGCACATCGGGTTTGTCGATGCCCATGCCGAAGGCGATCGTGGCACAGATCACGTCCACATCCTCCATCAGGAAACGGTCTTGGTGATCGGCGCGTTGTGCAGCGTCCATACCGGCGTGGTAGGGAAGTGCTTTGATGCCGTTCACGTTCAGCATCTGTGCGGTCTCCTCAACCTTCTTGCGGCTCAGGCAATAGATGATGCCGCTCTTGCCTTGGTGCTGCTTGATGAACTTGATGATCTCCCGGCCCACGTCCTTCTTCGGGCGCACATCGTAGAACAGGTTCGGACGGTTGAAGCTGGCTTTGTAGGTTACAGCATCGTCAACATTCAGGTTCTTCAGGATGTCCTCCTGCACTTTCTCGGTGGCCGTTGCGGTGAGCGCGATCACCGGTACGCGCTGGATCTCGTCGAAGATGGTGCGCAGCCTACGGTATTCCGGCCGGAAGTCATGGCCCCACTCGCTGATGCAGTGCGCTTCATCGATGGCGAAGAAGCTGATGTTGATCTCGGCGAAGAACTCGATGTTCTCCTTTTTGGTAAGCGATTCCGGAGCAACGTAGAGCAGCTTCGTTAGGCCGCTGCGGATGTCGTCCTTCACCTTGATGGTTTCGGTGCGGCTGAGGCTGCTATTGAGGAAGTGCGCAATGCCGTCGCGGTCGCTGAAACCACGGATGGCATCCACTTGGTTCTTCATGAGGGCGATCAGTGGGCTCACCACGATCGCGGTGCCCTCCATCATGAGGGCAGGCAACTGGTAGCAGAGGCTCTTGCCGCCGCCGGTGGGCATGATCACGAAAGTGTTGCGGCCTTCGAGCACGCTGTTGATGACAGCTTCCTGCTCGCCTTTGAAGGTGTTGAAGCCGAAGAACTGCTGGAGCGCTTCCTTGGGAGATAGATCTACGTTAATGGTGGACATGTTCATGTGTTCGGGACAAAAATGCCGCTCCGGGAACGGCTGCTTAAATGTAGGTCTTCCCACCGACCCCGCGATCGATGTTTGAAGATCTTCGTTAATGAGTCCGACGGAACGGGAAGAGTCTTCGCCGGAACCGTTGAAAAGTGCGGGCAAAGAGAATGATTGCGCGCAACGTGCCGGATATCTTTGGCCGAACGCATGGCAACGGCCGCTTCCCGCACGCAGACTTCCACCGCCGGTAAAGGGGAAGGGGGTGCAGAAGGCAAAGAGATGTCTTTTCTGGAGCACTTGGAAGAGCTGCGTTGGCTGCTCTTCCGCAGTGCTTGTGCCATTGCGGTGGGCATGGTGCTCGCATTCGTCTACAAGGAATTCTTCTTCGATACCATCCTATTCGCACCACGCGACCCGAATTTCATCACCTACCGGGGATTGTGCTGGTTGGGCATGCGCAGCGGTATCGATGGTATGTGCATCAAGGAGATGGGCTTCACGATCCAGAGCGCGCAGGTCAGTGGTCAGTTCATGACCCATATGGCTGTGGCGTTCACCGCCGGGCTCATCCTCGCGTTCCCTTATGTGCTCTGGGAGATCTGGCGATTCGTGGCACCCGGACTGAAGGACAAGGAGAAAGGTGCGGTGCGCGGCATCATCGGCTTCGCTACGCTGCTGTTCGTGATCGGGATCGGGTTCGGGTATGTGGTGCTGGCGCCATTGAGCGTGCAGTTCTTCGGGGGGTACTCGGTGAGCGCATCGGTGCAGAACATCTTCATGCTCGATAGCTACATCGGCATTGTCACCAGTGTAACGCTCTGGACAGGTGTGGTTTTTCAGTTGCCGCTGGTCATCGTATTCCTTACGCGCATTGGTATCGCCGGCCCGTCTTTCCTGCGCACCTACCGCAAGCACGGGTACGTGGTGATCTTCGTATTGGCCGCCATCGTGACCCCTCCGGATGTGATCAGTCAGATACTGGTGGGCCTGCCCTTGATGCTGTTGTATGAGATCAGCATTTTCCTTAGTGCACGCACCCAGAAGCGTATGGACCGTAGGCGCACCGAGGAGGATAACCAGCGCGCCTCGGCCAACGTGGTCGCTTGAACCCGATGTCCCGCACGATCCACTGCGCACCGCCACGCACGTTGCTCCGACGGTTCGCGCTCGCGGTGTCTTGCTGCGTGGCGTTGGTCGCTTCGGCGCAGACGACGAGAGTTACCGGGGTTGTGAGCGACGCCATTACGGGTGAACTGCTGCCGTTCGTCAACGTGGCTTTTGCCAACAGCCGCATTGCTACCCAGACCGACTTCGATGGCAAGTACGGCTTCGATACATACTACGCCACGGACAGTCTCATTTTTCAATACCTCGGTTATCGTACCAAGACCGTTGCAGTGAAGCGGGACAAGGTGCAGGTCATCGATATCAAGCTGGAAGTAGCGGGCAAGGAACTGGTCGATTTCAAGGTGACGGCCACCGGTGAGAATCCCGCCTTTACCATTCTGCGGCGCACCATTGCGAACAAGCCGGCCAACAATCGCGCGAAGCTGAACGCCTACGAATTCGAAGCCTACAGCAAGATCCAGTTCGACCTGAACAACATCACCGAGAAATTCAAGGAGAACAAGTTGTTCAAACCGTTCGCCTTCGTGTTCGAGAACATCGATAGCACGGGTGCGAAGCCCTCGCTGCCGATCTTCATGAGCGAGACGTTGAGCGAGGTGTATTACAGACAGAAACCCAAGACACGTCGGGAGGTGATCCGCGGGACCAAGGTGAGCGGGATCGACAACGAGAGCCTGAGCCAGTACATGGGCGATATGTACCAGAACGTCAACATCTACGACAACTTCCTGGTGATCTTCGGAAAGAACTTCATCAGCCCGATCGCCGATGGTGGGCGTGGTTACTACGACTACTTCCTTACCGACAGCACTTGGATAGGTAAGAACTGGTGCTATCGCATCGAGTTCAAGCCGAAGCGCCCACAGGAACTTGCCTTCCAAGGAGAAGTGTGGATCAACGACACCAGTTACGCGGTAAAGCGGATCGCATGCGGGATCGACAAAGGCGCCAACCTCAATTTCGTGATGGGCTTCGCCGTGAAGCAGGAGTACAGTCAGGTGAAACCGGAAGTGTGGTTGCTGACGCGTGACGAGTTGTGGGTGGACCTGAACGTGGTGCGCGATAAGGAGAAGCTGAGCAAGCGCGAGATCCAGGGTTTCTATGGCAGGCGGACGGCCACATATCGCGATTTCAAGATCAACGAGCCCCGCGAGGAGGCTTTCTATCAAGGGCCGGATGAGGTGGTCGTTTCCATCGATCCACTGAGTTTGGGCAGTGATTATTGGGACACCCACCGCCACGAGCAGCTGAAGAAGCAGGAGGCGATGATCTACCACATGGTGGATACCATGAAGACCATTCCCCGTTTCCGCACGTACCTCGATCTGGTGACCATGGTCTTGACCGGTTACTACGTGCGCGGGAACATCGAGATAGGGCCTTACTTCAATACCTACAGTTTCAATCCGGTAGAGGGTTCGCGCTTCCGGATCGGTGGACGCACCAGCAATAAGTTCAGCAAGAAGGTCGAGTTCGAAGCGTACACAGCGTATGGCACCACGGACGAGCGTTTCAAGTTCGGTGCGGCGGTGCGGGGTTTCATAACCAAGCGGCCGCGGGCCATGTACCGTGCGGGGTATAAGAACGACATGGAGCAGCTCGGCCAAAGCGTCAACGCCTTCCGTAGCGATAACATTCTGGGTAGCGTGTTCCGCCGCGGACCCAACACCAAGCTCACCAGTGTGGAAGAGTACAAGGCGAGCATCGAGCGCGAATGGTTCAGCGGGTTCTCGAACGAATTCATGCTGCGCTATCGCACCATGATCCCCAAGGGCGACCTGGAGTATTTGACATACGATGCGGAGAACAACGTCGTGAGCATCGGCAGCATCCACACGGCCGAGGTTTCCTTCAATACCCGCTTTGCCTATCGTGAAACGTTCGTGAGCGGGGAGTTCGATCGCATCAGTACAGGCACCCGCTTCCCGACATTGGAACTGCACTTGGCGTACGGTGCGCCGCAGCTGTTTGAGAGCGACTACGAATACAGCAAAGTGATCGGGCGCGTCTATAAGCGTTGGCAATTGGGTACGTTTGGGTGGACGCGCACCACGTTCGAGGCCGGCCGCCTCTGGGGCACGCTTCCTTACCCGCTGTTGATCATCCACAGCGGCAACGAGACCTACTACAGCGACGACATCGGCTTCAACACCATGAACTACTTCGAGTTCATCAGCGACCGGTATGCGCAGGTGATCGCTGAGCACCACTTCGAAGGGTTGTTCCTCAACCGTATTCCGTTGATGCGTCGGTTGAAATGGCGCGAGGTCGCCGGGTTCAAAGGTGTTGTCGGCGAGTTGGATCCCAAACACGCCAGTGCCATGTTATTCCTGCCGGGCATGTACTCGCTGAGCGGCGGGCCCTTCATGGAGGCCAGCGTGGGTATCGAGAACATTTTCAAGCTGCTTCGCATCGATATCGTTTGGCGCTTGCGCTACTTGGAGCACGAGAACACGTCCCCCTTTGCTATCAAAGGCAAAATGGCCATCAACTTCTAAGGCATCTTCTTTGCGTCCTTTGACCAACTTCAAGACATGCGGCTAGGAGCAACGGATATTGTCAAACGCTACAAGCGTCGTACGGTTGTACAAGGGGTGAGCGTGCACGTGGACCAAGGCGAGATCGTGGGACTGTTGGGGCCGAATGGCGCCGGTAAAACCACCAGCTTTTACATGATCGTAGGATTGGTGAAGCCCAACAGCGGTAAGGTTTATCTGGACAATGAGGACATCACCGATGTGGCGATGTACAAGCGGGCGCAGAAAGGCATCGGCTATTTGCCACAGGAGGCCAGCGTATTCCGCCAACTCAGCGTGGAGGACAACATCCGGGCGATCCTGGAAATGACCGGACGCCCGAAGCAGGAGCAGCAGGACAAACTCGAGTCGCTTATCAGCGAATTCAACCTGCACAAAGTGCGCAAGAGCAATGGCGATACGTTGAGCGGAGGCGAACGCCGCCGCACGGAGATAGCACGGGCGCTGGCCACCGACCCCAAGTTCATTTTGCTCGATGAACCGTTCGCTGGCGTGGACCCGATCGCGGTGGAAGACATCCAAGCGATCGTGAGCAAACTGAAAGAGAAGAACATCGGCGTGCTCATCACCGATCACAATGTGCAGGAAACGCTATCGATCACTGATCGCGCGTATCTGCTCTTCGAAGGAAAGATCCTGAAGCAAGGCACTGCGGAGGAACTGGCGGCCGACGAGCAGGTGCGGAAGGTGTACCTCGGGCAGAACTTCGAGCTGCGACGCGCGAAAGTGTGAGGAAGCTTTAACCCGCCTCCTCCACGGAGAAGGCGTACTTCTCCATGATCTGGTTGGCCAGCAGCTTCTTGCAGGCCTCCTCGACTTTCGTCTCGGCGGCTTTCTTGTCGGCAGCATCCACTTTCAGGGTGATATGCTTGCCGATGCGAACGCCGGTGATCTCGGGCAGACCGAGATTTTTCATGCTGCCGGTAACGGCCTTACCCTGTGGGTCGAGCAGGTTGTCATGGGGCATTACATCGATGGAAGCGAGGAACGTCTTCATTGTGGTTTGGGAAAGAGCTTGCCCCAAAGCGGGCTGAGCAGGTACAAGACAAGGATCAAAGGAACGGCGAGGATGCCATACAAGAGTGCGAGCAAGGCACCAATGATGATCAACAAGTAGATCACCTCATTGCCCTTCCACCTGAAGTGTTTGAATTTGAGGCTGAGGAGCGGGAGTTCGGAAAGCATCAGTAGGCCAAGCACGATCGCCACAATCAGCTTTTGTATCGGGTTTTCCGCGAACATGCCGAGATGGTTCTGGAGTTCACCGGACCCCGGGCCATCAACCGCGCCAATGCCCCATGTGATGAATCCGAGCGAAGCCCAGAAAAGAGCATTCGCCGGAGTGGCGAGACCCAAGAACCCGTTGCTCTGCCGAGTATCGATATTGAACTTCGCCAGTCGCCACATGGAGGCTACGGCAATAACAACCGAACAAACGATCGAAGCCCAGAACGGCTGGCCGAACAGTTCGCCGAACGGAGAAAATGCTGGGGCGTGGTCACGGTGCAAGCTGGTGACCAGTTGGAGCGCTTCCGTAGGGCTGATAGCGGCGATGAACGCAGGCGCCACCCCGAAACTCACCATATCCGCCAAGCTATCCAGCTGTTTGCCTAGTTCGCTGCCCCCACCCATGGCCCGTGCCGCCAAACCATCCAGCACATCGAAGAAAGCCGCAAGGAAGATCAGCCCACAAGCGATCGTGAGTTGTCCTTGCGAAGCCAGCAGAATGGACAACACCCCACAGCATAGGTTCGCGGTGGTCAACAGGTCCGGAAGTCGCGGGAGTCTCGGCACGGCGCCGAAGTTGGCTTATTTCGGGGCAATAATGCAGGCCACCTTCAGTTGATAGATGCGTCAAAACGCACACGTATGAACACCGCACGGACGATGATGGGGGGAAGGGGAATTGTGATGCTAGCGCTTTCGGCCATCGGCCTGTTGGCACATGCGCAGAGCGATGCGCCCAAATACAGCAACGAGTTCTTGGCGATCGGCGTGGGTGCGCGCGGCTTGGGCATGGGCTACAGCATTATTGCCGCCAGCCGCGATGTGACCGCGGGCTATTGGAACCCGGCCGGTATCGTGAGGGCTAGCGGCGACCTGCAAGTGGCCGCCATGCACAGCGAGTATTTCGCCGGGATCGCCAAGTACGATTACATCGGGTTGGCCAAGCACATCGATAGCGTCAGCAGCATCGGCTTCAGCTATATCCGCTTCGGCATCGACGACATCCCCAATACGATCGATCTGGTGGATCCCAGCGGCAACGTGGATTATGACCGCATCAGCAGCTTCAGCGCCGTGGACAATGCCTTCCTGATCAGTTATGCCCGGAAGTTGAAGTTGGAAGGACTGCGCTTCGGCGCCAACGCCAAGGTGATCTACCGCCGCGTAGGTGATTTCGGCCAAGCGTGGGGCTTTGGACTTGATGCCGGATTGCAGTATGACCGTAAGGCCTGGAAGTTCGCGGCCATGGCGCGCGATATCACTAGCACCTTCAATAGCTGGACCTATTCCTTGGACCAGCGCACGATCGATGTACTGCAGACCACCGGAAACGAACTTCCACAGAACAGCACCGAGATCACCTTGCCGCGCCTGGTGCTCGGCGTTGCGCGCGACTTCAAGCTGGGCGCCAAATTCAACTTGCTAGCGGAGGTGGACCTTGAGAACACCTTCGACGGCCCTCGGAATACAATTGTGTCCACCGATCCGTGGAGCTTGGACCCGCGCATGGGCCTTGAAGCCAGTTACGCGGGCATCGTCTTCGTGCGCGCGGGTGTCAACAACATGCAGTACATCGAGGAGATCGACGGTAACAAAACGTTCAACCTGCAGCCGAACATCGGCCTCGGGCTGAAGATCAAGAGCGTGGCCATCGACTATGCTCTCACCAACATCGGCACCGTGGGCAACGCGCTCATCAGCAATGTGTTCTCGTTGCGGTTCGATATCAACAAGAGATCCGCTTCATGATGAGACCCTTACTGCTTGCGGTCGTTCTTGGTATCTCGGGTGTTGCCATGGCCCAGCCATACGGCAACGAATGGATAGACTACGACAAGCAGTATTGGAAAGTGAAGCTGCTCGCGCCGGGCGTGCTGGAATCGATTTGGCGGATAGACAGTCTGACGCTCGCGAATGCAGGCTTCCCGCTCGGCAGTATCGATGCACATGACATTCAGCTTTTCGGCCGGGAGAAGGAGATCCCGATCTGGGTGCAGGGCGAGGCGGACAGCGTCTTCAACAACGGCGATTACATCGAGTTCCATGCGGAGAACAGCAACGGCTGGAACGATGCCGCGCATTGGGAGAACCCGGGATTGCAGAACAATAAGTACTACAATCTCTACAACGATACCATCTGCTATTACCTCACCGTGGCCGCGCCGGGTGAGACGGCGAAACGCATACTGCCTTACCAGAACACCGACTTCGGTGGCTTGCCCCAGCGATCGTGGTATTGGGGTGAGAAGGTGTTGGTGAACAACGCCGGGTACCGGAAGGGTGAAGTGGACTTCGTGGGTGCCCAGAGCAGTTTTATGGGTTCGGGCGAAGGATGGGTTTCGGCGCTCGCCAACGATGTGTGGGACTACGTGCCGTCCTCCTTCAACAACATTCTCAATCCCGTGCAGGTGTATACCGGCGCTGGCGCGCCCGATGGTGTGCTGACGACCATGACCATGGGCCAGAATTCGCATTGCGGAAATCTCACATTACCCACTCACCACGTTCAACTGGCCTTAGGTCCCGGTGGTGGCCAAAGCATCATTTACAACGACACGACCACGGCGTTCGAAACCGTACACCACACGATCCCGATCCCGGTGAACCTGATGGTGCCCACCTGCTCCTTGACCTTCATTGCCCAGGATATCATGCCGGCGTGGTGCCCCACCCCCGTGCCTACATGCATTACTTCCCTTGCCGATATCCGGCTGGAGTATCCGCACACGATGGATATGAACGGTGGTACCACTTTCAAAATGTGGTTGCCGGACGACCCGAACGAAGACGACGCGAATTGCACCTTCACGAACGTCACCGGCTTCCCCGTGTTCCATGTGATGAACAACGACACCACTTGGCGGGTGGTGGCTACCAGCGGCGGTGGTAGCACATGGAACGCACGTTTCCCCGCCAATGGTGCGGGCGACCGTTCGTTCGTTTTCGGGGAGCACGACTACTACGTTCCATTGGCCACCATGATCAGTAAGGTCACGCCTACCGGCTTTTTCACCGACTACACCGATGTTGAGCTCGATAGTGCGTGCGTCATCATCACGCATACGTCCTTGCTTGCTGCCGCGCAGGAGTATGCTGACTACCGGGAAATAAGCCCGCGCAATCCCATGCCCACGCTTGTGGTGGACGTGGAGGAGCTTTATCACCAGTACGGCGGGGGCGTGATGAAGAGCGGAATGGCGATCCGCCGTTTCGCGAAGCACGTATTGGATGAATGGACCTACGATCCACAAGCTCTGTTCCTCATCGGCAAGTCGGTGATGACGCCGACCATTGGCACCGACATCGGTGTGCGGCGCCCGAGCGGCGGACAGAGCCCCACAACCTACCAGCGCTGCTTGGTGCCGACGTTCGGCTCGCCACCCAGTGATGTGTGCCTGACCATCGGGCTCACCGGTGATGCACGCGTGATGGCCATTCCGGTAGGACGATTGAGCGCGGACAAGAGCGATGATGTACTCGACTATCTGGGCAAGGTGCAGGCTTTCGAGGGATACGAGGAGCCGGAGGAATGGATGAAGAACATCCTGCATTTCCGTGGTGGTTCCAATCCCGGGGAATGGGCGCTGTTCGAATCGATCATGACCCCGTGGAAGGATATCGCGGAAGACAGTTTGTACTTCAGTGGTAACGTCACCACATTCCGCAAGAACACCGGCAACATTTTCGATCAAGCGGCGGCCGATAGTGTGCGCATGTTCATTGAGGACAGAGGAGTTACGATGATGACCTTCCTCGGCCACGCGAGCGGTGCGGGCTTCGATATCAATATCGACCAACCCGGAGGCTACGAATGGAATGGAAAGCACCCGTTGATGCTCGGCAATAGCTGCTACAGCGGCAACATCCACCTCAACTACCAAGGCGGGTCCGCAAGTGCCAGCGAGAACTATGTGATCGCTGGTGACAAGGGTGCTATCGGCTTCATCGCGTCGGTGGATGTAGGCACGACGAACTACCTCGGGCCATATACCAACCAGTTCTATCGCAGTTTCTGCTATCTGAACTATGGCGAGAGTGTTGGGCAGTACATGAAGCATGCGGTCTTCCATAACCTGAGCCAATTCACGTCGCTCGGCAATACGCACAACAGCCATACGATGACGTTGCATGGTGACCCGGCCTTGGTGCTGCCCAGTTGGCCGCGTCCGGAATTCACTATTGCCAATGAGGACATCCGCATATTGCCCGAACAGGTCACGGCCGAGTTGGACACCTTCATCGTGCAAGCCGTGGTGACCAACATTGGCGCTGGAACCCACCTCCCGGTGGTTGTGCGCATGACGCGCGATGTGCCGAACGGCCCACAGCAGGACAATTACCAAGTGCAGTTGAACGGACTATTGTACAAGGACACCGTGGAGTTCAAAGTGCCGTTGGTGAACAGCGAGATCGGGCTGAACAGCTTCACGGTTATGATCGACATGCAGCCCGATGAGATCCCGGAGCAATACGACGAGGTGGGGAATAACCAAGCGGTGCAGACCACGACCATCATCAGTGCTGAGCTATTGCCCATCTGGCCATACAAGTTCGCGATCACCCCGGATGCTGGACCGCCGTTGAAGGCCAGCACCAGCGATCCCTTTGCGCCAACGGCCTCCTATGTCTTCCAGATCGACACTACGGACCTGTTCAACAGCCCGGCCATGGAGATGGGTACTGTTACCGCTCCCGGCGGCGTGATCACTTGGCAGCCGCAATTCATCTACACCCTTAACAACACGGTTGACAGTCTCGTGTTCTTCTGGCGTTGCAGCCCGGACAGCACCAGTGACGATGGCTACAAGTGGAAGGAAAGCAGCTTCCAGCACATCCCCAACCGCACCGGCTGGGGCCAAGCCCACTACTTCCAGTTCAAGGACGACAACTACAGCAACGTGGTGTATGACAGGCCGAACCGTGAGTTTGACTTCTTCACGGGGCAGCACGAGATACGGGCGAGTGTTCTCGGAAATAGCACCGGCTTCCAGAATAACCAGAATGAATGGGCGATCGACCTGATCATCCAAGAGAACAACGGTTGTGGCAACCCTCCCAGCTTTGTTGTTGCCGTTGTCGATCCAGCAACCTTCCAAGCTTGGGAAACAGGCATCATGGGAGGACTTCATGACTATGGGAACTGGAATATGATCGGTGGATTCGGAGCCTGCCGTAATCGTCTGGAACGGTACTTCCTCTTCAAAACCACTGTACCAGCCGATATGGACGAGATGCGTGTCATGCTACAGGACAGTGTTCCGGTAGGCCGCTATATCGTCATCTATACATGGAAGAATCTGAACCGGGCAGTGAGTGACGTTGGACTTGGCGTTCCCCTGTATGACTATATCGAGTCGTTGGGCGCCGATAGCATTCGTCTCGCCCCGGACCAACGTCCATACATTTTCATGGTCCGAAAGGGCTATCCGAACACGGCGATCGACACAGTGGGTGGTACACCTACGAGTTATATCAGCCAAACCCTCTTCTGCTCCGTCGACGGCAACCAAGGCCTGATGACCAGTGGGCCGAGCATGCAGTTCCTGGATTATGATGCGCTTTACTGGGATGAGAAGCGACGCAACGTGAACGACACCACCACGATCAAGCTGTGGGGCCGCACGGCAAATGGCACGGAAGTCTTGCTGACCGAGCAGCCCTCGCCATTGGATTCGCTGAACACGTTGGATACACTGGTTGATCCAGCGTTGTATCCGGAGTTGCGCGTGGGTGCATGGCTCACCGACTACAACTGGCCCGATGCCGAGCCAGCGCAGATGCGCCGTTGGCAGATCCTCGGTGATCCCGCGCCGGAGTGTGCCATCGATCCACCATTGGGCTTCTTCGTGCAGGCCGATAGCTTGTTCGAGGGCCAGACGGCACGGGTTGCGGTTGCCGTGCACAACATCAGCACCTACGATATGGACAGCCTGTTGCTGGCCGCTTGGATCGTTGATCCGAACAATGTGCGCCGTGGCATCCATTATCACCTCAATGCGCCATTGCCTGTCGGTGGTGTCATCATGGATACGATCTCCTTCGATACGGATGATATCGGTGGTGGCAACTTCATCTTCATTGAAGCGAACCCGGTGGACAGCACAACGCTGGTATATCACCAACCCGAACAATACCATTTCAACAACTACGCTTCGCTGCGCTTCACCATCCAGGAGGATCTGGAGAACCCGCTGTTCGACGTCACGTTCGATGGCATACACATCCTTGACGGAGACATCGTGAGCGCCAAGCCAGAGATCCAGATGACCTTGGATGACGAGAACATGGTGTTGCTGATGCAACAGGAGTCGGACACTTCGCTGTTCAAGGTCTTCGTGACCCCGCCTAGCGGCGGTTTGTACCGCGTGTATTTCCGTGACAATGCTGGGCAGGAAGTGATGCAGTTCGTGCCGACCGAAGGAGCCGAGAACATCGCCAAGATCTTCTACCGACCCGAGTTCACCGTGGATGGCAAATACACGCTGACCGTTCAATCCAAGGACCTGAGCGACAACTCCAGCGGCGACAAGGATTACAAGATCACGTTCGAGGTAGTGAACAGACCATCGATCACCAACGTGCTCAATTACCCGAATCCCTTCACTACCAGCACGCGGTTCGTGTTCACCGTTACGGGTAGCGAACCACCCACGCAGATGCGCGTGCAGATCATGACCGTGAGCGGGCGGGTGGTGCGCACCATCAGCGCTGCCGAGCTCGGCCCTATGCACATCGGTCGCAACATCACCGAGTTCGCGTGGGACGGCACCGACGAATTCGGCGATAAGCTCGCACGCGGCGTCTACCTCTATCGGGTCGATTCCCGCCTCAACGGCGAAGCGATCGAGCACCGGGACAGCGGCGCCGATGCCTGGATCGAGAAGGGCATGGGCAAGATGTATTTGATGCGG
>CADECG010000033.1 GCA_902825795.1 uncultured Bacteroidota bacterium
GCCAGGACGCGCATTTCACGCAGTTCTACGCCAGCCCAACGTATTTGAGCCCGGCCTTCGCGGGCACCGGCGTGCAGAGCAGGTTCGCGCTGGTGTACAGGGATCAGTGGCCGTCGATACCGGGTACGTTCACTACGGTGCACGCGAGCTTCGATCACTACTTGCGCGAGATCAACAGCGGTATTGGTGTGAGCGTGGTGCATGATCGCGCTGGCAGTGGTGCGTTGCGCTACACCGGCATCAATGCGCAGTACGCCTATGAATTCCAGTTGAAGCGGAAGGTGTTCCTCCGTCCGGCCATCCAGTTCGGCTACATGCAGCACAGTGTGGATTGGGGCCGCCTCGTTTTCGGCGATCAGCTTGCTCGCGGCGGAAACGTCGGCACCTACGAAAGTCTGGAGGGTAGGACCGCGCGCTGGACGGATGTCGGAAGCGGCTTATTGTATTTCTCTCCGAAGAACTGGTTGGGTGTTTCGTGGTTGCACATGAACAAGCCGAACCAGTCACTGCTGCTCGGTGAAAGCGCTGTACCGGGCAAGGTGAGCGTGCATGGCGGACGCCGCATGCGGATCCGTACGCCGGTGATACGGCACAAGCAGAACTACATCATCGCTGCGTTCAACTACAAGAGCCAAGGGAAGTACGATCAATTGGACCTCGGTGCCTATTTCGAACGCGAACCCTTCTTCATGGGCATGTGGTACCGAGGCATTCCGCTGTTCAAGGCCTATGAACCGGGCTATGGCAACAGCGATGCGATCGCGGTGGTGCTGGGAGCTTCAGTGAACGGCCTACGGATCGGATACAGCTACGACATCACCATCAGCAAGCTGGCCGGCCGTAGCGGTGGGGCGCATGAGTTGACCTTGGTGTACGAATTGGCCGACAAGCGCAAGAAGAAGAGCATTGAGAAACGGCGCGTGGTGCCGTGCGCCAAGTTCTGAGCGGCGATCTCTCACTCACCCTCAGCCTTTTCGGTGAGAGCGAGCCAGCGTTCGCTTTTCGATTCCAGTTCCTTGATCAGGGCTTCCAGTTCAGCGCCGCGCTTGAGCAACTCTTCATGTCCGATGCCCGCTTCGGCAAAGGAAGCCGTGAGCTTTTCCTTCCGCTCCTCCATTTCGGGAACTTCAGTGTCGAGCTTCTCCAGTTCCAAGCGTTCAGCGTATGTCAACTTCTTCGTCCTTGGCTTTTCAACCTTCTCTTGCTGGGCGGCTTCAACGGCGGCGCTCCGGGCCTGTGCATTCGCCTGTGACAGTCGCAGCTTTTCGACCCGTTTACGTTCACGGAGCTCCGTGTAATTGCCCACGAATTCCTTGATGTGTCCGTTGCCTTCGAAGACCAAGAGCCGACCGCAGATCTTGTCCATGAAGAACCGATCGTGGCTGATCACGAGCAAGCATACGTTCAACTCGGCCAGGAAATCCTCCAGCGCGTTCAGTGTGGGGATGTCAAGATCGTTCGTGGGCTCGTCGAGGATGAGAACGTTGGGGTTCTTCATCAGCACCGTGCACAGGTGCAAACGGCGGCGCTCGCCACCGCTCAAAGTACTGGCCCAGTGCTGCTGCTGTTCCTTGCTGAAGAGGAAGCGTTCGAGCAATTGGCCGGCGGTGATCTTCCGGCCCTTGCTCATGGGGATGATCTCGGCAATATCCCGTACCACATCGAGTACACGCCGGTCCTCTTTCAGCTGTAATCCTTTCTGGTCGAAGTAGCCGAGAACCACCGTGTCGCCCATGCTCGTGGAGCCCGCATCCGGCTGCACACGACCGATGAGCAGGTCCACGAATGTGCTCTTGCCGATACCATTGCTGCCGACGATACCGAAACGATCACCGGCCTTGAAGGAGTAGTTGAATTTCGAGACGATCTTCTTCTCGCCGTAGCTCTTCGTCAGGTTGCGTGCTTCGATCACCTTGCCGCCAAGACGGTTGCCAATGATCTCCAACGACACATCCTCCTTGTCGAACTTCTTCGACGCTTCTTCCTTCATGTCGTAAAAGGCATCCACGCGGCTCTTGCTCTTGGTGCCACGTGCGCGGGGCATCTTCCTGATCCATTCCAACTCGTGGCGCACAAGGCTGCGCAGCTTGTCCTGTGTGGCGTCGCGCACCTCGTCCAGTGCTGCACGCTTCTCCACGTAGTAGCTGTAGTTGCCCTTGAAACGGTGCAGCTCCCCGCTTTCCAATTCCACGATCTCGTCGCAAACGCGATCAAGGAAATAGCGATCGTGCGTTACAAGCAGCAGGGTCATTCCCGGTGCCGACAACTCGTCTTCGAGCATCTCGATCATATCCATGTCGAGGTGGTTGGTAGGCTCGTCAAGGATCACCAGATCGGGCTTGGTCACCAAGGTCTTGGCCAGTGCCAAACGCTTCTGCTGCCCGCCGCTCAAGGTGTTCACCGGTTGTTCCAGATCTTCCAGGCCGAAGAGGTGCAGAATGCCTTTGATGCGCGCCTCATGATCCCAGGCGTGGACCTCTTCCATACGATCGATGGCTTGCTGCAGATCATCGGAGTGCTTCGCCAGTGCGTGCTCGTATGCGCGGATCGCGATGCTCACGGGGTCGTTGTTGTCCAGCACCTCGTCCACCAAACTCGCGGCCGATGACATGTGGACGTCCTGCTGCAGATAGGCCACGCGGATGTCCTTGCGGAAGGTGATGATGCCGGTATCCGGCTTATCCAGCCCGGCGATACACTTCAGTAGGGTGCTCTTACCCGCGCCGTTGCGTGCGAGCAGTCCCATTTTCTGACCGCGCTCCAGCCCGAAGCTGATGTCCTCGAACAATTGGCGCGGCCCGAAGCGTTTGCCCACGCGTTCGACGGAGAGGTAGTTCATGGTGGAATGCCCGAACGGATCGGGATCGGTTTTCTGAAAAGGCGCGCGAATGTAGGCGGGAGGGTACGGCGAAGTGCCTAGCAAGTATGCGTTGGCGCGTTCGACTCCCATCACAACAGGTCTTTGGATGGACCCGCAGCATAGCGCCGTCTACATTCGCCGCACTAATACTGGCATCATGAAGGCTTCACATTGGATGGCCGCTTCGGTTCTGCTTCTTTCCGCATCGTGCAAGAAGGAGCCTGGCGTTGGAGGAAAGGCCGAGATCCGCGGACACGTATTCGAGACCCTTTGGGATGACAATACGAACCAGCCTGCTGGTCCCGGGTATTTTGTCGGTGACCACAAAGTGTACATCGTCTACGGCGACAACGACTACTTCGATGATGATGTCGACACCGATCCGAGCGGGCTTTTCGTCTACAGCTGGTTGCGCAAGGGCAAGTACACGCTCTTCACCTACAGCGAGTGTCCCACATGCCCGGGTGAGGTGGAGGTCTTCAGCAAGACGGTGGAAGTCGGAGAGAACAAGGAGGTAGTGGACGTGGGCACGTTTGAAGTGGAGAAGTGGTGAGCTGGCTCCGGCGAACAGCGGTTATCGTTTGGTCTGCATGCGCGGCATCGCTCGTGTGCGCCCAAGGCGAACCACGCCTGAAACCCGAACGCGACCTCGAGCTGTGGACAAGCATCGCCCTTGAAACGCGACCGTTCAGCTTGCCGGATCGTCCGGGTGAATTCGGGTTCCGCAAGAAGTTCCGGACAGCCTTGGGAATGGGCTACCGCAGCAACGAGAATTTGGGCAATGGCAAAGCGGTTTATGCGAATCTCGCCTTGAAGTATCGCCTGACCAAGTGGCTACGGCTGGGCATGGAACACCGGTACAACATCCGCGATCGTTACAGTAGCAACAGCTACCGCATCGACGGCTCCGCGACCTTCCAAGGCGAGGTGAAGCGCTTCGAAGGGGCCTATCGCACCACTTTCCAGCATGAGTTCATTGCGCCGTACCGCTTGCGCGATGTGTGGCGGAACCGGTTCTCCATCACGTGGCGCACGAAGAAGTTCCCGCTTGATCCGTCCGTCAGCGTCGAGACCTTCACGGGCATATGGTACAAGGGGAATTACTTCGCGGGGGTGCGCTACGATATCGGCGCGCAATGGGACATGGGCAAGGACCATACGCTGGATATCGTGTTGCGACATGATCGCGAGATCGGCGTGAGGGCACCGCTTTACCGTACGATCATTTCACTCGCATACGAATACTACTGGCGGCGATGAAAAACAAACCGATGCTTCTGCGGTTCGCTGTGTTCGCCTTGATCGGCGCGATCTGTATGGCGATCGTTTACTCCATCCTCAAGCCCACTGGGCAGTTGCCGATCTACCACCCTTCGGACCTGAAGCCTGAACTCGTCGATCGTCAGTCGCAGCGTACCAAGGGCGAGCACCACATCTTGGATTTCAGTTTGATGGACCAACAGGGAAAGACGATCACGCTGGACGATACGCGGGGGAAGATCCGCGTCGCGGATTTCTTCTTCACGACATGCACGAGCATCTGCCCCAAGATGACCGTGAACATGACACGCGTGCAGGAAGCCTTCAAGGACGATGACCGCGTGATCCTGCTGTCACATTCGGTCACACCGGAGGTGGACAGCGTACCGGCCTTGGCCGCATACGCCGAGCTGTATGGTGCCGATCCGCGCCGTTGGCATCTGATGACCGGCGACAGACGACAGATCTACCGACTGGCGCGCAAGAGCTGGTTCGCGGCGTTGGAAGACGGGGACGGTGGACCGGATGATTTCGTCCATACGGAGAATTTCGTGCTCGCTGATTCGCTCGGCCGCTTGCGGGGTTTTTACGACGGCACCAAGACCGCCGATGTCGACAAGCTGATAGCGGATATGCGGACGCTACTGGATGAGTAACCCGTAAGATTTAGCACGCCTTATCGTGAGTGTAACGGATGACTTGTGGGGAGCGATTGACAGCGATCAATGGCAGTCTGTCCCATGTTTGATGAACCGGGTTGCTATCGAAACGGATGTGCAAGAAGGACGCGCAGTGTTCTACATTCAGGAGGCGAGTTTGCTCGAGCCTATACCCAGATCATTGCCAGCGTTGGCCTACCTTGAAAACGATGCTGGGTCCGCTGAACTTGTAGTAGTCATTCAGTGCGAGCGAGCTGATATAAAGGAACTCGCCGGGTTCCGATATTTTGAAGGAGGGAACGGAATATGTTCGCTGAAGGAGCTCCTTTTTGTCGAAGGAGAGCCAGAGGATTAAGCCTAAAGTGCGAACGTTACTCGAAGCCTGTTCCCATCGGATCACTCGTCCCACACGCGCCGCCCGCCTTCTTGCGGCACGCTGGTAGCGATCCGGTGGAAGTCAGCCGCGATGCCGGCGCTCGGTGCTTTCGCCGGGGCATGTTTCAGCAAGCGACCATCCAGCAGGAAGAAGGCAGGTACACTACGCAAGCGCAGTTTGTCCATCAGCAACGGGTCGTTGTCCGCCAGCAGATGTGGCCATGAGCGCAAAGGATGCAAGCGCTGTTGGGCCTCAATGCTCGTCGTCGTTCCATCGATATCGATGGTGATGAAGCGTACAACCTTCCCGTATTCGGCATACAGCTTCTCCATCGCGCTCAACTCCAGCTCACAGTAGGTGCACCAGCTCGCGGTGAACGCGATGTACACGGGGCCTTCCGCAAGGAGCGTGTCCAGTTCCACCTTTTCACCACCCGTGTTCCAAGCCATCAGGGAAGGAAGTGTATCACCCGGCTGCATGGTCGTAAGGTCCCAGAGCATGTTGGCGGAAATGCTCCGATGCTCGCTATAGCTGGAGCTTCGGACCGCCTTTTCAAGCAAGCTCCGGATCCCCGACCTGTCGAAGGTTTTTCCGTGGTAGTTGGCGTAGAGTTCGCTCAGCAGCACCAGTTCACGGATCCGATCGTCCGCAAGGAATTCGTTCTTCCGGAGCAAGGTCTTCAAACTGTCCATGTCCGCATTGGCAATGTTGCGCACCAGTTGCGCTTCATCCGTTACGAACGGGTTGCTGAGCAAGTGATCTTGGAAGAAGGAAAGGAAGAAGCGCACATACTCCGGGTCGTTGTAGCGCACCGGCTTATCCCTCAATGCCCGCTCGAACAGTGCACTATCGTTGGTCGCAGGACCGAACCGCAGGCCGGCCAGCGCACTTTCCATGAATGACGAGAACCAAGTGTCGCTTACCCCGGCGTAGTACTTCCGCAGTTTCAGTTCGAACGTGTCAACACGTGCTTCGCTGAAGCCGGGATTCACGAACAATGTTGCTGGTCGCCGCACGCTGTCCGGTTTGGCTGATCCATCCTTGAGTACCAGATCGCGCGCTTGCATACCGGCTACTTGGTCGGTGGCCAGGTCCTCAGCAACGAAGGCATCGAGCTTTTCGTTCAGGTCACTGGTCAGTGCATTTACATCGAGGCGATCGAGGCCAAGGAATTCAAGCTGGCGAAGTGAAGCACCGCCTAGACTGCGTGGGTCATTTCTTTCCGGTGGCAACAGGCGCACCGTATAGTTCGCTCCTGGCTTCAGGTAGAACTCGGCCACATCCATTCCGATGCGCACCTGCCCTTTCATGATCTCCGCGACTTCGCCCATAAGCGTCACACTGCCGTGCCCATCCACTTCGCCGACCGCCAACACTTCACGGCGCATGCTGAAGAGGTCCATGTAGCGGTACAACACGGCTGCCTTGCCAATATGCTCCGGTGCGTCGATCGTGATGGTGCACGGTGCAGCCTTCATAGCGAGGGCCATCACGAACGCCGGTAGCAGCACTAGTATCCTCATGCAATACGCATCCCTTTCGGAACGAACGCACCGATGTCCGCCTTATTGGCGTGCAGCTCGCGAACGATGGTACTGCTCACGTGCGCGTGCTCGGGAGCAGCGGGCAAAAACACCGTTTCCACATTCGCGAGCTTCATGTTCATCAGGGCAATTGTGCGCTCATGATCATGATCGGTGCCATTCCGCAAGCCGCGCACGATGAACGAAGCCCCGACCTGTTTGCAGAGATCCACGGTGAGACCTTCATAATGCACCACATGCACGGAAGCGAATTGGGCGAACGCCTGTTGCAGCCATGCCGTACGCTGGTCGAAAGTGAACATGTACTTCTTCGTTGTATTCACGCCCATGGCCACGATCAATTTGTCGAACAGCGGCACCGCGCGCTGCACGATGTCCGCATGCCCGATAGTGACGGGGTCGAAGGATCCCGGGAAAACGGCGATGCGTTGGCTCATGTGTTCTGCCCCGACAAGTCAGGGGTGATGTTGTGGATCGGTTTGAAGAAGCTGAAGTGCACGGTGCCGTAATCGCGGTGCTTCACGAAACCGGGCAGGTTTTCGGTCTTCACATCGCGGTTGTGCTCCAGAATGAAAAGCCCGTCCGGTGCCAGCACGCCGCTCATCTGCACCAGTGTCGGGATGTTCTCGACCCCTTCCATGGTGAACGGGGGATCAGCGAATACGATGTCGAACGGACCGGGTGCATTCCTGAGATAGGTGAGCGCGTCGGCGCGCACAAGTCGCCAATTGTCGATCTGCGCGTCCCTGGCCGATCGCTGCAAATGGCGGAAGGCCTTTTCATCGTTGTCCACGCAGATCACCTCCTCGGCACCGCGTGAGAGGAACTCGAGCGAAATGGCACCCGTGCCGGCGAACAGATCGAGCACCCGGATGCCTTCCATGGGTACACTGTGCTGGAGGATGTTGAACAAGGCCTGCTTCGCGAAATCGGTGGTGGGCCTCGCGCTCAGATCTTTCGGAGCGCGGATGTTCCGGCCTTTGTATCGCCCGCTGGTCACACGCATGCGAACTGTTCCGTTAGGGCTAACCAACGCTCCGGACGCTCTGTGTCGAGTGGTGTAGGCGGCAGCGCAGGTCCAATATCCGCGAAGTACTTCTCCAGCAATGCGACCATGTTGTCGTTCGCGTGCGGGCCACAGTAGAGCAGTTGCAGATCCGCGGGTTGATGTTTTGTGCGCTCCGCAGCAAGCAGCGCGAAATACAGGGCGTCCTCGGGTGTGCGGATGGGGAAGGTGTTGCTGAGTGCGATGCTCGCAGGCGTTGCGAGCACGGCATCCATCCGGTCGGTGCCGAAGTGAAGCAGGAGCACGTTGCGGTCCGCGCGACGGCTCATGGCGGCCTGAATCAACAGTGCCTGCATCGCCAACGGACGGGCCAACGGTACATGCACCATGGCGATCGATTCAGCGCTTGGTTCGTGCACATGAATGCTGTGCGCGTCGAGCAATTCCACGGGATCGCGGCGTATCACACCAACTGGATCGCGACCGAACGTTGCGCGCAGATGCACGGCTTCCGAACCTTCCTGCAAGGCGCCATCGGGTACCAGAACGCTCCATTCGGGCAACACAACGCATGTGGCGGAACCGGGGTCGCGTGGCAACAGGTCCAGGGCGGGTAGTACAGCATTGTGTGCGGCATGAAGTGCCAGCACAGCCCCCGTTTTGCGCTCGTGCGCACACCATCCGGCGAAGGCAGGGCCCTGCAATACGCTCACATGCAGTGCATGCGGCGGTGCGGTGCTGAAGCGGTCGTGCGTGAAACTGGTTCCCATGCCTCGGACGAAAGTTCCGGCTGGGCCGGAAAGCGCCGTCGAAACTACGAAGCTGCCTTCGGCTGCGCCCCTTTGATGCGTGGTCGCGCGGTCTTCACCACCTTCACCTCCTTCCTGGATCCCGACCGTGTGCCGCTGACAACTCCTTTGCTCGAACGACTTGGCCACACGCCAACGCCTGGCCAGTTGAAGGCCATCGAGGCCTTGGAGCGCTTGATGGCAACCACCAAACCGCGCAGCACATTGGTGTTGAAGGGCTACGCCGGAACCGGCAAGACAACGCTTGTAGGTGCCTTGGTGAAGGTGCTGCGCGAGCAGGGCCATCCGGCCGTTCTGCTGGCTCCTACCGGTCGCGCGGCGAACGTGTTGAGCGGCTATGCACAGGCCGCCGCAAGTACCATCCATCGACGTGTGTACAAAGTGGAAGGCGAGGAGGACGGCATTGGCCACATGAGCGTTGCGCCGAACAAAGACACTGACACGCTCTTTGTGGTGGATGAGGCAAGCATGATCGGCACGTCAGGTGGCGGTGGCGATCGGCTTTTTCAGGACCGTAACCTGCTACAGGATCTTGCCGATCATGTGTTCAGCGGCAGCGGGAACCGGCTGCTTCTCATCGGTGATCCCGCGCAGTTGCCGCCAGTGGGTGATGAACGCAGTCCGGCGCTGGATGTGAAAGTGCTGCGCGAGGTGCACGACCTTAACGCCGGTAGCGTGGAACTGACCGAGGTAGTGCGGCAAGCCGAGGCCAGTGGTATCCTGGTCAACGCGACCGAACTGCGTCACATCCTTTCGCGTTATGGAGAAGGGGAGGAGAAGGTGGTTCCGGTATTTCAACTGAGCGAAGCTTCAATTGACAAGGCACAAGCTTCAAGCTTCAATGGTCCGGAGTTCTTCACCGACGTCACTCGTATTGAAGGCCACGACCTGCAAGATGCGCTGGAAAGTGCTTACGGGAAGCACGGACAGGACAGCGTGTGCCTGATATGCCGCAGCAACAAGCGCGCATACCTCTTCAACCAACAGGTGCGCTCGCGGATCATGGGTTATGAGGAAGAACTCTGCGCCGGAGACCGGTTGATGGTGGTGAAGAACAACTACTACTGGGCCGGACAGGGCGGGAAACCGGAGCTGATCGCCAACGGCGAACCGGTGGAAGTCCTGAACGTGAAAGGCACCGAGGAGCGGCACGGTTTCCGTTTCGCGCGGCTCGAAGTCGCGTGGCAGAATGGCAACGAACGGCGGGAGTTGGAAGCGATGGTTCTGTTGGATGTGCTCAACGCCGATACACCAGCCCTCCCGGGACCACGCATGAAAGAGTTGTCACAAGCCGTGTTGGCCGGGATCGTTGCGAAGACAAGACAGGCGCGCATCAAGCAACTGAAGGATGATCCGTACGTGAACGCCTTGCAGGTGAAGTATGCCTATGCGGTCACCTGCCACAAAGCGCAAGGCGGCCAGTGGCCCACCGTCTTCGTGGATCAGGGCTACGTCACCGAAGAAATGATCGACGCGGAATATGTGCGTTGGTTATACACCGCGGTTACGAGGGCATCAGAGAAGCTGTACTTGCTCAACTTCCACCCGCGATTCTTTGGGGAGGAGTGAGGTGCTGAAGTTCAGTATTCCGCGAAACGCGGATCGAGAAGCTCGAAGCTTGCTACGCTCACCCGATGCGCCTCCCCGATCGCGAAACTCCGCACATGGTATTCAGGTGCCGCCATGCGCACAAAGTCGCCGTGCGCTATGCGCACTTCAATGCGCGGTGCGTCAACCCGAAGGACCTTGAGGTCATCCATGATGCCCACGCCACTGGCTTTCAACACGGCTTCTTTCCGTGTCCAGAAATCAAGGAATTGGCGCTTGCCATCGGCCGAGGAAGCGATCACCGCGATCTCCTCCGGTGTGAAGTAATGTTCGGCAACGCATACATGGTCCACACGCCGCGCCATGGTTTCGATGTCCACACCGAGTTCTGAGTTGGCGATCCCGATGATCACTGCATCCTTGGTATCGCTGAAGTTGAAATGGAGAGACGTGCCAACCATAACGGGCTTGCCGAATTCACCTCGCTGGAAGGTGATGGAGGCCGGCGTTCGGCCGGTCGCCTTGCCCAGCACCTCGCGTAAATAGCCATGGCCGAGCACATAACGCTCGCGGTCGGTGTCGTGAACGAAGCGTGCCGCGCGATCCCGTTCGTGACCATCGAGCATGAAGGACAAGTCACGCAGCCTTGGTCGAAGCGCATCAAGCGTGGCAAAGTTCAGCGCAGCCGTTCCCGGTTCCGGTGGTCCTTCACGTGGAACAGCTTGGGGTTTGTAGATCGAGGTGCAGTGGAGCACCAAGGTGCGTTCCATACTAAACAGCCTCCACGGCGCGCTTGCTCACGGCCAAGTCGATGCAACTACCGAGCACAGTAGCCAAGGTGCGTACATCGGGTTCCTTGATCATGCTGTAGTGATCGCCGGGCACATGACGCACATCTACGTTCTGGCTCCATTGCGTCCAACCCATGTGCTCCACACCAGTGCTGCCCAATGCCTTGAACACGGTCACGGGTCCATCATACGGACGTGCGGCATAGTTACGGATCGCACTATCGTAGGTATCGATGATGTAGAAGTGCCGAAGCTTTGGTGGCAGCAGTTTGCCGCGCCGCTGATAGTACCTGACCGCCCGACGCATGATCGATCGGCGCAGCCCATCCCAGGGCTTCGCTTCCGTGGACATCACCTTCAGGAATTCCAATGGGTCATAGGTGTCGAACAGTGCGAGCAGCGCGATCTCCTCACCGCTCTTGCTCAGTTGCTGGGCCATTTCGAAGGCCACGATGCCACCGAAACTGTACCCACCCAGCAGGTACGGTCCATGTGGTCGCACAGTGCGCAATTCATCAATGAAATGCGTTGCGATCTCCGGTACGTTCTTGAACCGGATCGGCTTGCCATCCTCTCCTTGGTGGAAGAAGGCATAGAACGGCTGGTCGTTGCCGAGATAGCGTGGTAGGAAGTGGTTGGCTTCGTCGCCATGCACGCAGAAGAAGGGTATGGCGTTGCCGTTCGGCTGTATGGCACTGAGGTTCGTCCATGTCGCACTGGCGCTTCCGTCCTGCAACAGTTTCGCCATACCGGCGATAGTGGGCGCTTGGAAGAGGGTCTTTAACGCAAGGCTTTTCCCGTGCTGTTGCTCCACCTGCGCCAATAACTGGATACCGATGAGCGAGTGGCCACCGAGATCGAAGAAATTGTCATGCACGCCAATGTCCTCAACGCCCAACAACTGGGACCAGATGCCGGCCAGCATGCGCTCGATATGGTCGCGTGGTGCAACGTGCTGGGCACGCATGGTTTGGGTACGGAATTCCGGTGCCGGCAGCGCCTTCTTGTCCACTTTGCCGTTCGGGTTCAACGGGAACTCGTGCATCACCACGAACGCGGCGGGCATCATGTGCTCTGGCAATCGATCGCGCAATTGTTCGCGCAGGTCGGAAACCAGCTTTTCCTGTGCCAGGGTGTCCGTTTCGATCTCATGGCCCGGCTGGGGAATAACATAGGCGGTCAGCTGTTTCTCCCCGGGTCCATCGGTGCGGCAGATCACCACGCGGTCTTTCACGAACGGGTGATCGTCCATCGCGGCTTCGATCTCTCCAAGTTCGATCCGGAACCCGCGCACCTTGACTTGTCCGTCCGCACGGCCCATGAACTCAACCGTACCGTCCGGTAGCCAGCGCACAAGGTCGCCAGTGCGGTAGAGCTTGGCACTGGCCATGTTTGCTGAGAACGGATCGTCGATGAAACGTTCCGATGTCAATTCAGGCTGGTTCCAATACCCCAAGGCCACTCCATCACCACCCGCGTACAGTTCGCCCTTCTGGCCTATCGCCACAGGCTGCAGCAATTCGTCCAGGATGTGCACCCGCGTGCTGCCGATCGGCTTGCCGATGGGCACATTGTTCTTGATGCTCTTCTCATCGTCGATGGCATAGCAGCACGTGAACGTTGTGTTCTCCGTGGGGCCATAACCATTGATCAGCACCCCGGGCCCAAGCACGCGCAGT
This sequence comes from uncultured Bacteroidota bacterium, assembly GCA_902825795.1. Taxonomy (GTDB): domain Bacteria; phylum Bacteroidota; class Bacteroidia; order Flavobacteriales_F; family PHOS-HE28; genus PHOS-HE28. Next base: position 12,533 of record CADECG010000033.1, read on the forward strand.
GCCCGTTTCACATGCGATACGCTCAGTACATCGCCTCCGGTAAGAATGTGTTTCAGCCCGCGCATGCCTTCGAGGTGATCGTCCACAAGCAGGTTGAAGAGACCAGCGGTGAACCAAACGGCGGTTACGCCGTGCGCCCTGATGCTCTCTGTGATCTCGGCAAGTGTTGGCTTCTGCTGCGGTTGCAACACGAGTTTTCCGCCGTTCAGCAGAGCACCCCAGATCTCCAACGTGCTGGCGTCGAAACTGATGTTGCTCAACTGCAGAAATACTTGATGTGGCCCGAACGGCAGGAAATTCTGGTCGCGCACAAGGCGAGTAACGGCACGATGCGGCACCACAACCCCTTTCGGCTTTCCCGTACTGCCGCTGGTGTACATGATGTATGCCGGGGCGTTCCCGTCGATCTCATGCGTCCTGACGCCCTGTTGTTCCGAGCGCGGAAGGATACCAGCATCCGCGTTGAGTTCCTCTACCAACACCACTTCGGCATCGTGCGGCGGCAGAACGTCTTTGAGGTGCGCCTGAGTGAACAACACGCGCACCTTGGTATCCGCGAACATGTAGTGCAGGCGATCCTCTGGATAGGCCGGATCGAAGGGCACGAAGCAACCACCGGCTTTCAGGATGCCCAGCATGGCGGCCACCATTCCGAAACAGCGGTCCATGCAAAGGCCTACCGGTTCGCCGGGCCGTATCCCTTTCGATCGGAGCAGTGCTTCTATCACTTCTACCTGCTGGGCGAGTTCCGAGTATGTAAGGCGATCATTGCCCAATTCAAGCGCCAAGCGCGATCCATGTGCGCGCACCGTATCGTCGAACAGAGCTACAATGCTCCGATGGTTTCCTGTAGAAGTCCCGATCCATTCATCCGGGGGAAGTGGGCCATCAACCTTGGTCGGAAGTTGCTCAGTGAGTTGGCCGATGCGCACGGAAGGATCGATCTTCACCTGCGTGATGATCGCCTCCAGCTCCGACATTCATCCCCTGACGGTGGAAGCGTCAAAGAGGTCGGCATTGAAGCTCCATTCAAGGGTCAACTTGTTTTCGTTGCCAGTAGCGTTCAAGAACAGTTCGAAATTCTCGAAACGCCGTGGGTTGCTGATGAACGTGTGCGTGAGGCCCTTGAAGGCCACGCCATCGTCCATGTTCATGTCGATGTTGAACACCACGGGCACCAGTGGGATACGCCCCGGTTCGCGGGGTACGTTCAGCCTGCGCACCAACGTGCCGAAGGTGTAACGCTGGTTCTCGAACGCGTCAAGAATCCCCGTACGGCGTTTTTTCAGATGTTCGGAGAACGGTGTCTCATCCGCGACGCGGCTGTGGAGCGCGAGCAGGTTGACACAGTGTCCCACCAAGTTCTTCATTCCGAAATCGCTTTGGCCTGCAGCGGGCAGACCGCAAACGATGTCGCCATCGCCGGTGAGCTTGTACAGGAGCGTTTCGAACGCGGTGAGCAGCGTGGTGACGAAGCTGGAGCCATTGCGCACGGCCACTTCCTTCAGCCCACGCACCAGATCCTGCCTCAGTTCGACATCAATGCGCTCGCTTTTGTACGTCTTGTACTTCGGGCGGGGGCGGTCCGTGGGAAGTTCCAGACGCGGGATGGGGCCGCTGAACTGATCGAGCCAGAATTTCTCCGTTACCGCGTGCTCCGGGCTGCGCTGGAATTCGAGCTGGGCCAATGCGAACGCGCTGAACGGGATGGCTTCCGGAAGTGCAGGTGATGTCCCCGCTGCGAAGGCGGAGTAGAAGCGGCCGATGTCGGCCATGATGATCCCCAAGCTCCAACCGTCGCAAATGATGTGATGCCCTGTGATCCGCAAGAGGTGTTCTTCGGTGGCAAGACGAATGATCTGGGCACGGAACAACGGGCCATTGACCAGGTCGAAAGCCGTTGTCATATCGTGCTCGGCGATCACATGCAGCGCAGAACTCCGTGCATCAGTGTCCTGACCCGACAAGTCGACCAGCGGAACTGCGATCGCGCACTCTTCCAATACGACCATGCGCATGCCGTTGGCATCACAAACGGCTCGCAGGCCCTCATGGCGCGTGCTCAATGCCATCACCCCTTTCTGCAAGGCCGAAACGTCCAGCGATCCGGTGAGCCTCAGGCTCACGCTCTCGTTGTATGCGCAACTGGCATCATCGCCCATGGAACTTGCGACGAACACTTCGCGTTGGGCTTCGGTGGTCGGTACGGTCTGTTGGATCGCGGGCCCAGCAAAGGGGTCGTGTTCCACAGGGACATAGCGGGTATCGATAGTGAATTTCTCCATCAGGCTTCTTCTTCGATCATCAAATACTTACCCGCTCGTTGCGGATCCGGTAGGAACCACGCTGCCTCACCTTTCGCTGAGCGGCCCAATCGCGCGCCCGGGACGGGCGCGTCCATTGCACGCACAATGCGCTCCCGGCGAGGAGCGGCACCGGTGGTGAGCGTGCGATTGATCGTTTCAACGCGGTAGAGGCGCTCGGGCATGAACCCCGATGCGCGCAGTTCTGCACAGGTCAGTTCAATGGCTTCGATGATCCGATCCACATCCTCTTCGTTGTGCGCAGTGGTGAGGAAGCTCGGGAAGTCGAGCACATGCACGCCATGGTATCGCATCAACATGAAAAACAGCTCCGTGTAGTTGACGCTCTCATCGTACTTCAGTTTGAAGGCGCTGCCGAAGTTGACGTACCAATAGGGGAGCTGCTCGCGCTCGAAGATGACGTTCGCCCGGCGCACGAGATCCTCGGTCATTTCGTTCAAACGTTCCTGCAATCCTGGTCCCTGTTCCTTCAAGTGCAGCAGCACGGCCTTGGCGGCGGCCATTGTCAATGGATGGCGTACGAAAGTTCCGGCGAAATATGTTACCCCGGCTTCGGGCACACTATCGTCCCCGAACTGCCAATCGCCGCCATCCAGCGCATCCATCCAATGGCTGCGGCCCATCATAGCGCCGATCGGCAAACCACCGCCGATCACCTTTCCGTAGGTGGCGATATCGGCCTTGATACCGAAGAGCGCTTGGGCTCCTCCCGGATGTGTTCGGAAACCCGTGATCACTTCATCGAAGATGAGCGCTGCACCATGTTGTTCGGTGATCTCGCGCACTTCGCGCAGGAAATCCACCGGACGGAATTCCATGCGTCGGCTCTGCACCGGTTCCACCAGAACGGCAGCCGCTTCGTGGCATCGTTCGCGGATGATCTGCAAGCTTTCCGGGGTGCCGTAGTCCAGCACTAACATGTTGTGCACGGCCTCAGGCATAATGCCCGGAGCGGCCGGGTAGCTCTTCCTGCTCTTCGATCCACGGATGATCACTTCATCGTTGATGCCGTGGTAGCTGCCCGCGAAACTGATGATGAGGCTACGGCCCGTTACCGTGCGTGCCATGCGCATGGCGCCCAGCACGGCCTCGCTTCCGGTGTTGCACACGGCGGCACGCTCGTGGCCGCTCAGTTCACAGAGCAGGTGCGAGACTTCCGCCGCCAAGGGGTGCATCGGGCCGATCTCCGCGCTGCGGTCGAGCTGCAAGTGGCAGGCTTGCTTGATGAAGTCCGGCATGTAGCCGAACATGCTCGATCCGAAGCCGTTCAGCACATCGATGTACTCATGCCCATCGATGTCCCACAAGTGACAGCCTTTGCTCCGGTCCACCACCACTTGGTAGATCAATTCCTTCAACTGCGGCTTGAACCCCGTGACCACCCGCGGGTCCGCCATTTCCCTTCGATGTTCGGTGGTGAAGGCCTTGCTCTTTGCGGTCTTTGCCACATAGCGATCAACGAAAGCGTTGTACCACTCGCGTTGCTGTGGTGTGAAATCGTCCACCTTCTCCTTGACGATGCGCGCCTGCGCACCGAAGACCTTCTTCAGTTCGGGAGCATCCTCCAACGCATTGACAGCGGGTTGAGCAGTGTTCGCTGCTGGTTGTCCGGCACCCGCGGTCACGGCACCGCCTCCAACCGAGTAGCCTTTGGCCAACAGGTAGTCGGCGAGCTTGTCCAGGTTCGGGACTTCCTCGTTCAATTGGCGGAACGAGATCTTCACGCCGAACTTCTTCGAGAGCGAGGTTGCTACTTGTGTCAGGAAGAGCGAGTCGAGACCCATCTCAAGGAAGGTCTCCTCAGGGCTGGCTTCGGCGAGTTCAAGACCGGAGCTTTCTTCAAGCAAGGTCTTGATCTGTTGGATGAGCGCCTCCTTCGGTGTGAGGTTCGCGTCGCCACTGTTTGGTACTGGCGCTTCTATGGAAGTCGATGCGATCGCGTGACCACCGGCCACGACCATCGACACGGGGTCCACCCAGTGGCGAACGCGTTCGAAGGCGTAGGTCGGAAGGGAAATGCGATGGCGCTGTTCGCGCTCGTAGAACTTGTTCCAGTCGATGAGCACACCGCTCTGCCATAAGCCACCAACGGCTTTGAGCAGTTGGGTGAGTTCATTCCCATTGCCGGCGGAATCAGCAAGTGAGGAAACAGCTGCTTGCTTCTTCGCATCGCTGCTCTGCTGGCGAGCGAGTGTAGTCGCGGTCGTGCGCGGGCCGACTTCGAGCATTACACGATCCGCATCCGTCCAAGCGAACTTCACGGCCTGTGCGAAGCGCACCGTGGCGCGCAGGTGATCACTCCAGTATTTCGAAGAGATGGCTTCCTCGTCCTTCAGCCATTCGGCGGTGACCGTGCTGATGATCGGGATGCGCGGCGCGTTCAACTTCACGCTTTCCACCACCTTCTTGTAAGGCGCGACGATGGCGTCCATCATCGGGCTGTGGAAGGCATGGCTGGTCACGAGCAACTTGCAGGTGATACCGTCCTTCTCCAGTTCGGCTTGCAGCTGCGCGATGACCTCCTGCGGCCCGCTGGCCACGCACAATTGGGAACCGTTGTTCGCCGCAATGCTGCAACCTGCGGGCAGGCGCTTCGCGATATCCTGTTCCGCAGCGCGAACGCTGAGCATGCTGCCACCCGGCAATTCCTGCATCATGCGGCCGCGGTTGGCGACGAGCTTCACGGCGTCTTCCAACGTGAACACACCAGCGAGACAGGCGGCAGCGAATTCGCCGATGCTATGTCCCATCATCGCGTCAGGCATGATGCCCCAATGCATCCAAAGCTTTGCGAGGCTGTAGTGCATGGTGAACAGGGAAGCCTGTGTGTAGACGGTCTGCTTCAGTTGTTCCGCAGCCTTCTCTTCTTCGCCGGCTTTCGGGAAGATGATAGCCTTGAGATCAACGCCGAGTTCCTTGCTGAACAACGCGCAGCACTGGTCGAAGTGCTGGGCGAAGACCGGCTCACTGGCATGCAGGTCGCGGCCCATGTTCACATACTGTGAACCCTGGCCCGGGAACATGAAGACCACGCCGGGCGAGGCTTCGTGCAATTCGCGCGTACCGATCAGGTTGGTGTCCTTGTTCGTGATCGCTTCGATCACTTCACCGGGACTTCCGCCAACGATCAGGCGACGATGCTTGAAATGACGACGACCGACCTGCAAGGTGAAGGCCGCATCAGCCAATGATGCGTTCGGGTGTGTTTCGAGCCAGGAGCGGAGGTTTTCCGTCATGGCATCGATCGAGGTCTTGCTTTTTGCGCTGAGGAGGAACAGTTGTTTGCTGCGTGATGCGCTCGACGCAGTCATCACGGGAGGCTCAGCGAGGATTACATGCGCATTCGTTCCGCCTACGCCGAAGCTGCTGACACCCGCGATGCGCGGAGTGCCCAACATGCGCGGCCAGGACTCGCTTTCGCCGGGTTCGGAGTCTCGAATCCGACGTTGGCGGGGATCACTTCCTTCTTCAGAGCAAGTGCGGTCTTGATCACGCCCGCAGCACCAGCGGCCGGTGTCAGGTGACCGATGTTGCTTTTGATAGAGCCGATCACACAATGGTGGCCGTTGGTCTTTCCACCGAATGCGAGCGTCAGCGCTTCCACTTCAATGGGATCACCGAGTGGAGTGGCTGTGCCGTGCGCTTCAACGTATGTGATCTGATCGGGCGTAACACCCGCATCAGCCTGCGCCATGGCGATCACTTCGGCCTGGCCGCGCACGCTGGGTGCGGTGAAGCTGGCCTTGTCGCTGCCATCGTTGTTCAGCGCCGCGCCCTTGATCGTCGCGTAGATGTGGTCGTTATCGCGGATGGCATCGTCGAGGCGTTTCAATACGATGATGCCCACACCATCGCTGAACGAAGTGCCTTTGCCTTGCGCGTCGAACGTGCGCGTGCTGCCGTCGGGGCTGTACATACCGCCTTCGTTGTACACGATACCGCTGTTGATCGGTGCGGTGATCGCGATGCCACCGGCCAGCGCCATGTCGCATTCACCATCGCGCAGCGCCTTGAACGCCTGAGCGATCGCCACAAGCGAGGTGCTGCACGCCGTGTGGATGCTCAACGCGGGACCGCGCAGATCGAACTCGAACGCTAGACGAGTGGCGATGTAGTCCTTCTCGTTGGCAGTCATCACCGCGAAGTCACCGACCTGTTCGATGAGTTCGGGATGGCCGATGACGTTGCGCGTGAAGTAGGTGTTGTTGCCCATGCCGGCGTACACGCCGATGAGGCCAGCGAATTGTGCGGGGTCGTAAGCGGCATCTTCCAGCGCGCCCCAAGCAGTTTCAAGGAACACGCGTTGCTGTGGATCCATCAACGCGGCCACACGCGGGTTCACACCGAAGAAGCCCGCGTCGAACTTGTCGGCATCGGTGATCACACCGCGCGCCTTTACATAGTCGCTGTCGTTGCGGAGTTCAGCGGGAACGCTGGGGTCGATCTCGTCAGCGGTCCAACTGCTGATGCTGTTCTTCTTATCGAGCAGGTTCTTCCAAAGCTCTTCCACGTTGGCAGCACCGGGGAAGCGGCCGCTCATGCCGATGATGGCGATGTCGCCCTTCTTGGATCCACCGGCTGCAGCTTTGCGCGCCTTGGCCATTTCGGAAGGAGCGATGGCGCTGGCATCACCTTCGAGGAATGCCGCACATGCCTTGATCGTCGGATGCTGATAGAGCTTCACGATCGGCAACTTCAAGCCGTGGCCTTCGAGTTGCGCGACGCATTGGATGCTCAGCAATGAGTTGCCGCCGAGATCGAAGAAGTTGTCGTCTATGCCAACGCGGTCGATGCCGAGCAGATCGGCCCATACGTTCGCAAGCGTTTTCTGTACACCCGTCTGCGGCGCTGAGAAGGCGACATCCAATTCGGGGCGCTTCACATCCGGCGCGGGCAATGCCTTGCGATCGATCTTGCCGCTTGGAGTGCGGGGCAACTCCTTCACCGCCACAAAGGCGGAGGGCACCATGTAATCGGGGAGGCGAGAGGCGAGGTGCTTGCGCAGGTCGTTCACGCTCACTTCATGCTTGGCGACGTAGTAGCCGATGAGGCGCTTCAGACCGGGGCGATCCTCGCGCACGTTGGCAACGGCTTGTTCAATGGAAGCGTGCTTTTCCAACGCCACTTCCACTTCGCCGAGCTCGATGCGATAGCCGCGCACTTTCACCTGACCATCGATGCGGCCTTTGTAATCGATCTCGCCGTTCGGCAACTCTGCCGCTCGGTCGCCGGTCTTGTAAAGTCGCCCACCGGCCTCGAACGGATCCGCGAGGAAGCGTTCAACTGTCAGATCATCGCGACCGATGTAGCCCGTGGCAACGCAAGCACCACCGAGATAGAGCTCGCCTTCTTCGCCCTTCTTCACGGGCTTCATCTGCTCATCGAGCACAAGCAACTTCACGTTGTCGATGGCCTTGCCGATGTTCGGCAGCGCAGGCCAGCTGGAAGGATCGCCCTTCAATTCCAGTTCGCTTACCACGTGACCTTCCGTGGGTCCGTACTGGTTGCAGAAGCGGCAGCCGGGCAATTGCTTGAAGAAGTTCGAGACCGCAGGAGTGATCTTCAGTTGCTCTCCGCTGGTGAAGATCTCCTTCAACGAGGATGGTATTTCGCCAGTGCGTTCCACGGCTTCGGCCAGGTATTGCAACGCCACGAAGGGCACGATGATCCGGTTGATCTTCTCCGCGATGATCTTGCGCAGGAGTTGGGTGCTGTTCAGACGATCCTCATCCGTGATTAGCACCAACGTGCCGCCTTGTGCGAACGTGGTGAAGAGTTCCTGGAAGCTGACGTCGAAGCTGATCGGGGCGAATTGCAATGTGCGATCGCCTTCCTTCAACACCGATGTGCGCAGTTGCCACTGGATCAGGTTCAGCAGCGGCGCATGGTGCATGGCCACGCCTTTCGGGCGGCCGGTGCTGCCGCTGGTGAAGAGCACATAGGCCAAATTCTCCGGCTTGGCTGGGCACTCGCCTTCGAAGCGCGGACCGTTCGCCAGATCGATCTCATCGATCAGCAACACCTTCGCTTTGGACCCTTTGAACAAATGCTGATGGGCCCGGTCAGTGACCACCACCGGCGGCTGGGCGTCCTCCAACATCAGGGCGATGCGATCGGCGGGGTAGGCGGGGTCGATGGGGATGTATCCCGCTCCTGTGCGCAATGCAGCAAGCACCGCTATCACAAGCTCCGGCGAGCGCCCCAAGGCGATCCCGACGAGATAACCCTTCCCAGCGCCTTGTTCCGCCAATACTCGGGCGGATCGTTCAACCCTGGCGTGCAGGTCATCGTACGTCCAACTTGAACCTTCCGCAACCAGAGCTAGTGCCTTTGGATGCGAGCGGTAGGTGTGCAAAAAGAAATCGAGGACGGTCGAAGGAGATGTGGGCGCAACAAAAGCTTCAGTCATGAGGTCGGACCGGGTGGGGCAATTGGGTCGGGCGAACGGTTATCTGGAGAAGGGCATTTTCAACGGGCAAGCATCGCGCAGGTTCCAAGGTTGCGCCACAACACGAAGTAAGGGAATGAGAAGACGCTTGTTTTCGCTTCTTCTATGTTTTATCCACCTTGGTCGGGTAGGTTCCTTTCCCCGTCGAAGCAATTGGACAGTCTTTGTACCCCAGACCGCGCGCATCTTGGCGTTCTCATTGGGATGGAGCTTGAACACACCCTCCGCGAGCACGCAGGTGATCCACTACAGGCCGCTGTAATACAATGATACGCGCGCGAGGCGCCCTCGGCTACTTTTGCCGCCCTTCATGAAAACGGCTTGTAGGCAGATCTTATTGATCCTGATGTTCATTGCCAGCCTGACTTCTGCTGGTCAGACATTGGGTCATGATCGTAGTGTAAGGGCAAGCGCAACCGTGCAATTGAATCCGCCCGCCATCACTCTCAATTGGCTCACGCACTCGAACGTCACGGGCTACACCATTTACAGAAAGTTGAAAGGAGGCACGAGTTGGGGAGGAGTTCTGGCAACCCTGGGTGCTGGTGCCACTTCGTGGACGGACAACACGGTCGCGGTCAACACGAACTACGAATACCGCATCATCCGAACAACCAGCAACCTTGGAACGGGCTATGGTCACGTGAACTCGGCCATCCAATTGGCCATGGTGGAGAACAGGGGCACGGTCGTTATGCTAGTTGACAACTTCTATTCGACCAGTTTGGCCGTGCAGTTGGCGCAGACACAGGCCGATCTGGAGAACGATGGCTGGAAGGTGATCCGCCATGATGTAAGCCGATCGGTGTTGCCCAGTGCGATCAAGCCGTTGATCGTTGCCGACTATAACGCCGACCCGACCAATGTTAAAGCAGTGTTCATCATTGGTCACGTTCCCGTTCCGCGCAGCGGCAACTTGGCACCCGATGGCCATGGCGACCATTTCGGAAGTTGGGTCGCGGATGTGTATTACGGTGATGTGAACGGCAACTGGACCGACAACTCGCTGATCACCCAGAGCGCGAGCTATCCGGCGAATTGGAACGTCGTTGGCGATGGCAAATTCGATCAGACCACGATACCGAGCCCGGTAGAATTAGCGGTGGGACGCGTGGACATGTTCGACTTGTGGACGTTCCCGCAGAATGAGACGGTGCTCATGGGGAATTACCTCAATAAGCTGCACGATTGGAAAGTGAAGTTGTACACCGCCCAAGTGCGCGCCCTGGTGGACGATAATTTCCAGGGGTATAGTGACGCCTTCAGCCAGAACGGTTGGCGCGGATTTGCGCCCCTTGTGGGTCCGAACAATGTTACGGCGGCGGACTATTTCACGAGCATGAGCAGCGGAAGCTACTTATGGAGCTACGGCTGCGGTGGGGGATGGTGGAGCGGTAGCAATGGCATTGGCACCACGGCGGATTTTGCGAACAGCAATCTGCAAGGTGTCTTCACGATCCTCTTCGGTAGCTACTTCGGCGATTGGGACATCACGGACAATTTCATGCGCGCATCGTTGGCGAGCGGCCGTACATTGACCAATTTCTGGGCTGGTTATCCGAACTGGTTTTTCCATCATATGGGCATGGGCGAAACGATCGGCTACGCTGCCACGCTCACCCAGAATAATGGCAACGGGCACTACGAATCGGCAGGCTTCAATGCCGGTCGTATCCATGTGAGTCTCCTGGGCGACCCTACCCTGCGGCAGGCCATGGTCGCTCCACCGTCCAATGTTTTGGCTGTGCAGGCCAGTGCCACTACCAGTGCGGTTTCGTGGACGGCTAGCGCGGAAGCCGTTGCGGGATATCATGTGTACCGATGGGATAATGCAACCCAAACATGGGTTCGTCGGACCACCAATGCGGTGGTGGGGCTCAATTACACGGATAATGTGACCGGTCTTACGGGGCTCGTGAAGTACATGGTCCGTGCCCTGAAACTGGAAACGAGCTTCAGCGGATCTTATTGGAACTTGAGTCTTGGTTCTCGCGGGCAGTTCACCATGACGGGCGTGATCGTTGACTGCAACGGGGTGGTGAATGGTCCGGCAATGCCGGGCACGGCATGCAGCGATGGCAGCGCCAATACGGTGAACGATACGTGGAGCGCCGCGTGTGCGTGCATCGGCCAAGTCGTGGATTGTCAAGGTGTGCCCGGGGGAACGGCGTTGCCGGGAACCGCGTGCAACGACTTCAATGCATTGACAGGGAACGATACGTGGGGTGCGAACTGCGTGTGTATTGGCCAGCCGGTCGATTGCGCCGGTGTTCCGGGTGGAGGAGCCCTGCCCGGCAGCCCGTGCAACGATGGGAATTTTGCCACCGGCAACGATACATGGAACGCGAACTGCGCGTGTATCGGGTTGCCATATGACTGTGCAGGTGTTGCAGGGGGCACTGCGCAACCAGGCACGCCCTGCAACGATGGCAATACGAACACCCAGAACGATGTGTGGAGCGCGAACTGTCAGTGCGCAGGCGTGGCAGTTGATTGTAATGGGATACCGGGCGGTGCCGCGATGCCATGGACACCCTGCAACGACGGCAACCCGAATACCGGGCTTGATACTTGGACGGCGAGCTGCCAGTGCATCGGCTTCACGATCGATTGCAACGCTGTGCCGGGCGGGAGCGCATCGCCATTCACACCTTGCGATGATGGAAACGCGAGCACTGGCAACGACACTTGGAGCGCGAACTGCCAGTGCATTGGTCAGTTGATCGATTGCCTGGGCGTTCCGGGCGGAACCGCATTGCCCGGAAGTCCCTGTAGCGATGGCAACCCGAACACGTTCGCCGATCAATGGACCGGAGCATGTTTGTGTGTAGGCCAAGCGATCGATTGCGAAGGTGTGCTGGGTGGTCCGGCAATGCCCGGAACAGCTTGCGACGATGTCGACCCGAACACGGGTAACGATCTCTACAATATTGTTTGCCAATGCGAAGGCCTGCCCTTCGATTGTTTGGGCATTGCTGGTGGTAGCGCGATGCCTGGTCTGCCGTGCAGCGATGGGGATCCGCTCACCGGAAATGATGTTTGGGATCCTGGGTGCCTCTGTGTTGGGGTCCCCGTGGATTGTGCGGGTGTGCCAGGCGGAACAGGGCTTCCTGGTACGCCCTGCGATGATGGAAGTGCAAGCACAGGGAACGACACATGGGATGCGGATTGCCTGTGCACCGGTTTGGTGGTCGACTGCTTGGGTGTGCCCGGAGGTAGCGCCACTTTCGATGTCTGTGGTGTTTGCAACGGGACGAATGCGTGCTTGAACGGTGCCAGTTCCTCGTGCGTTTCTGTGGGCGCACAGCCCGATGGTGATGCAGAGGAGGCCACCAATGGGAACGTCTACTTGAGTGAGGGGCCGCTTGATCTGGTGTACGATAGCGATAGTAGCCATTGGCGGGGCGATCAACTGATCGGTCTTTGGTTCAACGGCGTTGATGTTCCGCAGGGGGCGATCGTGGTCGCTGCGTACGTTCAATTCACCGCAAGCAGTACCGAGAATCCCGGAGCAAGTGCACTTCAGGTGCGTTGTGAGAATGTGGACAATGCCGCCCCAATTGGATTCGCACAGTTCGACCTGAGTTCGCGCACCCTTACCGGACCTATCAACTGGTCACCTGCGCCATGGGACGCCGTGGACGAGGCGGGTCTCGATCAACGCACCCCGGCGCTCAATGCCATCGTGCAGCAAGTGGTCAGCCGTCCCGGTTGGCAAACCGGCAACGCTCTGCTGCTCAGCGTTTCGGGCACGGGTGGTCGCAGCGCTTGGCAAAGCGAACAGGACCTTGCCAAGGCAGCGCAACTATGCATTAGTTGGTTCCCGGCCGGTACCGTATTCGATTGTTTCGGGATGCCGAACGGACCAGCGGTTCCGGGTTCTCCCTGCGACGATGGGAATGCCGCCACGCAGAATGATGTTTACCTCGCGAATTGCCAGTGTGCCGGTCAGTTGCCGGATTGCTTGGGAGTACCAGGTGGCGCGGATGTTCCAGGTGCCTTCTGCGATGATGGTGATGGGGGGACTGGCAATGACCTATGGGATGCGAATTGTCAATGCTTGGGTACGTCGATCGATTGCAATGGTGTTGCTGGTGGCAGCGCATTGCCCGGTGTGGCCTGCGATGATGGCAGCATCCTCACGATCAACGACATCTGGGATGCGAACTGTGGCTGTACGGGTGTTGCCGTGGACTGCAGCGGTGTGATAGGTGGCAGTGCGTTGCCTGGTGCCACATGCGATGACGGGGATCCCTTGACTGTTCTGGATGCGTGGGATTCGAACTGCTTTTGTGTTGGCTTGTTGGTTGATTGCAATGGCGTTCCGGGCGGTGGTGCGGTAGTTGACCTGTGCGGTGTTTGCGGCGGGAACAATGCGTGCGTTGATACCTCCATTTGTGTGAACCTCGGCACCTCCAGTAATCCCGATGCGGAAGAGGCTACGAACGGGAACCTGTACGTCAACATCGGCCCGGTTGACTTGGTCTACGATAGTGAGCCCGGTCACTGGCGAGGTAACCAACTGACCGGACTACGCTTCGAGAATGTCCTCCTTCCGCCGCAAGCCGTGATCGTGGATGCGCACATCCAGTTCACGGTAAGCAGTATTTCGAATGTGGACCCTTGTTCGTTGTATGTGCAGGCGGAGGATGTCGACGATGCACCGCCGATCGGTTGGTTGCAGTTCGGTTTGAGCAGTCGCGGTCGCACAACTGCAGGCGTGGATTGGCAGCCGGCACAGTGGGTCGCCGTCAATGACAACGGGCCTGCGCAACAAACCCCGGACTTGTCCTCCGTCGTTCAGGAATTGGTTGATCGGGCAGGTTGGCAGCAAGGGAACGATCTGCTGTTCTTGATCAGTGGTACTGGCGGGCGCAGCGCATTCTCATGGGATCAGAACCCGGCCAAAGGAGCGGTGCTCTGCATCAGCTATGCCAACTACAACCCCGATTGCCAGGGTGTACACAACGGTGCTGCGCTGCCTGGGACAGTTTGTGACGACGCGGACCAGAACACTGTCGCCGATACTTGGGACAATGCCTGCAATTGCGTCGGTCTATTGCTCGACTGTAACACCGTTCCCGGCGGAGGCGCCCTGCCCGGCACCGGATGCGACGATGGTGACCCGCTGACCGGCAACGATGTTTACGCTTCGGATTGCGCCTGTTCCGGTCTGTTGCTCGATTGTATGGGTGTGCCCGGCGGCGGTGGTCTCCCTGGAACAGCGTGTGATGATGGGGACGCCACCACAGGTAATGACCTTTGGGACACCGGTTGTGCGTGCTCTGGCCTGCTGATCGATTGTGTCGGGATCGCTGGGGGCGATAGCCTGCCCGGCTCTCCATGTGATGATGGTAACGTCAATACTGCCAACGATAGCTTCGACGCCGGTTGCGCCTGCACCGGCACGCTCATCGACTGTTTCGGGGTGGTCGGTGGCCCTGATTTCCCTGGTGCGACTTGTGATGATGGCGACAGCACAACCGGCAATGACGTCTTCGGAACGGATTGTATTTGCGCAGGCGGATTGATCGATTGCGAAGGCGTTGCAGGTGGTGCGGCGTTACCGGGGCTTTCGTGCGATGACGGTGATAGTGCAACGGGTGATGATGTCTGGGACAACAACTGTACATGCAGCGGTTTGCCGATCGATTGCACCGGTGTTCCGGGTGGGCCGTCAGTGCTCGGCTCTGTTTGTGATGACGGTGATGCATTGACCGGCAACGACCAATGGTCCTTGGGCTGTCTGTGCGTTGGGCAAGTCATCGATTGCAATGGAGTGCCCGGTGGAACGGACCAGATCGGCACAGTGTGCGACGATGGTGATCCCGGAACCGGCATAGACGTTTGGACCTCGGCCTGCGCATGTGTTGGCCAGTTGATCGATTGCCAAGGCATTCCGGGAGGCGCGGCGTTGCCCGGTGTCCCTTGCGACGATGGCAACCAAAACACTGGTGACGATATCTGGCAGCCGAACTGTAATTGCATAGGCCAATTGATCGACTGCTTCGGCATACCCGGCGGCAGCCAGTTGCCGGGCACGGCATGTGACGACGGTGATCCGAATACAGGGGCCGATGCATGGACGGCGAACTGCCAATGCGTTGGTCTCGTGATCGATTGTACCGGGTTGCCTGGGGGCAGCGGCGTGCCCGGGACGACGTGCAACGACAACGATCCGTTAACGGGCTTGGATACGTGGTCGAACGGATGCGTTTGCCTTGGGCAAGCGTACGATTGTGCCGGTGTTCCCGGTGGACTGGCCCTGCCCGGCACCGCCTGCGATGACGGCAATGTGAACACCGGTGACGATACCTGGACCGCCCTCTGCGATTGTGTTGGCATTCTCTTCGATTGCAACGGTGACTTGGGTGGCACGGCTGTGATCGATGGTTGCGGAACATGTGCTGGTGGCAATACTGGGATCACTCCCGATCCCGATGGCGATGGCGATGGTGATCTGGATTGCGTGGACAATTGCATAGCCGACCCGAACAGCGATCAAGCGGATTTTGATCTGGATACCATCGGGAACGTTTGTGACAACTGCCCTTGGATCTTCAACCCCGATCAGACGGACAGCGACGGGGATGGAATAGGGGATGCCTGTGCGATCGGGATCATTGAGGTCAGTGCGCTTCCTTGGTTGGCGGTGCATCCCAATCCGACCACCGGTTCGCTGAACCTTGCATGGGCGGGCAACAATGCCCATAGTGTTGTGCTCTATAACCTCTTGGGGAAGCAAGCACTGCGCGTTCCCTTCAACCTTGTCGTGGATATCGCCGAGTTGGCCCAAGGCACCTATTTGCTGGTGTTGCAGGACAGCACAGGAGCGGACCTGGCGAAGGCCAGAGTAGTGCGTCACTAGACATCTTTCCGTCGATGGGCCTGCCCTTTCGGGCTATGGTCCCGTGCTGCTGGTCTGCGGCCTGTGCTTGCTGATCCCGTGTCGGTTGTAACCAGATGACGGCTCCTTACGGTAGAAAGGGCGCTGAAGAAGTCGCGCCTTCCATCCCATCTGCTCATGGGATCGCGGAATGCTCACCGCGGGTTCGGTTTCCGAAGCAACTCCACCAACCGAACATCTGCCGATGGAACGTAGGATCGTTGCCCTTTTTGCCGCCTTTCTCATTGTCGCGACATCCATCGCGCAAAGTGTGTCGGTCACCAATAGCGTGCAGGTGTACGCTACAGCACAAGCCGCTCCAGCGCGCATCACGCTCAACTGGACCACGCACCCGAGCACAACAGGCTTCACCATCTACCGGAAGCTCCGTAGTGCAACCACTTGGGGAAGCACGCTGGCCACTGCTGCCGGAACGGCCACCAGTTATCAGGACAATGCGGTGACCATCGGTACGGTGTATGAGTACAAGGTGGTCCGTGCGGCCTCCGCCGGGACCGGTTACGGCTTTGTCGTTGCCGGTATCGAAGCGCCGATCACCGACTACATGGGTGTCATCGTGCTCTTGGTGGATAACCAGTTGGCGCCATCGCTCAACCTGGAACTTCAGCAGCTACAGACGGATCTTAAGGCCGATGGCTGGAAAGTGGTGCGTCATGACGTGAGTCGGACGGCCACTGTCAACAGCGTTCGCCAGTTGGTGATCGGCACGTACAACACCGATCCCACGAATGTGAAAGCCGTGTATGCCATTGGTCACGTGCCGGTGCCATACAGCGGGAACATCAATCCCGATGGTCATGCTGAACACCAAGGGGCATGGCCGTGTGATGGCTACTACGGTGAAATGAACGGCACGTGGACCGACAACTCGGTGAACAACGGCGGTGCCCAGCGGGTTGCGAACAGGAACACCCCCGGTGATGGGAAATTCGACCAGAGCGATTTCCCTAGTGCAATAGAGCTCGCTGTCGGCCGCGTGGACATGTACGATATGCCGGCCTTCAGTTCGAGCGAAGTGCAGTTGATGAAGAACTACCTCGACCGCGCACACAACTTCAAGATCAAAGGCTACACCCCGACGGTGCGCGGTATCGTGTTCGATAACCTCCAATGGGTGGCGAACCCGTTGGCCGGTAGTGCATACAAAGGCATCGCACCGTGCGTATTGCCGGCTACCATCACGGACTGCTATCCGTACGGTCCAGCGTACAGCACATTCATCAACAACCAGAGTTACCTGTGGACGTACAGTAGCGGTGGGGGATTGCAAGCCACGGACAATGGTGTGCTCACGTACAATGGCGCGGATAACATCACAACAACCCAGGGCTTTGCAAGTGGCGTGATCAACGGCGGCGTGTTCAACATGTCGTTCGGCAGCTACTTCGGCGACTGGGACAATCGCAACAACTTCCTGAAGGCCTACATCGCTTCGGGCAATGGCCTCAGTAGTGTTTGGGCCGGTGCTCCCAATTGGTGGTTCCATCCGATGGGGCTCGGTGAGCACATTGGGACGAGCGTCCTGCAATCCATGAACAACGGGGCCATCTACACGCCGCAGAACGGCGGGTGGCAGGGCAACAATTTCAGCCGAGTGCATATGGGGCTTATGGGCGATCCCTCGGTGCGCATGGTCATGACCGCTCCGCCGAACAGCTTGTCCGTTACGAACAGTGGTGGTAATGCGGCCTTCAGTTGGGGACCTGCTGCGGGCGCTGCGGGCTACTACTTGTACAAGTTCGATGCTGCTGGCGTTCCGCAACGCATCGTGCCCACCATGATCACCGGCACCACCTACAACACACCCTTGGTGCCCTTCGTCGCTGGTGGCGAGTACATGGTCCGCGCGGCGAAGCTTGAAACATCAAGCAGCGGGTCGTACTGGAACTTGTCTCTTGGCTCGATCACAATTGCTTCCGGCGGACCTCCGCCTACTGACTGCCTCGGGGTTGTTGGCGGACCAGCGCTTCCAGGAACTGCATGTAACGATGGGAATGCGGCGACCGGAAATGACGCATGGGGCGCAAACTGTACGTGCGTCGGTGAACCCATTGATTGCCTTGGGGCTGTGGGCGGATCCGCGTTGCCCGGTGCTCCTTGCGATGACGGGCAGTGGGATACCGGCTTGGATACCTACGATGCGAACTGCGATTGTGCCGGGTTGCTCTACGATTGCACGGGCACCCCCGGCGGAAGTCAGCTTGCGGGGACACCCTGCAATGACGGCAATGCGAACACGGTCAATGACACCTACAATCCGTTCTGCCAGTGCGTAGGTGTACCCGCAACCGACAGTGATGGTGACGGGATTCCGAATGCCACTGACAATTGTCCGAATA
>CADECG010000034.1 GCA_902825795.1 uncultured Bacteroidota bacterium
CGTCTTTCTGCAACTCGACCGAATACCCTTTCGCCGCCAAGTATTCCGTGAGCAGAAACCCCAGATTGGGATCGTCCTCAACGACGAGCAGTCGCAGTGGTGTTTGCATGTTCAAAAGGTAAAGTGATGCGGAACGTACTTCCAGAGCCGGGTTCGCTTTCAACGGTGATCCTCCCACCGTGTCCCTCCACTACGCTCTTCACATAGCTGAGGCCGAGGCCGAATCCCTTCACATTGTGCAGGTTGCCCGTTGGTACGCGATACAATCGCTCGAAGATGCGCCTCAGTTCGGGTTTCGCGATGCCGATACCATTGTCCTGCACGGCGATGCTCAACCCGGACGTGTTGCTGGTGGTGCTGATGATGATCCGTGGCTCCTTCTCGCAATACTTCACCGCGTTGTCCACCAAGTTGTACAACACATTGGCCAAGTGTATCCGGTCGCCCAAGACATGTGCCAGCTCGGCTTTCATGTCAGTTGTTACCCGGCCATTTCGGCGTTCCGCGAGTATGTTGGTATTGCGCGCGACTTCCGTGATCACGCTGTGCAGGTCAAGGTCCACTGGCCGTAGGCGCATGCTTCCACTGTCCAACACTGCGCTTTGCAGCACGCTCTCCACCAGCACCCCCAGCCGTTTGTTCTCATCCCGGATCATGGTCGTGAACGACTTTGTGCGCTCCTCGCTTTTCGGCAACGAGGGATCCGCCAGCGCCTCGCAGGCCAAGGCGATGGTCGCAATAGGAGTCTTCAGCTCGTGGGTAAGGTTGTTCACCAGATCATTCTTGATCTCGCTCATGCGTCGCTGGCGAACGATCGTGATGATCGTGAAAACGAACATGCCTGCGATGATGAGCACTAACAATGCGCTCAACACCAATTGCCAGCCCATGCTGCGCAGGATGTGCGAGCGCTGCCCCGGCACGCTGACCAGCAACCAATAAGGAACAGCTACGGCCTCACTGCGAAAGAGCCGTGTGCGGTGGGCGGACAACGTGAGTTCATCAGCTTGATCGTCCGGTCCGGCGTGGTGCTCAATGATCACGGTGCCGGAGTCGGCCATAACGGCGAATGCCGCAGGCTCGGTGATGCCCCGTGCGCGCAATTCCTCCCGCACCAGCGAATCAAGCAGGTTCTCGTCAAGCCGCTCACCGATCGGGCGTTGCGAGTTGCCGAAGAGAATGCCGCGCACCATGTCGTCCACCAGTGATTCCCGGAGCAGGGCATCCCCTGATCCATCGGGCGCTTCGTCGATGATCGCAATGCCATCGTATCGTGGGTCGCTGCCGGAGATGCGCATGCTGTCGATCATGGCCAGCATTCGTGCACCGTCGGTATGTTGCTTGATCCCGGCCAATGCGTCCGCCCTCTCAATGCGATCGCTCACGGCATTCACCGCATCATCGATGCTCTGGCCGAACTGTGCATCGCGAAGCGCGATCACGCCACTGATCCATTGCGCTTGTATGATGGTGAGGCCGGCAAGCGCCAGAGTGATCCCTACGAGCAGGGCGGCGATCCAGCGTTTGTCCACGAGTGCCACCGCTCATGCACGCTGCGGTGGGCGGCCAAAGTATCCCCATGGCAAGGGAGCATAAACCACTTAACGTTCTTTAACCGGCGTTGGCGGGGCTTTAACAGCCCACCGAAATGTGGCCGGATACGTTCGCAGCGTCCTAACGCACTCCCCACCATGTTCATCACACGACACCTGTTTTTGTATGGAGCGATCGCGGCCACACTGACGGCCACGGCGCAGGAAATGCTCCAATTCCAAAAGACCCGTTCTGTGATCGTGCGTGAGGTTGACGGAGATCAAGTGACCACAATCGTGATCAGTATGGATACCATGGCGGCGATCGAAGCGCTTGACGAAGCCGAAGAAATGGC
This sequence comes from uncultured Bacteroidota bacterium, assembly GCA_902825795.1. GTDB lineage: Bacteria > Bacteroidota > Bacteroidia > Flavobacteriales_F > PHOS-HE28 > PHOS-HE28. The sequence continues at coordinate 1,889 of CADECG010000034.1, forward strand.
CATGCTTTTGGCGGATCGAATGGCCGAGGAGTATCCGGCCTATGCCGACGTGCCCGAGCCGCCCGCTCATCCAGCGGTTGCTTGCATGCCCGCACTTTGCCAAGTTGTGGTGCAGGGCGAAAGAGTTGACGCCCCGGATCAAGGCGCGCCGAAAGCCGAGGTTTTCCGGTATCGCTATAAGCAGAAGCCGACCACCGTGCCCGTGCATTCGACGGTTGACGATACGGTTGATGAAACAGGCGCGGATGATGGTGTCGAAAAGGCCGCTGTCCAAGAAGCCGGAGAACGATCTGCGGATGATCTCCGCGTACTCCCTAACCCCAGTGCAGGGGTTTTCACGCTCGCCTTCCCGTTACCCGATGAAGGCGGAAATGGTGAGTTGTACATCACGGATGCCGCTGGCCGGATCGTTCATCGCGAAGCAGTAATGGGCCAAGGTGGCCAAGCGCGCGTCGTTGACCTGACGGGTGAAGGCAAAGGCACGTATGTCGCCACGGTGGTCCTGGGGGACCGAACGATATCAAAGAGGCTTGTCATCGAGTAGGCCGTCATCGCCTCGACCAACTCGAGGCGATCGGAAACAGAGGCAAGTGCAACAAGGCGTCGGAGGGCTCGCGAAAGCGGGCCCTTCGGCGTATGGAACGGTGAGCACGGGTCCAAGAAAGCGCTGTCGCAGAGGAATACCTTCGCATCCGTCCATGGAATCACCCATCCTCAACTTCATCAATGGCCAGTTGCAACCCGCTGCTTCCGGCCAGTGGCTTGTGAGCCATACGCCGGCCACCGGCGAGGCGTATGTTCAACTTCCTGATAGCGACGAGCGCGATGTGGAGCAAGCGGTGATCGCTGCGCACGCTGCATTCTCTGCATGGAACGCCTTGGGGCGCGATGGCCGGAGCGACCGGTTGCTGAAGTTGGCGGCTCTCATCGAGCGCGACTTGGAAAAGTTCGTGGCCGCGGAAAGCCGTGATAATGGAAAGCCCCTGTCGCTTGCGCGCCGTGTGGACATTCCACGGGCAATTAGCAACTTCAGGTTCTTCGCCACGGGTATCCTGCACTTCGCCAGCGAGAGCCATATGATGGACGATGTAGCAGTGAATTACACCGACCGCCAGCCTTTTGGTGTGGCCGGTTGCATCAGTCCTTGGAACCTGCCGCTTTACCTCTTCACATGGAAGATCGCACCGGCACTTGCTGCGGGCAATTGTGTGGTCGCCAAACCCAGCGAGGTGACACCGATGACAGCGTACATGCTGAGCGCATTGTGCAACGAAGCGGGACTTCCACCGGGAGTGCTCAACATCGTACACGGACTTGGTCCCAAGGTTGGCAGCGCCATCGTGTCGCACCCACGGATACCGGCGATCAGCTTTACGGGCGGAACGAAAACCGGTGCCGAGATCGCTCGTGTCGCTGCGCCGATGTTCAAGAAATTGAGCCTCGAACTTGGCGGTAAGAACCCGGTGCTCGTGTTCGCTGATTGCGATTTCGAGGACATGCTGAAGACCACCGTGCGCAGTTCGTTCACCAACCAAGGGCAGATCTGTTTGTGTGGATCACGGATCCTCATCGAACGTTCGCTCTATCCGCGTTTCCGCGATGCCTTTGTTGAACGGGTGAAGGCACTTCGCGTGGGCGATCCGAACGATGCGGCCACCGATGTGGGGGCTGTGGTGAGCGAACCGCACATGGAGAAGGTGCTCGCGTATATCGCGGGAGCGAAGAAGGGTGGTGGCATGGTCTTGTGCGGTGGCCAGCGCGTGAAACTTGCGGGAGCGCTTGCGAATGGCTGGTATATCGCCCCGACGGTCATAGAGGGTCTTGACAACAACTGCTCCGCGATACAGGAAGAGATTTTCGGCCCGGTGGTGACGCTGCAGCCGTTCGACGATGAAGCGGATGCGCTGCGCCTTGCGAACAGCACGCTATATGGCTTGGCCTCTGTGATCTGGACCAACGATCTGAAAAGGGCTCACCGCGTTGCGCGCGAGTTGAAAGCCGGGATCACGTGGATCAACTGCTGGATGGTGCGCGATCTCCGGACCCCCTTCGGCGGAGTGAAGCAGAGCGGTGTGGGCCGCGAGGGTGGATGGGAGGCGCTTCGCTTCTTTACCGAAGCGAAGAACGTGTGCGTGCGTCTTTAAGCGCCGCATCGCCCTTCATGCCGTTGGTGAAGAACCACCCGAACCGGGCGTTGAACCAGCGCTCGAACCGGTCGAGGCGCGACAAGAAGTTGAAAATGGAGTTGGCCATGATCTTGCGGGTTATGCCATAGACGCGCGCAAGCCCCCGATCATTGCCTATACCACGAAGCAACGAAGTGCGTTATTCGCGTTATCCCAAGGAACGGTAGAGCCTGAAGGCGGAACGGCGCACTTTCCAACCGCTCACCACCGGACCCGGGCACCCACTAAATTCGCCGCACGCCAATGCCCTTCCCGACCGACCCCGCCCAGTATCCCTTGCTTTCGGGTATCACCTACCCGGCCGATCTGCGAAAATTGGATGAGCCGCAGTTGGAGCAGGTGTGTAAGGAGCTGCGTGACTTCATCATTGATGTGGTGAGCGTGAAGGGGGGGCACTTCGGGGCCAGCCTTGGTGTTGTCGAACTGACGGTAGCGCTGCACTATGTCTTCAATACTCCATACGATCAGTTGGTGTGGGACGTTGGCCATCAAGCCTATGGCCACAAGATCCTCACCGGTCGGCGCGAAGTGTTCCACACGAACCGGTTGTACAAAGGCCTCAGCGGATTCCCGAAGCGTAGCGAAAGCGAGTACGACACCTTCGGCGTAGGGCATAGCAGTACTTCGGTAGGTGGCGCGCTCGGCATGGCGGTGGCCAGCAAGCTGAAAGGGGAGAAGGACCGCCAAGTTGTGGCCGTTATCGGCGATGGCGCAATGACGGCAGGCATGGCCTTCGAAGCATTGAACCACGGTGGCACGGCCAACAGTGATCTGCTGGTGGTGCTCAACGACAACTGCATGAGCATCGACCCGAACGTCGGTGCGTTGAAGGAGTACCTCACGGACATTACCACGAGCCACACCTACAACAAGGTGAAGGACGAAGTGTGGAAGGTGCTCGGAAAGTTGAGCAAGTTCGGGCCGAACGCACAGGCTATTGCGCAGAAGTTCGATGCCGCATTGAAGACCGCATTGCTGAAACAGAGCAACCTCTTCGAGAGTCTCAAGTTCCGTTACTTCGGTCCAGTGGACGGCCACGATGTGGAGCACTTGGTGAAGGTGTTGCGCGACCTGAAGGATATTCCGGGTCCCAAGATCCTGCACACCGTTACGGTGAAGGGCAAGGGGTACAAGCCTGCGGAAGAAGGCAGCGCCACGGTGTGGCATGCGCCCGGCCTTTTCAACAAGGAGACCGGCGAGATCATTAAAGTGGTGCCCAAGAGCCCACAGCCGCCCAAGTACCAAGATGTCTTCGGCCACACCATCGTGGAGTTGGCGGAAAAGAACCCGAAGATCGTGGGGGTCACGCCCGCTATGCCTTCGGGCTCGTCACTCAATATCATGATGAAGGCCATGCCGGACCGGGCCTTCGATGTTGGTATTGCTGAGCAGCACGCCGTGACCTTCTCCGCCGGTATGGCCACGCAGGGGCTCATGCCCTTCTGCAACATCTACAGTTCATTCATGCAACGCGCGTACGACCAAGTGGTGCACGATGTGGCGTTGCAGAAGCTGCATGTGATCTTCTGTTTGGATCGTGGTGGTTTGGCCGGTGCCGATGGTCCCACACACCACGGTGCGTTCGACATCGCGTACTTCCGGTGCATCCCGAACATGATCGTGAGCGCGCCGATGAACGAGGAGGAGCTGCGCAACCTCATGTACACCGCGCAACTGCGCAACACGGGTCCATTCAGCATCCGCTACCCGCGCGGCGAGGGTGTGATGACGGAGTGGAAGACACCGTTCAAAGAGATCAATATTGGCACCGGACGCAAGGTGCGTTCAGGCAACGATGTTGCCGTGCTCACCATCGGGCACATCGGGAACATCGCTGCGAAGGGGATCGATACACTGCAGGCAGAAGGCTATTCGGTGGCGCATTACGACATGCGTTTCGCGAAGCCGATCGATGAATTGCTTCTGCACGAGGTCTTCGGGAAGTTCAAGCACGTGATCACCGTGGAAGACGGGTGCATCCAAGGCGGCATGGGCAGCGCGGTGCTCGAGTTCATGGCCGATCACGGTTACTCAGCACAGGTGAAGCGTCTCGGTATTCCTGACAAGTGGATCGAGCATGGCAGCCAGAAGGAACTCTACGCGGAGTGCGGGTTCGATGAGGTTGCGCTAGTAGCGGCGGTGAAGGAGATGTTGCCGATGAAGGGGACGAAGAACGCGAGCGCCTCCGCGTGAAAAAGTCCGCACCACGTTGCATCATCATCGCTGGTCCTAACGGAGCGGGTAAGACAACGTTCGCGCGCGAGTTCCTGCCGCGCGAAGCAGGCGTGCTGAACTTCATCAACGCCGACCTGATCGCCACTGGGCTGTCTCCTTTGAAGCCCGAACTCGCTGCCCGTGCAGCCGGCCGCGTGATGTTGGAAGAACTTGATCGCCTGGTCACTGGTCGCGCCGACTTCGCTTTCGAGACCACCATGAGTGGTAAGACTTATTTGGAACGGATCACCAAGTGGAAGAGGGCCGGGTATCGGATCGAGATCGTGTTCTTGATGCTTGATTCATATGCAACCGCACTTGGGCGAATTGCGAACAGGGTAGCTGAAGGGGGCCACAATGTCCCTAAGGCCGACGTGATCCGACGGTTCAAGAGAGGCTTCCCCAATTTCCGCGACCACTATTCGATCCTCGCGGATGGGTGGTGGTTGTACGATGCTTCGAAGGAGGAGCCGGTACTTTTGGAAGAGAAGCCATGAAGAAAGCCACCAAGAGGAAGAAGCCGAGCGAGTCAGCAAAGGCGATCACGCGTGCACTGGTGCGCGCTGGGAAACGCGCGCGCAAAACCGCCCGCATGCATGGCACGTCCATCGTTGTCAGCGTGAACGGGAAAGTGGTGGAGAAGAAGCCGTGATCGCCTCGCCCTTCACGCCGCCTTCAACAACCCGAACAGCTTGTAGCTGAGGTCCATGAAGAGCACCTTGGGATTGGCATTGCGATCCAAGTGCGCATGCGCGAGTTCCAGTTCTTGACGGATGCCGCTGGCGTTCCTATCGTTGAGCAGCGTGCCGAATTTGCCTACGAACTCAAGCTCTTGGCCCATGGCACGGATGAGATCCGGTGCCTGTTGCCAGTGGTAAACGCACTGCCGGATGATGTACAGCGCATAACGCATCAGTGCTTTCTGTTGCTCGCGCCCAAGGCTTGCGAAGTAGTCGCTGAACTGCACGGTCTCCACCACTTTGCGGCCGTAACACGCACGCAACCAGTCGCGGAAGAAGATGAAAAGTTCATCCTCCGTGCGTTCCACCATTGCTTTGGCTTCCAATAGATCGCCTTCGCATCGCGCGGCGATGCTTTGCGCTTCGTTCTGTGGAAGTCCGGAACGCAGCATCAGTTCCGTTGCGACATCCGACGGTGAGAACCCGGACACCTTCACCAGTTGCGTGCGGCTGAGGATGGTCGGAAGCATCAGGTCCTGGTGTTCGCTTACCAGCAGGTAAACGGTGCCCGGTTCCGGCTCTTCCAGTCCTTTCAGCAGTGCATTGGCGGCCTCGATGTTCATGCGTTCTGCATACCAGATCAACAGCACACGTAAACCACCCTGGCTGCTTTTGAAACTGAGTTTGCGTAAGCTGTTATGCGTTTCGCTCACGCGGATGATGCCCTTCGCGTTGTCCTTTTCGATGACCCCATACCACGCTGTTTCATCGATCAACGGCTCCTTCAACACGGCTGTCCGCCACTCGCCTACGAGGTCGTCGCTGGTGCGGATCTTCTCTTTCTCATTCGTGAAGATCGGGAAGGAGTAATGCACATCCGGATGTGCCAGCTTGTCCATCATATTACACGAAGCACACACGCCGCAGGCATCGGCTTGCCCCGGTTCTTTGCACACCAAGTAACGCGCGTAGGCCAGTGCCAGCGCCAGATTCCCACTGCCGCGCGGACCGAGGAACAACTGTGCGTGCGCGATGCGTCCTTCACGCGCTGCACCGATCAGGTGCGCCTTAAGGTCTGCTTGGCCGGGAATGGAGGAGAAGAGCATCGGGCGCAAAGTACCTCACCCCGCGCAAGCCGAATCTCGCCCTGTCCTCTACAGAGTACGGGGCTGAAAGAGACGAGAGAAAAAATCGGGTTTCTACGCCGCCAGCAACCGCTGCACCTCGTGCACGAGTTCGCTTGGATCGAACGGCTTGGCGAAGAAGGTGTTGGCGCCGCTGCCGCGCACCGCTTCCCTCAGGTGCTCTTCTTCCCGGCCGCTCAAGGCGATCACAGGGAGTTCGTGTCCTCGGGCGCGAAGGCCCTCGATCAACGACATGCCATCGAGGAACGGAAGGCCAAGATCCACCAGAACGGCGTGCACGTGGATCTTTTCCACCAGTGCGAACAGGTCGCGGCCATCGGCCAGAGCGATCACTTCATGACCGGCAGCGCTCAGTCTGCGGCCGATCAAGCTGCGCAACAGGTCGTCGTCTTCTATTAGGATAAGGCGGGCCATGCGGCCTGTTCCTACGGAGCGTTCAACAGGAAGGTTGCGGGCTCAGAATTTGCCCGCGAACCACTTGAGCACATCGTTGCCGTTGGCGAATAGCAGCAGTCCCAATAGGAGCACCATGCCCACCATCTGTGCCACCTCCATCACACGCTGCGGTGCTGGCTTACGCGCCACCATTTCATACAGCAGGAATACCACGTGGCCGCCATCAAGTGCTGGGATCGGCAGGATGTTCATGAAGGCGAGGATGATGCTGATGAAGGCGGTGAGCATCCAGAAGCTCTGCCAGTCCCATTCGTCCGGGAACATACTTCCCATGCTTCCGAAGCCACCCACTTGCTTGGCGCCGCTCTTCGTGAAGAGCAGTTTCAGGGAGGACACATAGTCGTTCAGTTTCTCGAGACCAAAGGAGATCCCGGCCGGGAACGACTCAAGAAATCCGTATTTCTTGGTCTCAATGTGGTAGGCATGTCCGCGAGCGACCAAGGAGTCGTACGAGGCCATGGTTTTCACGCCGATGTACCCCGCGTCGTTCACTTGCACGGGAAGTACCACGGGCTGTCCCCCGCGCTCCACATGGACTTGTACTTGTACGCTCTTCTTGTCCTGCAAATAGCTTGTGAACTGGTCGAACATGGGCGTTGGTACGCTATCCACCGCCACGATCCGATCACCCAATTGCAGACCAGCCTTCTCGCCATTGCTTTCATCCGTGAAACCACCCACGTAGAAGGGCATGCGTTCGGATAGCAACACCTTCTCCTCAACATCCAACGAGCGCTCCTCGATATCCTCCGGCAACACCACCAACACCTTTTCGCCCGCACGATCAAGCTCCAGTTTCCGCGCGTCATTGATGAGGATCTGCTTACCGGCTTGTTGAAGCGATTCAGGTTTCATGCCGTCCACGGTGAGCAAGCGGTCACCGGGTTGCACGCCGAACTCCTGCATGGTTTTGCTCGGTACCAAGCCATACGGGGAATTCTCCAACGGCAGGTAATCGAGCCCCCACACGAAGAGCACGCCGATGTAGATCGCAATACCCAACAGGAGATTCACTGTAACGCCACCGATCATAACGATCAGTCGCTGCCATGCGGGTTTGCTGCGGAACTCCCAAGGCTCCGGTGGCTTTGCCATCTGCGCCTTGTCCATGCTCTCATCGACCATGCCGCTGATCTTCACGTAGCCACCCAATGGCAACCAGCCGATGCCATATTCGGTGTCCCCCTTTTTCTTCTTCCAGAGCGAGAACCAAGGATCGAAGAAGAGGTAGAACTTCTCCACACGGATCTTGAACCAGCGAGCGGGCAGGAAATGCCCCATCTCGTGCAGGACAATGAGAATGGAAAGGCTGAGAAGTAGCTGAGCGGCTTGGATCATGGTTGAGGTATCGACAACCGCTCGCGCGCTATGCGCCTTGTTTCGGCGTCCGTAGCAGCGATGGTGTCGAGTGTTGGAGCGGGGTCAAAGGTCGCCTTCGCGAGGCAATGCTCCACCAGGTCGCTCATTTCCAGGAATCCGATGCGCGACTTCAGGAATGCTTCCACGGCGATCTCGTTGGCCGCGTTCAGCACACAGGGTATGTTGCCGCCCTGTTTCATGGCCTCGAGGGCCAACGTCAGATTCCGGAAAGTCCCGAGGTCGGGTGGTTCGAAGGTCAACGCTGGGTAGGCCATGAAGTCGAAGCGCGGCCAGTTGGTCTTGAGCCTTTCGGGATAGGCCATGGCGTATTGGATAGGCAACTTCATATCGGGCAGGCCGAGCTGCGCCTTCATGCTGCCATCGGTGAATTGTACCAAGCTGTGTACGATGCTCTGTGGGTGCACCACTATCTCGATCTGCTCCGGCTTCAGGTTGAAGAGCCATTTTGCCTCAATGGCTTCCAGCCCTTTGTTCATCAGGCTCGCGCTGTCTATCGTCACCTTAGCACCCATGTCCCAGTTGGGGTGCTTCAGTGCTTGGGCTGCCGTTACCTTCTCCAGTTCATCGCGCTTTTTTCCGCGGAACGGGCCACCACTGGCGGTGAGCACGATCTTCTCGATCGGGTTGTCCCATTCACCAGCAAGGCACTGGAAAATAGCGCTATGCTCACTGTCCACGGGGTAGATGTTGGCGCCCTTCTCACGCGCCAGCTTCGTTACCAAGTGACCAGCGGCCACCAGCGTTTCCTTGTTGGCGAGAGCAATGTGTTTGCCCTCCTCCAAGGCCGCCAGTGTGGGTTTCAGGCCTGCGTATCCAACGAGCGCTGTAAGCACAAGTTGGATGCCTTCACTGCGCACCGCCTGCTCCATGGCGGCATCGCCAGCATACACCTTGATACCAAGTGGGAACAGAACATCCTTCACTTCGGCATAGCGCGACCCGTCACCGATCACCACGGCGTTCGGGTTGAACTCCTTGGCTTGTGCGATAAGGAGATCGGCATTCTTCCCGGCGGTGAGCAGTTCCACTTGGAACCGATCGGGTTGCTCGCGCACTACCTGCAACGCCTGTGTGCCGATGCTGCCCGTGCTGCCGAGTATGGCGATGCCCTTTTTCATGTAGCCGAGTACCCATGTGCCTGCGGGCACATGGACCAAGAGCGCGAAGATGGCGCTAGTGTTGCTTTCTGCCTTTCGAGGGGATAGGAGTGTGGCGTCGGAGGATCTCCTCTTGGCGCGTTAGCAACGGCTTGGACACGCTTAAGTCCCAAGCCATGTTTCTTGTAGCCGGGTCATATCTCGATATCCCGATGGGTTCCGCAAGAAAGCTCAGGTCCTCACCAGGCAGTGGCGCGAACAAGCGCATGTCAACCACAGCACGGAAGCCGCTCACGCGGTCGGCTTCGGGAATATTCCTGAGATCGAGTTGCACCCGCTTCGAGACCTTATCCGGGTGCGTGTAGGCGATATCGATCACGTGATCATATGGAAGGTTGGTTGCGTAGTAGCCGTTCTCGTCAGTGATCAATTCTGTGCTGAAGCCTTGATCCGAGTTCATGCGGACCGTGGCCCCTTCAAGGCCAGCACCGGTCCAGTGGTCATACACGCGACCATCCACCATAGTACCTTCTTGCCGATAAACCGAATCCACCAACCCAAGGGATGCGCCAATGCGTGGATCGAGATATCGTTCTATAGGGTACGCCTTGCGCGTCTCGGCAGTGGCCCAGCGCAAGTTGCGCCCCGACTTGTCGAAGGTGCAGAAGCCCAGAAGCGGCTCCTTGCTGGTGGTGTCCGAGGCGGGTGTCAAGGAAACATCCATGTGGATACGCCAAGCCGTATTCAGTTCCAGTTCCCGATCTGCACCGGAAACGTCGATCACAGCCATGCGCGATCGATGTTCAGGTGCCTTGAACTCCAATAGGTAATAACCGCCCTCGATCATTGCTCCGGAGTACAACTCCACCAGGAATGCCCCGTTAGCGGTGCTGATGGAGCCGCCCAGTAGTGCGGTGTCGAGTTGATCCACCACCTCCACTTCCGCGAAGGGGATCGGCGCACCATTGGCGGCATCGGAGATGGTGCCGGAGAGATAGACGTCCCAATCCTGACCATTGACCAAACATGGTCCGGTGAGGAAAGGCGACAACAAAAAGAGGCAACGATAGAGCAACGCCTGCGCGTACGTTCTGCCCAGTATGGCGATGCCCTTCCTCATCGGCGACAAAGATCGCATGAAGGGTTCAGGCATGGGCGCTGGCCCTCCGTAAGCGGTCGTTGATCGCGCGCCCTAGCCCTTCTTCCGGAAAGACCTCTGCGAGGATCAGTTCCGCATTGCTGGTGTCCAACCTTCGCAACGCTGCGAACAAGCCTCTGGCGGCTTCGTGCAGATCGCCGGAAGGGGAGAGCACCTCATTGATCGCTGCGCCATGGTCATCCACGAAGGTGATGACGCCGATGCGTTTGCTGGCGTGTGTGCGCATCAGATCGCGTACATCGCCAACGATCACGCGCTTACGTGGGGCGTAATGGCTCAGTAGCATGCCGGGGGCTTGCACCATCACTCCCCTCTCCTTAGGAGAGGGGCCGGGGGTGAGGTTTCCGATCAACGCCTCGATCTCCTCCAATGGGATGCCACCTGCGCGGTAGAGCACCGGCAGCGGTCCGAACCCGATGATCGTGCTCTCCACCCCAACGCGGCACGCCCCTCCATCGAGTATGTAAGGCACTTGTGCGCCGAGTTGACTGGCAACATGTTGCGCTGTTGTGGGGCTTACGTAGCCGAACGGGTTGGCGCTTGGCGCCGCCAGTGGAAGGTCGAGTGAGCGCAGCAATTCGAGCGTGAGCGGATGCGCGGGCATGCGCACGCCAACCGTGTCGAGGCCGCTGGTAACGATATCGGGCACGCGCTTCTGTTTCGGCAGCACCACGGTGAGCGGCCCTGGCCAGAAACGATCGATCAGCGCCTGCGCTTCGGGTGGCACATGGGCCACCACATCGTGCAGTTGCTCCATACGACCGATGTGTACGATCAACGGGTCGAAACTGGGGCGTTGTTTGACCTCGAAGACCCTGAGCACAGCGTCAACATCGAATGCATTCGCCGCCAACCCATAGACCGTTTCAGTGGGAATGGCAACCACTTCCCCGTTCCGCAGCAGCGCCGCAGCGGTCGAAACATCTGTTCCTATAGTTGCCATGGGCGGCGAAGGTCAGGTATCAGGGCGCAGGTCCGCGATGGATCTGCCGCCCCTTCAACCCGAAGTAGAGCGCGTAGTACTGATCCACCCAATGGTGCGGATCATTTTGCAGTTCAAAAAGCGGAAGACTTTCGGGCGGGTCAGCGATCGCTGGTAGCATCACAGGCAACTCATTAGTGCGCGCCTTCAATAGCAGTGCATAGCGATGTTGCAATTGCCCATTGAAGTGCGAGGCACGGCCAGTTAAAAGGTCGCGGGCCGTGTCGCCGCCATTGCGATCGAGGTTCAGTAGTAGAAGGAGTGCGATGCCGAGTATGCCAGAAACGCGCGGCGAAAGTCGAGGCAACACGTTCCAGCGCTTGCTGAACACATGGACGTCCCAAACCGTGAGGTTGACGAACCACAGCGGGAGGAAGAAGCAGTACGCCACGTTCATGGTGCGGTGTTGCCCGAGAATACCGGTACCCCAATAGGCCGGGAAGGCGCACAGAAAGATGACGGCCAGAAGCGCGACCGAGGTCATCCACGGCTTCAGGCTGAATGCGCGTTCAATGCGCTCATCCGTTGTGGCAAGTCGGCGGCTTAGCGGCAGGTAGAGCACTGAGCACACAAACAGTGCCGGATCGATCGCCCAAGTGAGAGCAAAGCGGCCGGTCTGGAGCAACCCCCACCACGCGGAATGGAGGGGGTCGTGCGCGTTGGCGAACAATGCGCTGCGCACCGTATTGCCCGGAGCGAATACAACAACGCTTGCACAAACGACCACCAACAAGAGCTTCCACCACTTGCGTGCACCTGAATGCGAAGCACCGGCAACTGGAAGGAGCGCACTCGCACCGTGCAGTGCGACCATCAGCACCATATGCACCTCGCTGCTGCCGATGATCGCGATGATCAGCAGCGCATCGACAAGAGAATGGAAGAGACTTGTTGCCCGTGTAGAACGATCGCACACCGGTCGCGCCAAGTGGAACAGGAGCAAGGCGTTACCGAGTTGATAGGTAACGGCACCAGTGTACCAGTAGAAGCCTTCGCCCATGTCGGGCATGCCTTGGACGAACAGCGATAGGAATACCAATGCCCCGGCCATTTGCTCCCGCGCGGTAAGTGCTTCCCGGGTCAATGAGCGGATCAACGCGAACGCAGCAACGGCCGTTAGCAGCATGAGCGCCACCGGCACCATCCGATAGAGCCATAGCGCATCGAGCCCTAGCACCAGCGGACCATTGCCCACCAGCACATTCGAGAAGTATCGGCCGTTCCAGTTCAGGTACTCGCCATACAGCCAAGGAAGCAGGTCGCGCGTAATGCCCTGGTGCGCATAGCCCCAATCATCGGCCATGGGGTGGCAATAGCGTGCAAGCCACACATACTTCAGCAGCGATGCCGCCAGCAGGATGATCAAGGTGTTGAAGACGGTGCGGCGGGACATGTTTTCGCCCGTCGATGAACGGGATGCGTTGCAAGATCAGCAATGACCAAGGAAGGCTTGTGGTTCGATCTCACATGGATCTCACCATAGCGATCAACCGTAATGTGCAGGGAGCATTGACCACCGATCATCTTGAGGAAAGCATAAGACGGTCGATCCTCGCGGGCAAGGTCATAAGGGGTGTTTTGCGCACCCAACAACACAACTCATGTACTCCTCATTCCACCGGATCGGACGTGCCGTCCTCCCATCCAGGGATCAGCTCATTCATCTTGCCATCGCAGCCGGACTGGTCGCACTGGCAACGGTCGCTCGTGCGCAGATCAGCATCAGCCACCTGAGCACATACGCTACCGGCAGCTACAACACAGCAGCTGCGGAGATCGTCTCCTTCGACCCAGTGAGCGACCGCATTTTCTTCGTGAACGCCCAACTGAACCAAGTGGTGGCGCTGGACGCGAGCGATCCTGCCAGCCTTTCCCTCGCATTCACTGTTTCCATGGCCAGTTACGGTGGTGTGGCCAACAGCGTTACCGTAGTACCCGGTGGTTTCGCCGTGGCTGCGGAGGCAAGCCCGAAGACCTCGCCCGGCAAGGTGGTCTTCTTCGATGCAGCGGGAGTTTTCCTGAGCGAAGTGACCGTGGGCGCGCAACCGGACATGGTGACCGTGACGCCGAACGGACAAAAGGTGCTCGTAGCCAACGAGGGTGAACCGAACGATACCTATACCATCGACCCACAAGGAACGGTGAGCGTGATCGACATCAGCGGTGGGCTGGCTTCGTTGACGAATGCGAACGTGAGCACGATCGACTTCACTGCGTACACACCGGCGATGTTGCCCGGCGTGCGCATTTTCGGGCCCGGCGCTACGGTGGCGCAGGATCTGGAACCCGAGTACATCGCGGTGAGCGATGATGGCTTGAAGGCCTTCGTCGCGTTCCAGGAGAACAATGCCGTAGCTCGGATCGACCTCGCTACGAGCACCATCGAGCAGATCACCTCGCTCGGCCTGAAAGACCACAGCCTTGCGGGCAACGGCCTCGATCCGCGCGATACGCCCACGGGCGTGAACATTGCCAACTGGCCGGTGAAGGGCGTGTACATGCCCGATGCGATCGACGCGTTCACCATTGGCGGGCAGACCTATGTTGCATACGCGAACGAAGGCGACGCCCGCGAGTGGGGCACGTTCGTGGAGCCGCGCCGGATCGGCAACGCGGCTTACGTGCTCGATCCCACGGTCTTCCCCAACGCCGCTACACTGAAGCAGAACGCGAACATTGGACGGTTGAACGCGACGATCTTCTCGGGCGACACGGACAGCGACGGCGATTTCGACGAGATCCATGTGTTCGGCTCGCGCAGCTTCACCATCCGCGATGCGAACGGTGCCATCGTGTGGGACAGCGGCGACCAGTTGGAGCAGATCACCTCCGCTGCTTTCCCGACCAACTTCAACTGCAACAACAGTGCGAACAACTCCTTCGATTCACGTAGTGATGACAAAGGACCGGAGCCCGAGGCCGTGACCGTCGCCGAAGTGTACGGCAGCACCTATGCCTTCGTTGGTCTTGAGCGTATCGGTGGGGTGGTGGTGTATGATGTCTCTGTACCCAGTGCGCCGGTTTTCGTGCAATACCTCAACAACCGCGACTTCGCGGGCAACGCCGCCGCTGGAACCGCGCTCGATCTGGGTCCCGAAGACATCAAGTTCGTAAGCGCCGCCAATAGCCCTGATGGCCAACCCTTCTTGATCGTTGGTAATGAGATCAGCGGAACGGTGAGCACCTTCCGCATCAACCCGCCGCCCTTCGAACTGCAGATCCTGCACGCTTCGGATTTCGAGGCCGCTGTGCCTGCCGTGGAGGACGCACCACGCTTCGCAGCGATCGTCGACAGTCTCGAAGGCACTTACGCCAACACCTTGAAGCTGAGCAGCGGCGACAACATCCTGCCATCGCCCTTCATGTTCAGCGGTGAGGATCCTTCCCTCGTGGCTCCATTGAAGGCCGCATATGAGAGCATCTACGGAGGGCCCTTCGCGAACAACGATCTGCGCGCAGGCATCGGTCGCGTGGACATCACGATCCTGAACATCATGCGCATCGATGCCTCGGCTTTGGGCAACCACGAGTTCGACCTGGGTACGAGCGAACTGCGCAACATCATCGGTGGTGTGAACAGCGGTGCGGCCATCCGTTGGTTCGGCGCGCAGTTCCCCTACCTCAGCAGTAACCTCAACTTCAGCGCGGATGCGGTCCTCAACCCGCTCTTCACCGCCACGCGTGAAGAGCCGAGCTTCTTCCAAAGCAACCCATCGCAGGCGGCTTCGGTGATCAACGCCACCAAGAAGATCGCGCCGAGCACCATCATCAACGTGAACGGCGAGATGATCGGCGTGGTCGGTGTGACCACCCCGCTGCTCGCGAGCATCAGCAGCCCGGGCGCTACAACGGTATCGAACCCCGGAGCAGGCACCAACGACATGGCCTTGTTGGCCAGCATCGTTCAGCCCGTCATCGACTCACTGCGCTTCGCGGAAGGCATCGACAAGATCATCCTCCTGAGCCACTTGCAGCAGATCGCCAACGAGAAGGCTCTGGCGCTTCTGTTGAACGGTGTTGACGTGATCATCGCCGGTGGCAGCAACACCTTGATGGCCGACGCCACCGATCGTTTGCGCACCGGTGACGTTGCCGCTGAAGGCTACCCCTTCCTCACGACCGGTCTTGACGGCAAGCCCGTTGCGCTGGTGAACACCGAAGGCGAATTCAAGTACGTCGGTCGATTGGTGGTGCAGTTCAACGCGGACGGCGAGATCATCCCCGCGAGCATCGATGACGCGATCAGCGGTGCATACCCTGCCGACAGCCTGGGTGTGGTGGAAGTATGGGGTGACTACGCCGATGCGTTCACGCCCGGCAGCAAGGGTCAGGAAGTGCTGAACCTCTGCAATGCCGTTGAAGCCGTGATCATCGCGAAGGACGGCGACATCTATGGCCGCACCGATGTGTACCTCGAAGGCCGTCGCAACTTCGTGCGCACCGAGGAGACGAATCTGGGCAACGTGAGCGCCGACGCGAACCGATACATCGCGCGCCGCTACGATCCCGTGGTGACGATCTCCATCAAGAACGGCGGCGGCATCCGCAGCGCGATCGGTGTTGTGGAAGCCGATGGCGGCAACGTCGTCTATGGCCCGCCCGCTGCCAACCCGCTCGCCGGCAAGCTCGAAGGCGACATCAGCCGCTTGGACATCGAGAACTCGTTGCGCTTCAACAACCTGCTAAGCACCCTCACGCTCACCGCCGCCAACCTGCGCACCATTCTGGAGCACGGTGTGGCCGCCAGCGGTCCGGGCCAAACGCAAGGTCGCTTCCCACAGATCAGTGGCGTGCGCTTCAGCTACAACGAGACATTGCCCGCAGGTGCGCGCATCCTGAACGCGGTGGTCTGCGATAGTGCAGGTGTTACGGTGGATACCCTTGTGCAGAGCGGTTCAGTGCATGGCGATCCTTCGCGCACCTTCCGCGTGGTCACACTGAACTTCCTCGCAGGCGGTGGTGATGGCTATCCCTTCAACACCCTCGGTACAGGCCGGATCGATCTGAATACGTTGGCCGATGCTGGTCCCGGCGTAGCCTCGTTCGCGATCCCCGGCAGCGAGCAGGATGCCTTCGCCGAATACATGAAGAACTTCCACAGCGTGGACGAGTACGCGTTGGCCGAGACGCCCGCTTCCGCTGATGAGCGCATCCAGGAGGTGAACGACCGCCCGGATTGCATCCTGCCCCCTCGCTTCTATGCGGATAGCGACGGCGACACATTCGGCGACCCGGATGACTTCATCACCAGCTGCCCCGGTGGCGCGCCCAACGGTTATGTGAGCGATGCGACGGATGATTGCCCAACGGTGTTCGGCTTGATCGGCAGTTCCTGCGATGATGGCAATGCCAACACCACAGGCGATGTGATCGATGCGAACTGTGTTTGCGCAGGTACACCGGTGCCTTGCAATGGCAACGAGGTGTCCTTCGAGTTGACCACGGACGCCAGCGCGAACGAGACCAGCTGGGATATCGTGCTGTTCGGCACCAACAACGTTGTGTGCAGCGGCAGCGGGTATTCGAACTTGAGCACGATCACCGAGCAGTGCTGCCTTGCGGATGGTTGCTATGACCTGCGCGTGTTCGACAGCTTCGGCGATGGCATCAACCCCGGCGGCTTTGTACTTCGCGATGAGAACAACAATCGCATCCTGGACAATGCGAACGACGGCATCTTCGGTACGGTGAGCAAAGCACCGGGCGGGTTCTGTCTGCCACTTGGAACGGACCAGCTTACCGTTGCGACCTGCGATCAGGAAGCACTGTCGAGTGCGAGCGTGATCCAAGCCGTGGTAAACCCTGCTGTATCGGCCCAACTCGGTATCAGCAACGCTACCAGCGGTTACCAGTTCTGGATCTTCAACCCCGATGGCGGATACAGCCGTACGATATTCAAGAGCATCGCATCGCCAGGTGTTGGTTACCCGGCAGCTACGCCAGTGGCACAACGCCCAGCTTACTTGAAGCTCAGCAGCATGGTCACTTCACCGGTCCCGGGCTTCACGTTGTTGAACGTGCGCGTGCGCTCACGTGTGAACGGAGTGTACAGCGCATACGGCCCCGCGTGCCGCATGAAGCTCGATCCGTTGGGCAACTGCACAACCACTCAATTGGTGGACAACACGCAGAGCAACCAGCACAGCTGCGGCGTTACCGGCAAAGTGGTCAACAACATCGACAAGATCTACGCGAACGTTGTGGCGGGTGCGAACAAGTACCAGTTCCGGTTCGAGAACACGGCCGAAGGATATGCGCGTAGCATCGCATCAACGACGAATGCATTGACGTTGAACAAATGGACGACCGCGCCATTGCTCTGCGGCACATTCACGTACGACGTGACGGTGCGTGTGAGCTTCGATGGTGGTGCCAGCTACTGCCCATACGGAGCGGTCTGCACCGTTGGTATCACCAACAATGCGCCGAACCCCTGCACGGCTCCGTTCCAAGGTGGCGGCGGCAACCTCAACAGCATGGTCGACGGAACGAGCGCGAGCGATCTGGCGATCTGGCCGAACCCGACCCGCGACGGACGTGTGACCATTGAACTGGAGGCCATAGCCCCGGGAACGCAAGAGGTGACGTTCACCGTTTTCGACCTGTTCGGGAAGCAGGTGATGGCCAGCACCATTGGGATTGAAGGTGCCGAGCAATTGAACACCGTGATGCAATTGCCCGCGGTTTCCGCAGGTCTGTACACTGTTCAAGTAACCGTCGGTGCTGAGATCCTTACACGCCGACTGGTGGTGGAGTAATTGTAACTGAAGTGGTGAAGGGGCCGCCTCGCAAGGGGCGGCCCCTTCTTGTAGCGCACAGTTCCAGTTGATCGCTACGCGGGGATTGAACGACGGCTACTGCCGCGGAGAGGGGTCAGCGAAGAGCCAGTCCGCCCGGCGCGATCTCCGCGCGCTGGACCTGCCCGGAGGCGACTTCGTCCTTGATGCGCGTTCCGATGCGTTGCCAGGTGGGACAGGGAACATCGCCGTAGCTGCAATACACACAGCACATCCGGGGCATCGGCTTGATCACCGTTCCGCAGCGCATACAATCGTAGAAATAGACGCTCGCGTTACCGGGCATCTGGTCGTGGCTGCGCTTGTTGCAGACAGGACAGGTCAGCTTGGAGAAATACAAGGGCCGTCGCCGCAAGCGCCGGGCAAGCCGCCATCCGAGTATGCGATGCAACAACAATGACATGGGAACAGCTCGTGGCAAAAGTGGCGGGGCAGATGAACCCCGGTTTTACCGTGCGATGAACAATTTGCCGATCTTGGAAGGAGCGATGCTAGCCGCGCGTGTTGGTGTGGTGAACACCAACGGGTGGCCGATGCACGTGGACACATTCCGTTAACGGCCAAGCACCGCGATGACAATGGTCAGCGCACATACTGGACGGATACGCACAGAACATTTGCGACCCCGACCGATACCATGACCTCTTCCGTACGAGCCTCTCTGCTGGCGATCACCGCGTGGCTCATGCTGATGCCGGCGAACGCCGTTGCTCAAGGCGGCAGTGTCGACGCGTCGTTCGCGACCGGTCTGGGCGCCGATGACCTGGTGATGGCGATCGTGCCCCAATCGAACGGCAAGATCCTGATCGGCGGGTTCTTCACGGAGTACGATGGTGCGGTGGTGGGCAGTATTGTACGCCTGAACAGCAATGGGTCGTTGGATAACACCTTCAGCAGCGGTGTGGGGTTCAACAATGCGGTGCAGGCCATGGCCATGCAGTCCGATGGCAAGATCCTTGTCGGCGGCACATTCACGGAGTACAATGGCACGGTGAGGAACTCCCTTGTGCGGCTCAATGCCACGGGAACACTGGATGCAACCTTCGTTGCACCGGCGGTGCAGGGAAGCATCCATACGATCGCCATCCAAACCGATGGTAAGATCCTGATCGGTGGGGCCGGTGTGGCGCTGGTGGGCGGCACCGCGGTGAACATCGCCCGCCTCAGCGCAACCGGAAGTTTGGATGCCACGTTCGATGCTGATCCGGGACCGAACAACACGGTGCAGTCGAGTGCTGTGCAAGCGAACGGCAAGATCCTCGCGAGCGGTTTCTTCACCACCTACCACGGTGCAACGCCTGCGTATGTCGCGCGTGTGGAGGGCACGGGGTTGCAGGATGCCGGCTTCCAACCCGGCAGTGGGCCTAGTGGTGCTGTGCGTTCGCTCGCCGTACAGCCCGATGGCAAGATCCTGATCACCGGGTCCTTCACCACGTGCAACGGCGTTACCAGCAACCGGGTGGCCCGGCTGTTGTCCACCGGTGCGCTCGATCCATCGTTCTCCGTTGGCGTGGGTGCGAATTCGATCGTACACGCGGCGGCGCTACAGCCCGATGGCAAGATCCTGATCGGTGGGCTTTTCACCACTTACAACGGCAGTGCGCGCAACCGGATCGCCCGGCTGAACGCGAACGGCACATTGGACGCCACGTTCAATTTGGGCACCGCGGCCAACGACATGGTGCGTGCGATCGCCGTGCAGTCCGATGGCAAGATCCTGGTCGGCGGCGGCTTTACGTCCTTCAACAGCGCAGTGCGCGGGCGGATCACCCGGCTGCATGCGGTGTCGCCGATCGTTACCGGGGCCATCAACGGGCCGCTGTGTCCGGGCGCCAACATCGCGGTGCCGTACACCATCAATAGCAGTTTCCTTGCGGGCAATGTGTTCACTGCGGAGCTGAGCAACGCAGCGGGTTCCTTCATCACGCCCACTGTTATCGGTAGCTTGAGCGGTACAACGGCAGGGACCATCAGCGCGACGATCCCACCCGGCACCGCATCCGGCTCCGGGTATCGTATCCGCATCGTAAGCAGCTCCCCGCAGGCGGTTGCCACCGACAACAACACGAACATCGTGGTAAGCGCCACCACTATCTACTACGCCGATGCCGACGCCGATGGCCTTGGCGATCCGGCGACCATCGCCGCAGCATGCTCGCTCCCTGTCGGCTACGTGCTCAACAACACGGACCTCTGCCCACAGCTGAACGGCACCGTGGGCACTGCCTGCAACGACGGCAACACGGCCACGGTGAACGACGCTATCGCGGCGAGCTGCCAATGCATGGGCACACCCGCCGGTGTGCGCATAAGCCCGAAGGTTTTCCTGGAGGGACCGTTCGTCGGTGCCGCTTCGTTGATGACCGATGGACTTCGTTCCGCTGGGCAACTACCGGTGCTGGAGCCCTACTCCGCGCAAGGCTATGCGCAGGTGAACGGCGGCGGCGAAACAGTGGCGCCCGCCATACTCAACGTTACAGGCAACAACGCCATCGTCGATTGGGTGTTGCTGGAACTGCGCAACGGCGCAAGCTTCCAGCAAGTGGCGGCTACGCGCAGTGCACTGGTGCAACGCGATGGCGATGTGGTGGATGTCGACGGCACATCGGCCGTTTCGTTCGAAGCTGCGGCCGGCACGTATGCGGTTGTGGTGCGGCACCGCAATCACTTGGGCGTGATGACGGCGGGACTTGTCGCACTCGGCAATGCCCCTGTTACCATCGACTTCACCCTTGCCGCTACAAGCACCTACGGCAGCGCTGCGCGCAAAACCGTGGGCAGCAAGCAAGTGCTGTGGGCCGGCGATGTGAACAGCAATGGCGTGCTGATGTACACCGGCACCAACAACGATCGCGATCCGATACTGGCTGCTATCGGTGGTGCATTGCCCACGAACACCGTGGTGGGCACGTATGCGCAAAGCGACACCAACTTGGATGGTGTGATCAAGTATGTGGGTGCGGGCAATGACCGGGACATCATCCTGATCAACATCGGTGGCACGGTGCCAACGGCGGTGCGTTCCGCTCAACTGCCATAGGGCAGGGGATCAGCGCCGGTTCAGGGAACCGCGAGCACCTCCTCCGCAACGTTGGCCACAGGCGGTTGCACGCGCGCGTGTCGCTCGTGGATGTAGAGCGACCATTCCCCTTCGTTGTATTCCAGCGCGCTCATGTTCTCGATCCAATCGCCGGAGTTCATGTACCTGATCGTCCCTTTCGGTGTGGTCACCGTGCCGATGCGCGGTTGGTGGATGTGACCACACGCCACCACGGCGTGTCCATCGTGAATAGCGATATCGGCCATGGTCTGCTCGAAATCGCTCACGAAGCTCACGGCCCGCTTGATGCTGTCCTTCACCTTCTTGCTGAAACTCATGCGTGGCTTTCCGAAGAAGAGCAGCACCGCGTTCACCATGTGGTTCAAGCGGATCAGCAGATCGTAGCCGAAGCCGCCGAGCTTGGCCAGCCACTTCGCGTTCTTCATCGTAGCGTCGTAGATGTCGCCGTGGAAGAACCAGTGGCTCTTGCCATCGATGGTCAGCACCAGCTGGTCCATCAACTGCAGGTTCCCTAGGCTGGAGGGACTGTACCGTCGCAACGCATCATCGTGGTTGCCGGTGAGGTAGTACACGGGGATCTTGGAACTCCACTTCAGCAACTTCTTCACCACCCGCATATGCTCCTTGGGGAAGTAGCTCTTCTTGAAGGCCCATATGTCGATGATATCGCCGTTGAGGATCACCGTCTTCGGCTTCACCGAGCGCAGGTAGGAGAGCAACTCGGAGGCGCGGCAGCCGAAGGTGCCCAAGTGCAGGTCGCTCAGTACCAGTATGTCAAGTGGTCGCTTCATTCGCGACGCGAAATAGCGGCACGTGCATGGCCTGCGTGTGCGCGGATCGTTAAGTGCGTGCGGCGCACCTGCCGAGGGCGATCAGATCAGGTCCATGGAGCAGGCGAGGGCGAAAGCGATAAGCGCCGCCACGAGGGCGTAGACCGAAAGCGTGTTGTGGTATTTGCGGAACGTAGTGGCCATGGTAAGATGGTTTGGTGCCGCAAAGCACCGCCCGCAACATGGCACCAATGCGAAGACAGGATGATGATTACCGAAGGAACGCACACCGCATTCCTCAACGGTGTATGAAGCAGGGTCGGGCAAGCCGACCGCCTACAACACTTATTGGTTCTCGCGAACGGCGAGCAAGGTGCCTTGGCCGTTCAGCTCTTCGCCCTTCTTCAGGCTGCCGTTGCCATAGGTCAGCTTGAACAGGTTGCCGCTCACGGGATCGCGCAGCACCCACTTGCCGGTGCGTTTGCCTTCGCTGAAACGGGCCTTGGCCAGCAGCTTACCGGCTGCATCATATTGTTTCCACGTGCCCTCCGGGCCGCTCTCGGTGTACCAGCCCGTTTCCTTCACCTCGCCGTTCGCGTGGTAGGTAACGTGGCGCAGGCGCTCGCCCACCATGTACTCCTCGGTGGCCACGGAACCATCGGCCGCGTAGGTGCGCTGCACGGCATCTTGGGCTTGCAGGCCCAGCGTTACCAGTAGTGCGGAAGCAAGCAGGAGGGTTCTCATGGTGCGTGGCGTTTCAGATGACTTGTCCCAAATGTAACACAAACTTCACATTGCGTGCAAAAGATGTGTTATGGGTTGTCCAGGCCGCGCTCTTGATAGCGCCCCGATCGCCCACCCGCCAACAACGCGCACGATCAACCGCGACTTGCCAGTACGGTCACATTGAGGTGATACACCACGGGCTTCTTTGCCGCCCCCGCATTCTGCCCATGGTCGAAGTCCGTCTTGAACTCATCCGCCGCCGAGTGGACCCACGCACCACGGAAGCCAACCGCAACGCCACCAACACGGCCGAGGAATTGCGCCAACTGGTGAAGGACAAAAGCTGTCCCTTGGGCCACGCCAAGCACAGCTTCGTGGTGGTTAGCGCTGTGCCGGGCGGCACCGCCCGCGTGGACAGTACGGGTACGTGTTGCAGTGTGTTCGCCAAGCGGCTGGGGCTGAACAGCGATGCCGATCTGCTCTACAGGCCGAAGTGATCCCCTGTCCCGCCGGGTGCGCCCGATATTTGTACCGCGTTGGTCGGCCCGTTGCGACGAACGCTGCGGAACATGAACAGGGCTCCCTTCAACAGATGGCTGATCGTTCCGGCACTGTGCCTTGTGCTGGTGGCTTCGGCCAGCGCCCAGGAGCATCCCTTCATTGCACAGTATGCGTTGACCGAACTGCCCGGCGCCATACGCATCGACTGGACCATACAAGGCGGCAACACCTGCAACGGACAGGAGGTGGAGCGCTCCACTGATGGCATCACCTTCGCCCGGGTGCATCGCATCGACGGCATCTGCGGCAATACCAGTGCGCCCGTGCCCTACCACTGGTTCGACAATGCACCGCCGGAGTTCAGCACCGTGTACTACCGCGTGAAGCTCGGTATCGATGGATACACATCGGTGAAGTCCATCCACTTCCGCCAGCTCACCACCAGCGAACAACGGTTGTTCCCGAACCCGGTAACCGATGCCGCAACGTTGGTGGTGAACGCATCGGCCACCAGTGCCATCGATGTGCGCATCACCGACGCCAGCGGCCGCGAAGTGATGCTGATCACCGGGGTGCAAGGCCAGGCCATCACCATCGACGCTCGCGCATTGGTGCCCGGACTGTACAGCTACACGGCGGTTGCCGGTGGCCGCACCTTCCAAGGGCGCTTTATCAAGCTGTAGAGAAAATTGTGGATGGCCTGTGCAGCCCGTGCCGCCATGGTACGCGCACCGTTGCGGATGCGGTGCTGGGCCTTCACCGCTTCACTCCCGAACCGCGCACCACCTTGGCCAACCCTTGATGGTACGAGCCTTCGTTCAGATGCACTTCCACCTCCTCCAGCACGTGAAAGTCCACTCCTGCGAACTCCGCACGCACCTCCTCAACAGTATAGAGCATGGCCGCTTCCTGCGGCCCGCCGCTGCCGTGTACCGGTTGGTACTTCAGCTGCTCCTTGGCAAAGGCCTCGAAAACCACCGCTGCACCGGGTCGCAAGTGCTGCATGATCGCCGCGTTGAGCGACGCCCGCACGGCTGATGGGAAATGTGCGAAGCTGAAGCCGACGGCATCAAAGTCCTTGGCCAAAGGTGCGATCTCGTGAATGGTGCCCACGCAATAGGTGATGTGCACGCCGTGCTGAGCAGCCAATCGCATCGCCTTATCACGACCCCGGTCGCTGATATCGAATGCGGTTACCTGCCAACCCATGCGGGCGGCGTGCACCGCGTTGCGTCCTTCGCCCTCGGCTGGTAACAGCAACCTGCCAGGCGGCAGCGTGGCCAGTTGCTGCGCGAACCAAGCATTGGGCTCGGTGCCATAGGCATAGGCCTCTTCCGCGTAGCGGGCATCCCAGAACGTTTTCATACCGCGAAGATCCGTGGTGATCAGGGTCGGCCGCAGGGTATGCCGTTCATTTCAGCTTAACAAGCGGTCGCTGCTGTGAAAGCCCGGATCGCGGTGGCGTTGCGATCACTTCGCCCGCATCTTGTTCCCCTTGGCCTCGTGCGTCACCTCGGCCAGACCCAGCGCTTCCATCAGCGGGGGCATGTAAACGCCGAAGCGTCCTCGCAGTCCCTTCTTCAGGCCATACCATCCTTTCACGGGGTTCTTTTCGCTGCGGCCCCAGGCTTCCACGGTGCCCTCTTTGGCGGGCTTCTGCTCATCGGCTCCGCCGAGGTCCATCCAGTCGCCGTGCTTCTTCAGCATGGCATGCAGGTCGGTGATGCACCGGATGTCGTAGAGCAGCACGGTCTTGCCTACCGTGCAGACCAGTACGTCCTTCCCCTCCTTCTCCTCGATGTGCATGGTGTATTCAGCGGTGCCGGGAGGGGTCTTCAGTTTCCAGGGGTTGTCCTTCGTGCGCTTTTCCATGGTTGTTCTTGTTGGGGATCGGTCGGGGCCGGGAATTCCCGGCCCTTACAAATTGATCGGGTTCAGTTGCTCTTGTTCTGGATCAGTTCCGCCTCCTTCTTCAGATCGGCCGCAAAGGCATCGAAGCTAGCATCGAAGCTAGGGATGTATTTCGCATACATGGGGAGCATGAGGCCGCCGATGCGCTCGGTCATGGTGAATGTTACGGTACCGTTACCGGTGTTCGTCAGGGTGTAGGTGCGTTGGCCCTTGCCATCGCCCCACACGAGCTTCTTCGCAGGTTCGAATTCCTTCACCTTGAGCTTGAAGCTACGCTTGGCGTCCAGGGTGCTCTTCAGCACGATCTTCTCGCCAGGAGCGATGTTGCCTTGGATCGAGGTCACCGTGCTGTTCCACCGCGTATAGTCGCTGGCGTTGGTGAGCAGCGCCCAGATGATGGCCTCATCGGCTTTGATCACCGTGCTCACGGACGTTTCGCGGTGGAAGGTGGTCCTGGTGGTGCTGGCGTGTTGGGCGAAGGTGGTTGCAGTGGTCATGATCAGGAGGGGGGTTAAAAGGTTCATTGGTGTGGTTTCTGGGTCTTTGACGACCCGGCCCGACGGAACGATAGGATTGGGTCGAATTATTTTCAGAATGCCCATTGGACGGGGCTCTCCGGGCAGGTTGCTACCTTGGACAGCCCATTCCAATGCCCATGGACGCACTGCTCAAGAAGTTGAATTACGCCGGCCAGGATCCAGTGGTCGTAATGAACGCTCCTGCCGAGTTCGACCCGATCGTGTTGCAACTTTCCAATGCCGCCACCGTGCACACTCGCCAAGGGAAAGTGAAGGCCTGCGGCTTCGCCATCGTCTTCGCCACCAAGCAGCAGGAAGTGGACGCCAGCATCAACGCCCTCGCCCCGGAACTGGAAGGCGACGCCATCCTGTGGATCGCCTATCCCAAAGGCAGTTCCAAGCGGTACACCTGCGACTTCAACCGCGACACGGGTTGGACCGAAGTGGGCAAGGCGGGTTTCGAGCCCGTGCGCCAAGTGGCCATCGATGCGGACTGGAGCGCGTTGCGCTTCCGGCGCGTGGGCTTCATCAAAACGATGACGCGCAGTTTCGCCATGACGGAGGAAGGCAAGGCCAAGGCCACGAAGTCCCGGTGAACCTATCTTCGTTCCATGCGCGCAGCATGCACGTTCCTCTTCACCGGCCTACTGGTCGGGGTCGTTGCGCAAACGACGGTGGACAGCATTCCCACGGTGGATGGATACCGGACCTATCGTGTGCACACACCACCGGGCTTTCAACCCACGGAGCACCTGCCCTTGGTGCTGAACCTGCATGGTGTTGGAAGTGACAACGTGCAACAAGAGGTGTACAGCGGGATGAACGCTGTGGCCGATGCGGAGCGCTTCGTGGTGGTCTACCCCAATGGCGTGAACAACAGTTGGAACCTGGGCTTGGGCACGGGGGACGAGTATGGCTTCTTCACGGCGCTCCTGGATACCTTGGCGATCACACACGGTATCGATGAGAACCGCACGTACGCCTGTGGCATGTCGCAGGGGGGTTTCATGAGCTTCGTGCTCGCCTGTGCCCTTTATGATCGGTTCGCTGCGATCGCTTCGGTGGCGGGCAGCATGGCGCTTGGCCTCGATCTCTTCTGTGCACCCACACGTCCGGTGCCGGTGATGATGATCCATGGTACGGCCGATGGCATCGTGCCTTATACCGGCGGCATCCAGAACCTCGCGGTGCCATCGGTCATCGACTTCTGGGTGGCACACAATGCGTGCGATCCCGTGCCCGTCATCACTCCGATACCGGACATCATCGCTTGGGACCTGTGCACGGCCGAGCGCGAAGACCATATCAACGGGGACCTGGGCAGTGAAGTGGCCTTGATCCGTGTGCTGGGTGGCGGGCATACCTGGCCGGGCAGTTCCATACCCTTGGGCGTCACCAACCAGGACTTCTCCGCGAGCCAGGTGATCTGGGAGTTCTTCGACGGCCATGACCTGAATGGTGCGCTCACCGTACCCACGACCCGGCCCCATGCGCCGAACGCTGTGCTGGTCCCTACGTTGTTCGATGACCGCACGGAGCTGAGGAATGAAGGACCCGAACTGGTGACGGTCACGGTGACCGATGCCATGGGCCGCATCATTGTGCGTAGCAGCCTACCCCGGTACGGCCGACAGGTATTCGACACGTCGGCATGGCCCACCGGTCACTACACCTGGTCGTTGCGCGATGACGGTGGTTCCCGCACGTTGCGCGCGGTGCTGGTGCGTTGAACAAGGGGCCCTACGCAGGCTAGGCTTCGGCCACGTGCTTCTCCATCACCTTGCGGTCGAACTCCAAGTGATGCAATTGCAGTTCCGCTGCCGGTGAGGTGAAGGGATCGATCGCCTGCATCACCTTCATCCGCAGGTCGAAGAGGTGTTCCTTGTCCTTCTTCCCTGCATCGCGCACCATCTGGACCTTCACCGCTTCCTCTTGCGCGTTCTGCTTCGGGTTGAAGATGCCATTGAGCTCCGTGCACTGGTGGCACACGCCTTCTTTGTTGATCAGCGCGCACCGCTTGTCGAACACCTCCATCATCTTGCCGCGACCGGTGTGCAGGTAGTACTTCACCATGGCCTCGTTGGTCTCCATGATCTCCGCGATCTCCTTCGCGGTGAATTCGTACACCTCCTTCAGCATCAAGGCCAGCTGTTGTTCCAGCGGCAATGATCGGCTTACGCAGGTGAAGCAGAAGGCGATGTGCTCACGTATCTCGAACTGCGCCTGCGGTGAGGTCTTGTGAATGGTCATGGCCTCGCGGAAGAAGTCGGGGTCCTTCATCGCGGCATCCTTGCAGATGTCGCCTACGTCCTCGGGCCAACGCTTCAAGGAGCGCAGGTGATCGCGGGCGATGTTCTGGGCGATGGCGAAGAGCCAGGTCTTAACACTGCTATCGCCCTTGAAGCTGGCCACGTTGCGGTGCGCGCGGATGTACGTTTCCTGCACGATGTCCTCCGC
>CADECG010000035.1:0-11525 GCA_902825795.1 uncultured Bacteroidota bacterium
CATCACAGCGTTCTGTTTGCCAAGCACCACATTGTCAAGCAAATGCGTGGTGGTGGCCGTCGAGCTGACACGTGCGAGTTCGGCGAACCGGTCTTTCAGAATCAAGCCGGTTTGGGCAAAGGCGGATGCCTCCGGTATGCGCACCGTGTCGATCGCCACCTTCCGTTTGCTTTCCTGGGGCCTGCGGAACAACATCACAGGTCTTGCTTTCGCAAAGGCCTCGGTTGAGCGGATGCCATCGGCAACGATCGTCCGTTCGCCCAATTGGGCTGCGACCACATCCACATTGCCCGCCAGCAACGCGGCGCAGAGTTCGCGCACGCTTTCCATCGGCACGGGCAGAATGGGTATGCCGCTCTTCGCCGCGAACGAATTCAGCAGGTCCCATTCTGTCCCTGCATACCCGTGCGTGCGCTCTTCCCAAGTGAGCGCGTCCTCAAGCACTCCCACGCGTAGGGTGTCCTTGGTGATCGCGCTCAGATCGCGGTCTACCGGCGTACTCGTGGGTCTCCCTTGCCTGCTGTCATCGCATGCGATCGACAGCAACAGAATGGCCGGTATGATCCATCTACTCTTCATTGTATGCTTCGCGAATGTGTTCCTCGATCGCCGCAAGAAAAGTGCTGAATTCATTCCGGTACACATCGATGTGCTCATGCAACACGACTTCCGCGCCTTTCAAGCCTTCCGCCCGAAAAGCCCGTTGGCTCAGCCCGTCCAATGCTCTACCAATACCCTCAATGGTTGCATACGATGTTAGCCAATCACCCTTTACCATGTACGGTAGCATGTGCAGTGTGCGTTCCGGCAACAAGGCTTGTTCAATATGCAACAATCGATAACAGCGTTGCGCGAAAGCGGTCAACGGTTCAGCATGGAAGCGTTCCCACTCTCTGGCCAACAGATGATCGTAAAAAAGGTCTAACGCCACGCCGGCATACTTGCCACAATGTGCTCTAACGCGTTCGCGCCCGATAGCAGTGATCGGGTGCTGATCCGTGAAACTGTCGATCCTGCGGTGCAAGCGGATGCCACGTTGCAGGTCAGGGTGATAGGCGGACAAGTCCCGGCCCTTTACTGCATCGGCCATGAAATTACCAACCATCACCAACGGGTCGTTGCCGCTCAAGTACAAATGACCGAGGAAGTTCATCGCAGGCAAGGTAGCCTCGGGGTGTAGCCTCCGGGTGTGGCCTCGAGCCGTGAGCCACGAGCCACGAGCTTTCCTGACGCCCTGGTTCATCCTTGGTGCAACTGCACGGGCGACCAGCCGCACTGGTTCAGGTGTGCCCAGCACGCAGCCTGCGGCCCGAGGCCCGAAGCCCGGGGCCTTCAACCGAAGAAGGTCAGCGGAAAGCCGCTTGTGTGATCGGGAATATGGCGCCGGAGCGCCCCGGTACATTCGCCAAGCATGACCGGCAAGCAACGCAAGCAGTTGGTGTATTGGAGCGCACAGCTTGGTGGCTGGGGGCTCTGGGTGGCGGTGGTCATCATGTTCAACTACCTCAACGGCACCTTCAAAGCGGAGCTAGTAAGGACCTTGATCGTGATCTACCTGCTGGGTATTGCCATGAGCCACCTGCTGCGTTGGTACATCGCCCAGCGCAAGTGGCTTGATATGACACTGGGCCAAGTGTTGCTGCGTCTGCTCATCAGCTCGGCGATCCTCGGTGGCTTGAGCTTCAGCCTGCATGCCTTCATCAACGATGTGCTGTTCTCCGACCTGCAGCCCATGCTCAGCATACCGGGCCGCGACGTGTTCACCCTCGTGCAGAACTGGAGCGTGTTGTATGTCCTATGGGGCTTCGGCTACTTCGCCTACCACTGGTTCGTAGCGCACCGCCGTGAGGAAGTGCGCAACCTGCGGTTGGAAAGCGCCATGCGCGAAAGCGAGCTCAGCATGCTGCGCAACCAGATGAACCCACACTTCATCTTCAACGCCATGAACAGCATACGCGCGCTGATAGATGAAGACCCCGCAACGGCCAAAAAGGCCATTACCCAGTTAAGCGGCATCCTGCGCAGCAGTCTCCTCACCGGCCGAAAGAAGAGCGTACCCCTTAGCGAAGAGCTGGCCGTGGTGCGCGATTACCTCGCGCTGGAACGCATCCGCTTCGAAGAACGCCTGAACGTGGAGTGGAACATAGACCCCGCCACCGAACAGTTGAACGTTCCGCCGATGATGTTGCAAACCTTGGCCGAGAACGCGGTGAAGCATGGCATTGCGAAGCTGACCAAGGGCGGCACCGTACGCATCAGCGCCGAGCGCGGCGTGGGCATCGTGCTGCTCACCGTGGCCAACAGCGGTGTGCTCGACCATCCTGTGCACAACGGCAACAGCACCGGCATCGGGCTGCGCAACACACGCAAACGACTACAACTGCTCTATGGCGACCAAGCCGAACTCACCATCATGAACAGCAACGGCATGGTGACAACGCATGTGAGCATTCCGCTGAATGAGATGTGATGATGTGTGAGATGTGAAAATGTGGAACCGGATAGAAAACACTCCCTCCCGTACCGTCGACCCACCGGGTCGACACAACACCATAACCGATGAAAGCACTGATCGTGGATGACGAGCGCCTTGCGCGCAAAGAGCTGATGAGCCTGCTGGCCAAACACCACGAGGTGGAAGTGGTGGGCGAAGCGGCGAACGCCGACGAAGCAGAGAAACTGGTACACGAGCTGCGACCGGACCTTCTCTTTCTGGATGTGAACATGCCGGGCCGCGACGGCTTCCAATTGCTGGAAGCATTGGACCCCGCACCGCATGTGATCTTCGTTACGGCTTATGACGAGCACGCGCTGCACGCCTTCAAAGTGAATGCGCTGGACTACGTGATGAAGCCCGTGGAGCCTGCACGCCTCGAAGCCGCGTTGAACAAGGTGCCGCGCATCACGGAGGCAGGTACACCACAGCGCGATATGCTGCACGCCGACGACCAGATCTTCCTGCGCGACGGCGAGAAATGCTGGTTCTGCACGCTGAAGGACGTGCGCTATTTCCAGAGCGAAGGCAACTACATACGCGTGTACTTCAACGACCAGAAGCCCATGGTGCTGCGCAGCCTGAACACTCTGGAAAAGCGCTTGGACCCCCTTGTGTTCTTCCGCACCAGCCGTAAGCACATCATCAACCTGCAGTGGGTGGAGAAGATCGAACCGTGGTTCAACGGTGGCCTGATGGTGAAGCTGAAAGGCGGCGAGTCCGTTGAAGTAAGCCGCAGGCAAAGTGCCCGCTTCAAGGAGCTGTTGAGTTTGTGAGTTAGGTACTTCGGCCGGGAAGGTCAGCTCGATGGCCGCCAACAAAGCCAATTCACTCCTTTCCCCCTCCCCGCTTACATTCGGTTCGCCCAAACCTGTTGCGCCATGATGATAACCGCTACCCTACGCCGAACCGTTCTCACCATTCTTACCCTTCCGGCCCTCTCCGCAGCCTTTGCACTACAAGGCGGTCCGGACCAGTACGGCTACATCTGGAAGGACAGTAACGAGCCCGGTGGGCCGGTGTACAACTGGTTCGACATCACCACGATCGGTGTGCCCGTGACCGGTCTCGCCGACGACAACGTGGTGGGACCCTTCGTTATGCAGACCAATATGCCGTACTACTGGTACGAGCCCAAGAAGATCTGGATCGGCAGCAACGGCTACATCGCCTTCAACAGCGTGAACATTGCTTCGTTGTTCCCGCTGATCCCGCAAGCGGGTGGCGCCAACGATTACGTGGCGGCCATGATGGCCGATCTCAACTTCTTCGGCGTGGGCAACACCGCGCAGTGTTTCCTCTACGACGATGCAACGGTGACCGTGGTGAGCTGGATCAACGTGCCGTTCTGGAGCCCGCTGCCGCCCAGCTACACGGGCAGCAACACCTTCCAGGTGATCCTCAACAAGCAGGACAGCACCATCACCGTGCAGATACAGGACCAACAGGGCCTTACGCAGAACCAGGACCTGAGCATGGGCATCGAGAGCATCACCGGCGATATCGGTCTGGCGCACAGCGCGGACACCTACCCTGTTGCCGGTTACGCGGTGCGCTACTACAACCCCGCCATTCCGTTGTTGCAGGTGAGCGACGCGAGCGTGGAATGGAACACTGACGAGGGCACACAAGGACGGATGCTGAAGCGTTATGGTGCCGACTATCCGCTGGTGGCCAATTACCGCAATACCGGAAACGTGGATGTGGGGCCGTTCGATACCGACATCAGTGTGATCAATTCACTTGGCCAAGTGGTGGCCAGCGATGCGCAGACCATCAGCTACTTGGTACCGGGGCTCGACACCACGATCATCTACAACACACCCTTCACGCTGGGTACATCGGGCATATACAGCTACCGCGCTGAGCTGAGCGGCATACCGAACGAGATGGTGGGCAGCAACAACATCCGCGTGCAGGAGCTGATCGTGTTCGACACTTCATTAAGCACCGTTAACCTGAAGTGGGCCGGTGCCACGGACGACGGTATCGGCATCGGCTGGAACGGTGGCAATGGTGGCGTCGGTGTACATATCGTGCCGCACTACTACCCCATCTATTTCAACGCCACAACGTGCCGGATCATGAGCAACGCCGGGCTCGTCGGTTTCTACATGCGCGTGTACGATGATGATGGCGCGAACGGCGGCCCCGGCACATTGCTCGACAGCGTATTCGTACCACCGGCCAACGCCGGCCCGGGCGACAAGGTGATCCCGCTGGCAACACCGTTCACGTTGTACGACGGCGGCGTCTATGTTCAGTGGTACATGGGCGGGCAGAACATCAACATTGCACAGGACCCTCAACTACCGATCAGCCTGCGCAGCTACGAGTGCCTCGATAACGTTTGGGCCGAGTACCGCGATCGCACACTGTACGATTTCCACTTGGGCATACAAGCGATCCAGCCTCCTGTCTTCGATCTGGGCTGCACGGGTTTCTTCGGTCTCATCAACGGTATTGATGTGGGCAGTCCGGTAAGCGTGCGTTCATGGGTGAAGAATTTCGGGAACCAATCGATGAACAACTTCCCGATGAACTACCAGTTCGAAAGCGAGCCGGTGGTGACGCAGAACTACGCGGGTCCGGCCATCGCCCCCGGCGATAGCTCGCTATTCACCTTCTCGCAGATGTATACGCCCACCACGGACGGCACGGGCTTCATGTGCACCTGGCCCACCTTCGGTAACGACGCCGATGTGCTGAACGATACGGTGTGCGTGAGCATTGATACCTACACGGGCATCGATGAATTGGGCAATGCAACACTGGTGCTGGTGCCCAATCCGGCCAAAGACCAAGTGGCCGTGCAGGGGCTACCCGCCGGTCGTTACGAGTTCACGTTGATCGATGTCCATGGCAAGATCGTCCTCCGCGTGAACATGGTGGTGGGCCAAGAACCGGTGCTGATCGATGTGCTGAGCATAGCGCCGGGCGCTTACACCATGTCGTTCACGAGCGACGCACGCCGACGTGTGGAACCGCTGCTGATAGCGCGATAAAAGCAACACGGAACCGAAAGGGGGCGGGGTCTAACTTCGCCCCCTTCTTTTTTCAACCCATGTCCAAGAACACTTCTATTCTTCTGATCGTTTGGAACGTAGTGCTCACCGCGCTGGTCGTTTTCGGGCTCGTGCGCGGAACATCGACCGGCACCGCTTCGACGTCCTCCGGCAACGACACTGACAGCTCGGCCGCGTTCATCATCCCACTGGACAGCACTGTGGACCGCAGTGCGCTGAAGGAGGCCCGTATCGCCTTCTTTGACCTCGACACGCTGAACGTCCGTTTGGACTTGGTGAAGGATCAGCGCGCACGCTACACCAGTGAAGTGAGCCGCCTGGAGAACAAACTGGCCGCCGCCCAGACCAAGGGCCAAGCGGAAGTGGATGCGATCCTGGCGCAAGACCCTACCTACGCTACCAAAGCGGAGTACGAGAAAAACGTGAAGCGAGTGCAGGAACTGGAAGAAGAACTGGGAAGACTGAATGAGAACAGTGCTGCAGAACTCCAGAAGCTGGAGATGCAACTGCGCTCCGACCTGAATCATGAACTGGTGGAATTCCTCAAGGAGTACAACAGCAAAGCCGGTTTCGACTACGTGATCATGATGCAGCCCGGTGGACAGGTGTGGCCGGGGAATCCGGGTCTCGACATCAGCTACGATCTGATCGCTGGCATGAATGCCAGTTACGCGGCGCGGAAGGGGAAGAAGTGAGGCTCTCTAAGTGGGAGAGTTTTCACGCAGATGCGCGGAGGGCGCGGAGAAGATCGCTTCAAGCCAGATTCCGAGGTGTCATCACACTTCGCTGCGCAATGCTGTGCAACAGGAAGCGCGAGTGTATGGGGAAGTCGTAGACGCCGTAGCGGTCAACGAGTGGAGGGTTGGACGCATCATTGGACTGTAGATAGCTGACCGCCAATTGTTGGGCAACGCCCAAGGTCTCTGCGGCATGAATCAAGTGCACTGAGTATGACCCGTCCGGCCATGCAATGCTATCGATCGTCTGGCCGGTGAGTTGTTCTAGATAGGCTTTGCTGTTGCGCACCTCATCCATGGCATCGGCCAATGGGATGTTGCGCATATTGTTGTGCCACCAGCCATGGCTGCCGATGGTCACGAGCGGATGTGCGGCTAGCTGTTTTATCTCGGCATCGCTCAGCAACTCCCAGAACATGCGCAATGGCTGGAACGCACCATCGAGTTGATGCGCTAGTTGATCGTACAGTTGCTGCTTCGGTGCCCATATGCCACGGGACTTGATATGGTTGCGCAAGAGTTCGCCCCCCGAACGGTAGTGCCCCGCTTCCGATCGCCAACTGCGCTCGTCCACGCGCACTTGATCTACACTACCGACATGTGCTGACAAGTCGAGCAGATCGCCCCAAAGGATGCGTAAGCCCAGTGGATTGGCTCCTGTGATGAAGAACGAAGCAGGCGTTGCGTACTTCTCCAGCAACGGCAACGCATGGGTGAGGTTGTTGCGCAAACCGTCATCGAAGCTGAGGCCCACCGTGAGCTTCTTCGGATGGCGCTCGCCACTGAAGATCGCCGCGACAGGCACCACGTGGAAGTACTCGCGATAGAGCTGCAGGTGCCGCTCGAACACATCCACACCAATATGCCGGATGTTCACCGCATGACAACCCGGCTCACCGATACCGTGGTACATAAGAACGCGCGCCTTGCCCGCTCCACCGATGCCCAACAGCCCGGCTTCAACAGCCTTTCGCCGTAACAAGTGACCGATGGCTTCGCCCATGCGACCAAAGTACCGGCGCGCGGCTTCCTAACGATCAATTCTCGGGTTCTTCAACCACACGCGAGACATCATCCAACTCACGCTCCTTCCCGTTGCTCTCTATCGTGCAGCCGACCACGGTAATGGTACCACCCTTGCGGTGCTGCTGCGTGCGTAGTCCACGCAGGCCAAGTGCATTGTTCGAGATGGTGCATCGATCCAACCGCAGTTGAGCGCCATCGCTGGCGCCAACTCCCGTCCCACAACCCGCCACTTGCACATCGGTTGCGGTCACGTCTGCACCGCTCGTGGCCAACAGTCCGGTGCCCGGCTGATCGCGAACACCGCACTCGCCCACGACAAGCTTGCCGCCCATTATCACCAAGCCATCGCCATTGGCTTGACCGGTGGAGCCTTGGAAGTTGCACGCTTCCACCTTGCCGGTGCAGTTCGTCAAGCGCAGTCCATCGCCGCTGGTGCGTATGAACGCACACCCCGAGACTTCCACTGCTCCCTTCTGGATGCTGACCAGCGCACGCGGCGATCCATTGAGAATACACTTCGACATTACCACGTCCGTATTGCGGAATACGAGCATACCCTCCTTGCTCCCGCCGCCGCTCATCTGCAATCCGTTGATGATGCAGCGGCTGCTGTCCGTTCCATTCACGGTGATACCACCGTGCGGACCATCGCCTGATGGCCGGATGAACACAGGGTTGGGGCCGGTGCCGTTCATGATGAGGGTGCCGTTCACCTCGACCCGTTTGCCTGGCGCGATGAACCAACGCGTGCCTTTGCCAAGGATCACCGTTGTGCCCGGTGGCGTGATCACATCATCGGCTATGTTGTACTTGCCCCGGACAAAACTGAGCGTGTCGCCTGATACGGTCGCGCCCAAGCGTTCGCCAATGTCAGCCAGCGTATTACCGATGGGCGTACCGACATCGTCGTTCGCCTGCATTGATGATGCATTGGGATCAGGAAGTGTTTGTGCCAACCAGTGTAGATCGACCGGCTCCTGGAATGCGCGCATCAAACCGGTAGGCAAGGAATAAGGTTCGATCATCTTGGCGCGCATCTTCTCCAAACGCTCACGGAAATCAGCACGGGCGAGCAACGCGCTGAAGAGGTTCGCAACAGGAATACCGGCCGAGCGCCACTCGTCAATGTTGCGTTGCGTGCGGTACAGCGGCACGATACGTCCGGCTGCGCGGTCATAGGCGAACACCGCTTCATCCATGATCAAATCGCGCCGCTCCTCGATGTCGCACATGATCAACCATGCGGCTGCGGCATCCAAGTCGATGTGATCGGACAAGTCCCCAGTGCCTTGCATGACCGCCTGCTCCTTGGCGATGATCTCTTCCGCAAGTGCGGAGTCCTTGTCGGTATCCGGCCTTAATCGCTCAGGGTGCATTGCATTGAAGCCTTGCGAAAAAACCACCGCATCGGCATAACCACGCTTGTCGAGGAACACCTCATCAATGTGCTCTTCCGCTACGTAGTCCGCCTCGTTGCCATCGATGGACACGCGCACGGCTTCGCGCTCCGGCGTATGCAGTTTGAGGAATCTCGCGAACACGCGCGCTTCCTCTTGCCGTTGGGTCGAACTATTCACTGGCAGCAACAACATCCGCCGTTGGGCCTTGAAATAGTTGTCCTTCGGGAAGCGCACCTCCCAGCCGCCTTCCACATCCATCATA
This sequence comes from uncultured Bacteroidota bacterium, assembly GCA_902825795.1. Taxonomy (GTDB): domain Bacteria; phylum Bacteroidota; class Bacteroidia; order Flavobacteriales_F; family PHOS-HE28; genus PHOS-HE28. The sequence goes on from CADECG010000035.1 coordinate 8,946, forward strand.
CGCCGCACCTCCACCGAATCGGAGTAGACCTCGGCATTGAAAAAAGCGGACCGCCAGTCGGCGTCGCTCTGCTTCTTGCGCTTCTTCTTGCTGGTGTGCTGGCCGGTAGAAATGGCCCAAGCCGCAGCGTTCGCAGGTCGAGCGTCATTTGCCCGGAGGTCGAAGATGCTAGCGTAAGCCGAGACCTCCTCCGCCCCGATGCCAAAGGGCCAGCGACCGATGCGCTCGTAGAACCCCGTATGGAACAAGGCCAACAACGCCCCGACCGGAAGGCCGAGACACAGCAACCATCGGAGCAACGCGCTACCGCGTCTCTTATTCGCCATGGCTGAAATAGGTTGTTGCTTGCGCATCGCGCAGACGACCACTTACAATGCGTACCGTTACGTTCCACGGCTGCAGCAGGTACCGCTGTCGGTCGTTGTAGGCACTGCCTTTCACGTTCTGTGCGGTCCATGGGAAGATGCGTAGGCGCACTGCGGTGGAGCTCTCTTCAACGACATCCATGCGATAGTCCTTGCCGCCGCTTGTTGCGTCTACACGTAGTGAATCACCTGCAAGTGTGAGTTCCAAGGGAGGGACACCTGTACCGGTGACGGTCACGCTATTCCCTTCGCGCTTAACTTGGATGTTGCTCTCACGGATCTCAGCCATCAGTCCGCGCCAATGCGATGACATCTGCTTGCGCAATTGCTCGATGGAGTATGCCCAATGCAGCACGCTGTACTTGTCCACATCCTGGCCGGCCATGCTGAGCACCCCATACTTGTTGCGATCGGCGAAGACGCTCGGCTCGATCCGCGCGATCACATCGGCCATGTACCGGTAAGCAAGACTGTCGGTGTGCAATGAATTCAATGCATCCACGATGTACCGGTCACGCTTCCAGCGCCACTCCGGATCGTGCAGCAGCCAGTACGAAAGCGCATCATACATCGGGTACAGCGGTTCGTCCGCAGGCGCGAACAGGAAAATGGGATCCCACAGCACGGGGTAGAACTTCCCAGTGCGCGGACTGAGCGCCAGCAACTGATTGTGGTAGTTGTCAATGTGCCGTGTCTCCAGCACTTTCATCGCGGCAGCGAATCGCATGAAGGCATCCACTTCGATGACCTTCTCCAAGGAATCGCGGCGCTGCTGCCACGAAAGATCCTTCGCGTTCACTAAATGGACCAAGCCTTCGAGCTTCCGGCGCGCATCCGTGCTATCGGCATCGCCCAGATATTGCCAATGGTCTGCCGACTTCCACAGCAAACCATGCTTCACACTATCGCGCACGTTCGTCGGAGCGAAGTCACCCTTGTACATGGGCACATCCCCCGGAGCCGTTCGCCGGTTGCGTTCGTAGTCCGCATCCACCTGTTCGCACAGGTGCATCACGCCATGGTCCTCACCGTTCAATCGCATGAAGACCATGTCGTCATACGGTACCGCCACACCCATGCGCGCGGCGATCCAATACGATAGGTGCACGTTGATCATGTTGAAGCTCTTCGGGTTGAGGAAATTCAACCGCTCGTAGGGACCGAAGGCCCCGTTGCGCTTCATCTTCAACCGGAACGACTTCTTTTCGCCGAGGTGGTGAATGGCACCATAACCACGGTAGCGGAACTCCACCGGATAGCGAATGCCGTTGTCCCACAATGCCGCCCTTTCCCACTTCGTGCCGCTGTAAGGCAAGTTGCTCTGCATGCTGTCCAGCACCTGATCATCCACCTCGACTTCCACCACACGCAACCGGTGTTCAACAGAACCTCCCAGAAGCCCATCTGCGGTTACGCTCAGCGCGGCGGCCATGGTCATGCCGGTAGCACGTTGCACACCGAATTGCAGATAGCCGGCACCCACAACACCGCATACCACCACCGCCAATACTATGAGCGGGGTCTTGCGGCTATCGGCCTTCTTCTTCATCGACGCGCAGTGAGAAGCAAAACCAAGCCACCGAAGAATGCGAGCACGAGAGCGCTCAGCATATAGTCCATGCCGATCAGCGCCGCCATAAGCATGGCGGGCAGCCAGAGATCCTTCTCCTTCACTACGCGACCCAAGAAACCTGCTACAAGCACAGCAACACTGATGGCGATCGCCAGCGGCCACGGGCCGTCGAAGGCGCGCAACACCAACACCAGAGCAAAAGCAAAGAGCACAAGCACCCACGGGATGATCCCGCCACGCTCGCTCGGCTTGAAACGACGGTTGTTGAGCCAGCCCCACACAGTGAGCACCGCCAAGAGCAGCAGCAACAGTGTGAGCGCCTCAATGGCACTGTGGTAAATGCCCTCCCAGAAGTGCTCGAAGGTCCTGCCCATGCTGCGAAGATGGCCCCACCTACCACGTGCCCTACCCGGCTTTGAAAGGAGTTTTCAAACGGCAATGGACAACATAGCCGTCGCGGACAACGATCTTCGCCGCCGTGAGCAGAACCATCGCCGATCGCCGGAAGGCACGACTGTTGAAGGGGTGCGTTCATGAAATCACTTCAGGTATGATGCCGCCGCTTACCGGTCGGGGCTTTCGTTCTTTTCTCGTCATTGTTGTGGCCGTGTCGACCCTGACCTGCACGGGGCAGCCCGACCG
>CADECG010000035.1:11535-29841 GCA_902825795.1 uncultured Bacteroidota bacterium
CGAGATCCTCGGTGTGGACAAGCTCGTGTACGACGATTCCATAGCGCCCGGAGCCCAGAGGCTAGTGGGCAACGCGCGCTTCAGGCATGTGGATGCGATCATGACCTGCGATAGCGCATACATCTACGAGGACCAGAGCGTGAAGGCCTTCAGCAGGGTGACCATCTCGCAAGGTGATACCCTGCGCATCACCGGCCATCAATTGGACTACAGCGGCAAGGACAGGCGCGCAACCATGCATGGCAAGGGTGAAGCTCCCGGAACGGGAGTGGTGCTCACGAACCCCGACATGCAGTTGACGACGGATGCGCTGGTTTACGACTTGCGGGCCCGGACAGCCGTGTACAGCAGTGGTGGCACGATCGTGAGCAAGAAGGAGAACAATACCCTTACGAGTAAGCGCGGGTTGTACATGGCAGGCGAACGTGCTTTCCTCTTCAGTGGTGCGGTACTGTTGAAGCATCCGGAAAGGCTGATCGAGAGCGACACCCTGCGCTACGAAACCGCCACCGGGATCGCGCGCTTTTTCGGCCCTACCACCATCACGCAAAAGGACAGCAGCGTGGTACACTGCAACGAGGGTTGGTACGACACACGGAAAGACCTTGCACGTTTCGGCAAAGGCGCACGGCTCGTTGGCAAGGAGCAGGAGATCAGCGGCGATAGTATCCACTACGACCGCAAGAGCGGCATCGGCGAGGCGTTCGGCAACGTGGCCATACGCGATACCACGAACGACCTGCTGGTACTCGGCGACCGCGCTTGGTATGATGAGGTGCGCGACAAGTCGATCGTAACCGGTCGCGCGCAGATGGTCATGCTCATCGGCGGCGACAGTCTCTTTCTCCATGGTGATAGTCTGGTGGCTACGAAGACGCTCACCGACAGTTCCACTGCCGGAGGAGCCCAAGTGGAGGCTCGACTGATCCGTGCGTTCCATGGCGTACGGTTCTTCAAGAGCGATATGCAAGGTGCTTGCGACAGCTTGGCCTATGCCAGCGCCGACAGCATGATCCATATGTTCCGATCACCGGTGCTGTGGAGCGGCAAGGACCAGATCACCGGCGATAGCATCCGCATTGCATTGAAGGACGGGCGGGCCCATCGGCTTTTCGTTGTCGGGAACGCCTTCATGGCCTCCCGATCGGACAGTGTGCACTACGACCAAGTGGCCGGCACGACACTCACCGGCTACTTCGATGAAGACGCATTGCGCACCGTGGTGGCCGAAGGCAACAGCCGCACCGTCTATTTCGCCAAGGAAACGAAGGATGGGGTTGAACGCATCATGGGCATGAACACCGCCGTATGCAGTCGCATCGATGTCGCGATCTCCAGCGATACCACCGGGCAGGCACAAGTGCATACGGTTTCGTTCATCACGCGGCCTGACGCGGTGCTTTGGCCCTTGAGCAAAGCACCATTGGCGGAACAAGTGTTACCCGGATTCCTTTGGCGCGAGGCCGAACGACCGAAAGATCGATCGGACATTTTCGGGGTGCGCTCGGACTAGAGCGTAACGCCGAATTTCAGGGTCACGGCGTTCTGGTCGTAGTGCAGGTACTGCCTACTGTTCACTGCCCCATAGTAGGTGTAGGTCTCATAGGTGTTCGTCCCTTCTTGGTAACGGTAACCAACACTGAACTGCAACGCCACTTTCGGGCTCACGAAGAACTTGACCCCGAACGATGGGTTGGCGAGCACACCACCGACATCCTTCTCTGGCGCCAAGCCAAATGTCCAACCCGCTGCAACGTCGACGAACGGTGTAACAGTGGTCTTCAGGAAGTTGACGCGCAAGTCGGCGAAGAGCGGAAGGAAAGCCGCCCCTGAAAAATGATGGTCGAAACCGACCCCGACACCGGCAAAAAAATTGGGGCTGAACTGGTAGCCATTGATCACGTGCCCCCCGACCGAAGACTTGTCCACGAAATCGTTGTAGCCCACTCCAACGTTCATCTGAGCGATAAGACTGTAGCCCTTTTGTTTCAGGTCTTCGGCCGCAAGGCCCGGCTTGCCCCCGCTGCCAGTGGACTTCGGCGCGGCTTCCTTCGCGATCTTCTCGACCTCCTCGATGCGGAAGACGAAGACATTGCGATCGGCCGTTTGGATCTTGATGCTCACGTTCGGCACCTGCTCGATGATGATGCCGTGTATGATGCTGCCGTTCTTCAGGTAGACAACGTCCTCCATGTCCGTTTGCGCACTGCACCACAATGGGAACAGCATGAGCAGAGGAAGAAGACAGCGCCGGATGCGTGGGACCATGGTACGCGAATAACGGATCGGCGGCGCCCTTACAGATTCACACCGAACTTGAGCGTGATCGCATTCAGGTTGTCCGTTTCCTCCATGGTGTTGTAGTAGCCATAGGGGTCCCAAACTTGGTACATGACCGACGTTTCTTGATAACGGTAACCCAAGCTCATTTGGAGGGCGGTGGTGCGGCTTACGAAGAACCGCACACCGAAGGACGGGTTAAAGTACACCCCGCTCTCCTTCTCATCCACCAGTCCAAGCGCCCAACCGCCTGCCAGATCCAGGAACGGCGAAACACGCTTGGGCATGAACGCAATTCGCAGATCCAAGAAGATCGGAGCGTAGGTATTGCCACTGAAGTGCTTGTGCAGCCCGAGACCGGCACCAATGTTCAAATGCGGATTAAGCTGGTATCCATTGATCACCTGGATCCCAATGGAGGTCTTCCCATCCATATCATCAATACCGATAGCCGGACAGATCTCGGCGATCATACTGTATCCCCTCTGCTTAATGTCCCCATCGCCGAAAGACGGTGCTGATGTAGGTGCGGCATCGCGTCCGCGTGGCTTGGCTGCCGCTTGTTCCTTGGTGATCTTCTCCACTTCCTCAATACGGAAGACGAACAGGTTGCCATCGTTCGTCTTCAGTTTCAAACTCACATTGGGCACCTGCTCGATAATGACCCCACGTATGATGCTGCCGTTCTTCAAGTAGACGACATCTTCCATGTTGCCTTGGGCATGCGAGAGAAACGGTACAAGCAGCAGGCTCGCGCACACGATCAAACGTTGTATGCCGGTCTTCATGGGGTGGGGGTATAAGTTGGATCCGATGGGTAACGAATGTAGTCGGGGCGAATTGTCCGACCGCAAGGTTCTCCGACTACACTGCTCAGAGGAACCGTGCCATCCAAGTATTCCCCAGCGGCACCCGCAGGCGTTGTTTCAACTCCACTACGGTCGGCACCAGATCATCGAACACGATCGTATCGGCATTCAACTCCCCGGATTTCAACAGGCCTTCGACTTCCGGTACACGACACGTCGCGATTGTTCCTTCCTTCTCGTACAGCACCACCATGCGGTCGGTCAGCAGCATGCCCAACTCACGTTCCAACGCCTGCACCAAGTGCACGCTCTTGTCAATACTGCATCCGCTCGCCATGGCCTGCCGCTCATCCACTGCGATGACCACCAAGTGATCATGCAGTACATCAACACAAGCGTCCAGCGCTGCTCCATGGGCCGCCCACGAAGTAGTGAATGCGTTACCGCGCGCAAGGATCGTGGTCTTTTGTTCGGGCGTGAATGCCTTAGCGCTCTTATACACCCATACGCGGGCATGCGCGGGCATGGTGCTGATGGAACGAGGGGCGGCGGATATGATCATGCCGCAAAGGTGTGCGACATCAACCACTCATCCCGTGACGGATATGCGCTGGGGGCGGATAGTTTAGCGGCCTTTCGCACAAACCCCTTGCTTTCACATGCGCTTCCTTCGTAACGCTCTGCTTCTTCCGTTATCCGGTTTGAGTCTGTTGTCAAGCGCACAAGACGCGCCGTTGTGGCTGCGCAATGCTGCGATCAGCCCGGATGGGCAGACGGTCGCCTTCTGTTACCAAGGTGACATTTGGCGTGTGGCGACCAGCGGAGGCGATGCCGTGCCGCTAACGACCAACGAGGCCTTCGACCATTCGCCGGTGTGGAGCCACGACGGGAAACAACTGGCCTTCGCCAGCATACGCTATGGCAACGCCGATGTGTTCGTAATGCCCAGCACTGGCGGCACACCTACCCGACTCACTTTCGATTCGAGCGGCGAAGTACCCAGCGACTTCTCGGCTGACAACAGCCAGGTGATTTTCTATGGTGGTCGGCAGGACGATGTGCGGATGCAACAGTTCCCAGTAGGCGGCCTTGGTGAATTGTACACTGTTCCCGTAACCGGCGGTCGCCCGATGCAGCTCAGTACCATCGCTATGGAACGGGCCAGATACAACCCGGCCGGAACGCTCATCGCGTACCACGACCGCAAGGGCTACGAGGACACGTGGCGCAAGCACCACACCAGCAGCGTTACGCGCGATATCTGGACCTTCAACCCAGCAACCAAGGAGTACAAGCAACTGACCACGTTCGCCGGTGAAGACCGCAACCCGGTCTTCACCAAGGACGGCAACACGATCTACTACCTCACCGAAGAAAAAGGGTCCTTCAACATCCACAAGATGCCTGCTGCCGGTGGCGCCAGCACGCAAGTGAGTCGGCTCATAGATCATCCGGTGCGCTACCTCAGCATGAGCGACGGCGGCGTACTCTGCTTCAGCTATCGCGGTGAGTTGTACACCATGACGGATGGAGGCGAGCCGAAGAAGGTTGTCGTCCGCATCAACACCGATGGTCGCTACAACCCGGAGAAGACCATCAACGTGAACAACGCGGATGAGTATGATGTGAGCAGCAATGGAAAGGAAGTGGCGTTCATCCACAGAGGCGAAGTGTTCGTGACCTCCGTGGCTGAGGGCACTACCCGACGCGTGACGAACACACCGGAACAGGAACGCAACGTGAGCTTCAGTCCGGATGGCCGAACGTTGCTCTACGCCACTGAGCGTGGGCAGAGCTGGGATCTCTATACCACCACGATCGTGCGCAAGGAGGAGAAGTACTTCTTCAATGCAACCGTGTTGAAGGAGGAAGCATTGCTGACCACACCCGCAGAGGAATTCCAGTGCGCTTATTCACCCGACGGGAAGGAAGTGGCTTACTTGGAAGAACGCACCACGCTCAAGGTGTTGAACCTTGCGAGCAAACAGTCACGTGTTGTCGTTCCCGGCAACAAGAACTACAGCTACTCCGATGGCGACCAATGGTATGAATGGAGTCCTGACAGCAAGTGGTTCTTGGTGAACTTCCTGCAGGACCAACAATGGATCGGGCAGGTGGGACTTGTGAGCGCTGAAGGCGGAAAGGAGATCGTTGACCTTACGAAAAGCGGCTACGGTGGGTATGCTCCAAAGTGGGCTATGGATGGCACGGCCATACTTTTCGTGAGCGATCGCGACGGCATGAAGAACCACGCCAGCTGGGGCGGACAGAGCGATGCCTATGCGCTGTTCCTCACGCAGGAAGCCTTCGACAAGTTCAAAATGACCAAGGAGGAAGCGGCGCTAGCGAAAGAGGACGAGGAGAAGAAGAAGGATGGCGAGGACGACGGCAAGTCGGAGAAGGAGAAAAAGGAAAAGAAGGAGAAGGATGCGAAGAAGAAGGAAGAGGAGGACAAGAACAAAAAGGTCGAGCCCATCAAGATCGAACTCGCGGGCATCGAGGACCGCAAGGTGCGTTTGACGCCGAACTCAAGCGCCCTCAGCGGCGCGGTGCTGAGCAAGGACGGCGAGAAGCTTTACTACCTCGCTCGTTTCGAGAAAGGCCACGACCTCTGGCAGTTCGAGATCCGCACGCGCGAAACGAAGATCCTGAACAAGATGGGCGATGGCTTCGCCTACGCGCTGAACCTTGGCAAGGACGGCAAGAACCTGTTCTACATGAACAACGGCTCCATCAACCGTTATGACACGGAGAAGAACGAAAACAAGGGCGTCGGCATTAACGGCGATATGCTGCTGAACGAGACCGCCGAGCGCGCTTACCTCTTCGAGCACATCTGGCGGCAGGTGAAGAAGAAGTTCTACCGCGTGGATCTGCAGGGTGTGGATTGGGACAAGTACAAGGCCGAGTACCAACGCTACCTACCCTACATCAACAACAACTTCGACATGGCCGAGCTGTGCAGCGAGATGCTCGGCGAATTGAACGCCAGCCACACCGGCAGCGGCTTCCGCCCGGAAACACCGAATGCGGATGAGACCGCAAGTCTCGGCGTGCTGTTCGCCTACGAGCCAGGGCCCGGACTGAAGATCGCCGAGGTGATGGACAAGAGCCCCGTGATCAAGAAGGACTCGAAGATCAAGGCCGGCCATGTGATCGAGAAGATCGATGGCCAAGTGATCGCTGCCGACATGGACCCGAGCAAATTGCTGAACCGCAAAGCGGGCAAGCCGACACTGCTGTCCATGTTCGATCCCAAAACCAATACGCGTTGGGAAGAAAGTGTGAAGCCGATCTCCGGTTGGCAGGAAGGCGAGTTGCTCTACCACCGTTGGGTGGAGCGCTGCCGACATCTCGTGGACAGCCTCAGCGGCGGAAAGCTGGGCTACGTGCATGTGGAAGGCATGGACGACCACAGCTACCGGATCGTGTACGAGGAAGCACTCGGTCGTTACAGTGGCAAACAAGGTTTGGTCGTGGACACGCGCTTCAACGGTGGTGGCCGGCTGCACGATGATCTCGCGACCTTCCTCGGCGGCAAGACCTACATGCGCATGGAGCCACGCGGGCAGAACCTCGGCACCGAGCCTCAGTTCAAGTGGCAGAAGCCCAGCTGTGTGGTGATGAGCGAGAGCAACTACAGCGACGCGCACTTGTTCCCTGTCACCTACCGCGCACTCGGCGTGGGCAAGCTGGTGGGTATGCCCGTGCCCGGCACCGGCACCGCCGTATGGTGGGAAGGCCTGCAGAACGGCATGTGGTTCGGCATTCCGCAAGTGGGTATGGTGGACAACAACGGCAATTTCATGGAGAACCTGCAACTGGAACCCGATGTGAAGCAGGCGTTGGATCCAGGTGTTGTGAGCCAAGGCCGCGACCAGCAGTTGGAGGCGGCGGTGAAGTTGTTGTTGGGGAACTGAGGTAGGACCAGCGGTACTGAAACTATCGCGAGTCAAGTCAACGGCGGTGCCGGCTCGTCCGTTCACACGTCGCGCTCAACAAGCCCCTTTCGAGCATCATGACCATTGAACCGACATACACGCGATACATCTTTATGCCGGACCGAAAGAGTCGAGAGTACGATGATGCTTACCCATGGCTCAGATCCAATATTGACCATGCCAATGTGATTGAAGTGGGTTGGGCTGATGTAACAGGTATCAGTGAGAGCGGACTGCTTGACAAGATCAACGAGGAGAACGATTCGATGTTAGGTCACTACGAGGACAGCTGGATACATGACCCCAGCATCCTTCGAACCGTCATCCACTGGATGGAGAACCGCGAACACAGTTTAAGCGAACTGGAAACTCGAATCCTGGTCTTGTTGAGAAAAGCGTTGAAGGAGAACACGTACGTCTATTTCGCACTTTGATGGTCTTATTGCAACCAGTCCCGCAGGTTTCGCTGAGGCTCATTCAAAGACGATGCGGTTCTCGGAGCCAGATCCGACGCGCGAGCGCTGGCAGAAAGGACCGGTTTGATGGACGATACTAGGGTAGACAAATCGTAAGACATGTCCACTTCGGCGGATGCCCCAGCTCCATTTGATGTCACTGATCTTCTCATAGAGGGCCACCACCCGATACTGCGCCTTGGAGTACACCAAGATGTGCTGGTGCCGCATTCTCGCGGAAGTTCGACGGAAACACATTCGAACGGCGCTCCGCTAGCGCACGCCGTGGAGATCGATCGCATACGGTTCACCGCTGGTTTGGACGACGCGGGCAGAATTTCCTATTGGACACTCAAGAAAAGCCATCAGGAGTGCTCCTTCCTTTTCAAAGCCGCGACCACGGAGATCCGTCTCTGGGACATTGATGCGCTCGGCTTCCTGAACGTGCTCGAAGACCTCAGGGTGGGTTACACCCGGGAGATCTGGGGGAACGCAGTGTGCGTGGTGACGATCCTCCAGAGCGGTGTCTCCCTTTCGTTCGACCTTGAGCCTTCCATTGCCAAAGGCCCGGGAGCCATCCAACTCAGTGACCCACCGCTATATATCGGAGGAGATGTGTTCCGGAAGCTGACGTACGACTAGGGAAGGCTTAGGTACTGTGCGACGTGAACGTCGCCCCTACAGGTCGCTGGCCTCCGCGATCAACTCCGCCACATCCTTCACCTGCACCTCACCTTCCTTGTTGAAGTGCTTGACTCCATCGGTGAGCATGGTGTTGCAGAACGGGCAACCTGCGGCGATGATGTTGGGTGATGCGGCGAGCGCTTCCTCGCTGCGTTCGATGTTCACTTCCTTCTTGCCGGGTTCGGCTTCCTTGAACATCTGCGCTCCACCAGCACCGCAGCACAGGCCGTTCTGCTTGCTGCGTTTCAGTTCCACAAGCGCGGCATCCAACTTCAACAACACTTCGCGCGGCGCTTCGTACTCGCCGTTGCCGCGACCGAGGTAGCAGGGGTCATGGAAGGTGATGCGCTTGCCCTTGAAGCTGCCGCCTTCCACCTTGATGCGGCCTTCCTTGATCAACGCGTTGATGAACTGCGTGTGGTGCATCACCTCGTAGTTGCCACCCAGCACAGGATACTCGTTCTTAAGGGTATTGAAGCAGTGCGGGCAAGCGGTCACGATGCGCTTCACACCGTAGCCGTTCATCACCATGATGTTGTTCTGCGCCTGCATCTGGAAGAGGAACTCGTTGCCTGCGCGCCGAGCCGGATCGCCCGTGCAGCTTTCCTCTGTACCGAGCACCGCGAACTTGACTTTCGCCGCGTTGAGGATGCGCACGAAGGCCTTGGTGATCTTCTTGGCCCGGTCGTCGAACGAACCGGCGCAACCCACCCAGAACAGCACTTCTGGTGTTTCGCCGCTGGCCAGCATCTCGGCCATGGTGGGGACACGGATGGGTTCGGTCATTCCTCGAATACTTGAACGGTCGCGCGCTTTTCGACCAGATCGGTGAAATGTCCTTCGTACCGCGTGGCCCGCACTTCGCGGTCATCGATCCAGTGGTAATTGCCGCCGCGCGGTTTGCCCATCAGCATGCCATGGTACTTGAAGCCATGCTTTCTCAACCAATGCTCAGTGACCACGCGGTGTTCTTCTGTACGACTGGTGAAGAAGGTGATGATATGGCCCTCACCATACCACTTGTTCAACTTCTCCAATGCTTCAGGGAATACCTCTGCATCGGCCATCCGCTCGGGTTCCTCGTTCGGGATGTCCTCGCAGATGGTGCCGTCGATGTCGATCAAGAAATTCTTGATGTGCGGCGGCAGTTTGGGGCTCACCTTCTTGCCGCCTTCAGTGGTCTCGATGAGCTTGGCCATGTGCGTTGGTGGTTGGATGTTCTCGACTGCGCTCGAAGTGACAACAACGAATATCAGGCGGGATCCGCCCATTTCAACCGGTCCGCCTGAGCCATTTGCCACGGCGCACCGTTGTTCTCCACGTTGGTGAGCATGTTGGCCAAAGCTGGACGTGTCTTACTTTCTTCCATGACAAGATAGCGGCGCATGTCCATGATGATACCCACCGGGTCGATGTTCACCGGGCAGGCCTCCGTGCAGGCATTGCAGGTTGTGCAGGCCCATAGCTCTTCCTCGGTGATCCGGCTGTGCAGGCTCTTACCGTCTTCTTCCCACTTGCCTTTCGTGTCGATCACCTTGCCTACTTCCTCCAAGCGATCGCGCGTGTCCATCATGATCTTGCGGGGGCTCAGCAGCTTACCCGTGAGGTTCGCTGGGCATACGCTGGTGCAGCGACCGCACTCGGTGCAGGTCATGCCGTCCATCAACTGCTTCCACGACAAGTCGAAGACATCCTTCGCGCCGAAGCGCTCGGTCATCTCTGCTCCAGCGACCGTATGCGGGGCAACGACCGGTGGCGGCACCGCAGGGTCGAGCATGCTCTTCACTTCACCGGTCACACGGTCCATGTTGATGATCTCCGTCTTGGGCTTCAAGCTGCTGTACCACACGTTGGGGAAGGCCAGCAGGATGTGCAGGTGCTTGCTGACGACGAGGTAGTTGAGGAAGGCCAGGATCCCGATGATGTGGAACCACCAGCAGATGCGTTCAATCAACATGAGCGTCGAAACGTCCAGTGTGTGGAACGCGGCCACAGAAGCTATAACCGGACTGATAGGGAACTGGTGTATGATAGTGTCTGCCCAGGGTTCCACTCTGCTTTGAGCTTCAATCTCCGCAGCGTTCATCAGCAGGAAGGCGCTCATCAGCGCGATCTCCGTGAAGAGAATGAGGTTGGCATCGGTGCGGGGCCAGCCATCCAGTTCCTTCATCACGAAGCGCTTCAGCTTGATGATGTTGCGGCGTACGAGGAAGATGGCGCACGCCAGCCACACCCCCAACGCCAGCCACTCGAAGCTGCCGATGAGGAAGTCGTAGAATCCGCCCATGAAGCTGAGCACGCGGTGCGTGCCGAAGACGCCGTCGATGATGATCTCCAGCACTTCGATGTTGATGATGACGAAGCCGGCGTAGACGATGATGTGCAGGAAGCCCGCCACGGGCCGCACCACCATCTTGCTCTGGCCCAGCGCCACGCGCGCCATCAGCGCCCATCGTTCGCCCTTGCGGTCGTTGATGGTGACATCGCGGCCCAGCAGGATGTTGCGGCGGATACGCATGAAGTTGCGCGCGAACAACCAGCTCGCACCAACGAGCAGCACGATGAAGACGATGCTGCTGATGCCCATCACTTCTTCTGTTTGTCGTACGCCTCCTGTATGCGCAGGATGTCGGCGTCGCTCAGCTTGGGCAAACGATCCTTCTTGCCGAAGACGCTCACGTACCGGTTCGGGTTCACACGCAGGTCCTCCAGCAGCAGATCCAACTCGGCCATGGACGAATTGAGGTTGTTGTACAGGCTGTCGTTCTTGGCCAACTGGCCCAAAGTCCCTTCGCCCTGCTCAATACCGTTCATCACGCCCTTCAAACTGGAGGCCGCCTCGCTGATGCCTTGCAGCACGCTGTCCACGCGGCCATCGGCCAAGGCCGAGGTGAGCGAATCGAGGTTGCTGAAGATGTGCGAGAGCTCGTCGTTGTTCTTCTCCAAGTTGCCGGTCACCGACTCCAGATTCTGCAACGTGGCGCGCAGTGTGGTGCTCTCCGCAGCGATCAAGGCGTCGAGACGCGCGGCCGCAGCTCGCAGGCTGATGAGCGTTTCGCGGATGGTGACGAAACTGGAATCGATGTTGTTGATGGTGCCGGGGTTCAGGATCAGCTGGAACGCCGTGAGCACGCTGTCCACACTGCCGAGCATGGCTTCGGCCTTCTGCTTGATCGGATCGATCTGCGCGCCGAGCGATTGCGTGAGGCTGGGCTGCAAACTGCCGAGCAACGTATCGCCCGGCTCGGCGAATTCAGGGCTGGTGCCAAGGATGAGCTGCGTGCCGGTGCTCAGCAGATCGCTGAAGATGTCGATGCGGCTGTCCTTGGGTATGCGCAGATCATCCTCGTTGATCTGGAAGGTGAGCACGATGCGGTTGGTACCATCGAACAGCAACTTGGCTTTGAGCACCTGCCCCACTTTGAAGCCGTTCAGCGTGAGCGGGCTGGCGGTGGTGACACCGCTGGCGTTGTTGAACACGCCGTGGTACACGTTCTCTTTCTGGAACAGATCGCGGCCGCGCAGGTAGCTGTAGCCGAACCACAGCAGTGCTGCACCGCCGATGACCATCAGGGCGATGCTGTATTCCTTCTTCAGTTTCACAGGGGGGCAGGCTTACTGCTTGGCCAAAGTAACGGCCTTCTCCAGTTCGATCCGGTTGCCGTCCTGGAAGGCCACGATGAACGCGCCGTCGTATCCCTTCTGGCGGCACAGCTCTTTCACCTTGCCGGCCGCGTCGGGCGTGCTTTCGTTGCCCACCACGTACTTGAACATTCCGCCGCCTTCGTACTCCACCACATCCTCCAATCCGTTGAAGTTCTTCGGCTCGCACTTGATCCGCTTGCGCGATACGGCGATCTGCACTTTGAAGCGCACGCCGTTGTCGTTCGGCTTCACCGCCACAGGACTTCCCTTCCCTCCATCGCCTCCTTTTCCTCCATCACCCTCTTTGCCTCCGGTGCTGTCCACCTTCACGGGTTCCAACGCAACGTCGGTGCCTTCAATGCCGGCTTTGTATTCCTTGAAGGCGCGGTAGATGGCACTGGCCATGTAGTCCTGCCCCTGCTCGCCTTGCAGGAAGTCCTCCTCCTTGTCGTTGGTGAGGAAGCCCAGTTCGACCAGCACGGCCGGCATGGTGGTGTAGCTGATAACGAGGAAGCCCGCCTGCTTCACGCCGCGTGCGTTGCGGCCCACGCGCTCCTTGAACTGTTTTTCGATGAGCGCGGCCAGATCAGTACTCTGCCGGATGAAAGCACTCTGCTGTATGCTCCGGTGAATGATGCTCTCGATATCATTCGGGTCGTATCCCTGATACTTCAACTCATGATCCTCCTCCATCAGGATCGCAGAGTTCTCCCGCATGGCCGTCTTCAGGTTCGCTTCGGTCTTGTGCAGCCCCATCACGAAGGTCTCGGTGCCATGTGGGTCGTGGTTGTCGTTGGCGTTGCAGTGGATGCTGATGAACACATCGGCCTTGGCCTTGTTCGCGATCTCGCACCGTTCCTTCAGTTCAATGAAGCGGTCGTCCTCGCGGGTGTAGATCACTTTCACATCGGGGAACGCATCCTTAATGTACTTGCCCAAGAGCTTGCTCACATTGAGCGCAACATGCTTCTCGGTGGTCTTGAAACGCCCTGTCCCCAAGTTGCCGGGGTCTTTGCCACCGTGGCCGGGGTCGATCACCACCACGTCGACTTTCGTCGGGTCGTTCATCCCCCTGCCCCCTTCCAAGGGGGACGTACCGGTTTGCGGCATGGCCGTTGTGCAGAGCGCGGCCAAAACCAAGGCAAGGAAGTACGGTGCTATCCGTTGCCCAACCCACCCGCCCCGACAGGGGATCTTACTTTTCGCGCCGTTCATGCCTATTTCCACAGCCTTTCCCGTAGCCGGGCGCGAAGCTATCCGTGCCCATTCGCGCGACTGGCTTGGGGTCGGTGCATTTTTCATCACGGGTTTGTTAGCGTGCTTTCCGGTGGCGGCGGCGGCCCAAGGGCAAACGGCGGACCGCGACACGGTGGTGGTGGCCGATACCGCCAGCACCGAGGGCTTGAGCAGCGAGGTGCGGTACAGCGCCTTGGACAGCATACGGTACGATCTAGACGCCATGCGGGTGTACGTGTTCGGCAAGGCCGTGGTGAAGTACGAGGACATAACGCTGGAAGCCGACCGTATCATCTACGACTTCGGGCAGGAGACCGTAACCGCCTTCCCCGATACCCTGCCCACAGGCCCCAAGGACACGGCGGCGATAGCTGGGCTTCCCCGTTTCACCCAAGGCGATAACAAGGTGCGCGCCGACAGCCTGCGGTACAGTTTCCGCACCCGCAAGGGCTACATGCGCGAGGTGCGCACGCAGGAGGACCAGGCCTACGTCGGTTCCAAGACCAGCAAGCTGCACACGAACAAGGAGGTACACAGCAAGGGCGGTTTCCTTACCACCTGCGATCGCGAAAAGCCGCACTACGGTTTCCGCGTTACCAAGATGATCGTGATCCCCGACGACAAGATCGTGGCCGGGCCCGCGTACATGCGCATCGGCAAGGTGCCTACACCGGTCGCCATTCCCTTCGCGCTCTTCCCCAACAAGCGCAACGGTGCAGCCGGTATCCTGCTGCCCATCTATGGCGTCAGCGATGCCTTCGGTTACTACTTCCTGAACGGCGGCGTGTACACGCCCCTCGGCGAAAAGGCCGATCTGCAGCTCACCGGCGACATCTACACGCGCGGCTCGTGGGGCGCGCGCGCACTGCTGCGCTACCGCACGCGTTACCGTTACAACGGCTCGTTCGATGTGCTGCACAACACCAAGCTCAATGGCGATCCCGAGTTCCCCAATTTCAGCCGCGAGCGCACCTTCTTCGTGCGCTGGAACCACGCGGTGGACAACCGCGCCAGCCTGCGCAACCGCTTCAACGCGCAAGTGAACTTCGGTAGCAGCAACAGCTTCACCAACAATTTCAACAGCAGCACCACCGACTACCTCAGCAACACCTTCCGCAGCAACATCGGGTGGACACGTCTGTGGCTCGGCAAGCCCTTCACGCTGGGCGTTAACGCCACGCACGACCAGAACACGCAGACCGGTGCGTTCAACATCACGTTGCCCAGCATTTCGTTCAACGTGCAGCGCGTGTTCCCCGGCATCTGGCTGCGGCCCGCCACCGCCGTGGGATCGGAGAAGTGGTACGAGCGGATCGGTGTGAACTACGTGATGAACTTCGACAACCGCTTGGCCACCACCGAGGACCAGCTCAGCCTCAACAACCTGCAGAACCTCACCAAGGACTTCCGCAACGGCATCCGCCACACCTCAACGGCCAGCACCAGTTTCAAAACGAAGCTCTTCACGATCAATCCGCAGATCACCGGTATCGATCGGATGTATTTCGAAACGCAGCGCAAGACGTACTACAGCGATCTCGATACCACCATCACCGATACCGTGCCCGGCTTCGCCAACGTGTTCGAGTGGAACGCGCGCACCGACTTCACCAGCAAGATCTACGGCATGTACAGCTTCCGCCGTGGCAAGCTGAAAGCCATCCGCCACGTGATCACACCGAGCGTCGGTTTCAGTTACCGGCCCGATCAGAGCACCGAGATCTTCGGACCCTTCGGCGCCAACGGTGCCGAGACGAGCTACTCGCCGTATGCCATCGGCATCTACGGTGCGCCGGCCGCCGGGGCCAGCGGCTGGGTGAGCATGAGCATGCAACAAAGCCTGGAGGCGAAAGTGGCCCGCAACGCGCGCGACACGCTCAACCTGAGCGGCGGCGACACCGGCATCGACAAGGAGAACAAGAAGATCAAACTGATCGACTTCCTCGGCATCGGCACGGGCTACGACCTGATGAAGGATTCACTGAACTGGAGCCCCTTCAGCACGCAGGCGCGCACCATGCTCTTCAACCTCATTACCGTGAACGCGAACGCCTCCTTCGATCCCTACGCGGTGGACACCAACGGTGTGCGCTACGACAAGAGCCACAAGGAAGTGTACGGCGGCCTAGCGCGGTTGACCAGTGCCGGGGCGGCCCTCGGCTTCGAACTGAAAAGCAAGCGCTACGGCCTGGGCAATGGCAGCGCCGCAACCAGTGTGGTGGGCGAAAGCGATCCCAGCAAGGGCGCCCCCACGGACTTCAACCTGCCGTGGCGCCTCAACGCCAGCTATAGCTACGACATGGGCCGTGCGTGGAGCGAGAACCGCACTACCGACAACGAACGCCAGAGCGTGGTGTTCAACGGCGACATCACCGTGTTCAAATACTGGAAGCTCGGCGCGCAGAGCGGCTACGATATCACAGCCGGCGAGTGGACACCCACCAGCCTCAACCTCTATTGGGACCTGCACTGCTGGGAGTTCAACGTCAACTGGGTGCCCTTCGGCGTGCGCCAGAGCATCGGCTTCCGCATCAACGTAAAAGCCAGCATCCTCAAGGACATCAAGTACGAGTTGAACAGGCCCATCGGCAATGATGGGGAGCTGTTGTATTGAGGAGGTGGGCAGCACTTCTTGCACGGTCGAACGCGCGTTGTGCTCGGCATACCTATCCTACATTTGGCAAGATCAGAACCCCAATGCTCATCATCCTGAAACAAGGCATGTCGAAGAAGCAGGTGGAAGCGCTTTGGAAGAAGCTGCGTTCCGGCCGCCGCTTGCGCAAGGTGAAAGCCGTACCGGACATCCGGCAGTTCTGCGGTGTGATCAAATTGAAGGAGGACCCGTTGACCATACAGAAGCGCATGCGCGATGAATGGCGATAGGGTTGTGATCGACACGAACATCGCGCTATACCTGCTCAACGGCGATCGCGAATTGGCCGATATGCTGTTCGGCAAACAACTGATCATGTCCAACATCACTCGGATGGAACTGTTGGGCTTCCCCGACCTTACCAAAGCAGAGTTGGCCAGGATAGAGGTCTTCATGGAGTCGTGGCCCATCGTTGAAATGCATTCGCTGATCGAGGATCTCGCCATCGGTATCCGGCGAAAGCATCGCTTGAAACTGCCTGATAGCATCATCGCCGCCACGGCGTTGCACTTGGAAGTGCCGTTGCTTACTGCGGACAGGTTGATGGACCGGTTGATACCGGATGTTGAAGTGATCCGCTACGAGCGACTGGGTTCGTGACAGTGCCGCCGTGCGCCAAAGCATCGGCTTCCGCATCAACGTAAAAGCCAGCATCCTCAAGGACATCAAGTACGAGCTGAACAGGCCCATCGGGAATGATGGGGAGTTGTTGTATTGAGGAAGTGCGGGCTTGAGGCCTGAAGAGAAGAGAGAAATACGTTCACGCGGAGACGCGGAGCGCGCGGAGGTCCGCCGTTCGGCGGACTGAATTCCAGTGCATGGTATTCTCCGCGTTCTCCGCGCCTCCGCGTGAACGACACGCTGCCACGATCACCGACCCTTTAAGAGCACGATCGCGAATGTGCCTTGCATGGGGTCGAACGTGAACTTACCGGAGTGAGGTCCGACGAACTGTGCGAAGGCTTCGGACCACTCCTCGTTCCCGGACATGCGCACCCCATACGAGTCCTTGAAATAGAAGCTCCAGCGGCCAGCGGCCAATACTGGTGTGCCCAATGCCCCGAATGAATGGATGTTCAGTTGAGCGGACGTTTCCACGTCGGTGGAAATGATGAGATCGACATACGGCAGCACTTTACCATGGAGTTCGGTCCAACCCGGGGGTTCATCATCCGGTGGTTCATTCAACAGCATCGGTGCGGCATGCTTGTCTTGGAGCATTCGCAATCTGCCGAATACGCTGTCCAATACCTCCCCGCGAACGAACGACATGGTATCGCCCAAGTCATTCGCCACGCGGTGGCGGCGGTCCCCATACCAAGCTGGATCCTCGAACCCGGATCTTGCCCTGCCCTGATCGTCGATGGTGTTGAACATCGCCTTCGACATGTCCGTGATTGCACGCGGTAGCTCCCACCACGCCCACGCACCAACAGCAACCACAAGAATGGTCACGATGACCCAGCTCGGTACTTTCCGCAGTCGCGCTATCATGGTGGACACTCAATAACGAGTTGAACAAGAATAGCCATGGGCAGCGGATGGGTGAAGTCGCATACCTACAAGATAGGCGGGGCAGAGCCCCAAAGCCTGAAGCGCACTTGCGGAAAACGCGAGCACGTGCACGCTGTCCCTTTGACGCATGCGACTCCGCAACTGCGTTTCTTAGTACCCACAAACGGATCGACTCCTCCGTACCCCCCTATGCGGAATCCAGACGTTGTCGCACTACGGTCGGAACTGATTCAGTTACCGCCGCTCAAGCCATACTTGGAACGACTGCGATCACTCAGATCTGAAGAATACCAAAGCCTGTCCATTGAAGAGGTAAAGAATAGGCTTATAGATCATTGTGGGATTATCCCTCACCTCGTGATGGCCATACCGGCTGAGAAGGTCAATTCACTTAGCGTCTATCGAGCGCGAGTCAAAGTTGAACAAAGCCGGGAAGCCCTGTCCCTGCTGCGCACATTCTCATACCCCTCTCAAGGCCACGCAGACAAGCCCGGTCGTGCGAACACTGCTAAACATCCTGTTTTCTATGGTGCGATGGATGTGGTCACCGCGATTATGGAAGTACAGCCTCAGGTTGGAGAAGACGTCTATATCAGTCGTTGGGGCGTTCGGGCCAACCGCATCTGTGGGTTGGAGCCATTGCTGCCGTTGTCCATGCCGCAGCAGAATCCAGCATACAGCATAGCACTTGACATAGTCCAGTTCTTCAACAAAGAATGGTCAACAGACTTTCCTCAGCATGTCCAACATGGGGAGGAACTCGTTCAATTCATCGCAGACCTGTTCATGTACGAATCGGCGCCATACGCCATCAGTTCATTCTTGGCCAATGATGTGCTATACGGTGTTAACGGTATCGACATGATCGTCTATCCGAGCTGTGAGGCATTGCGTCGCACTTGCAATCTTGCCATCCATCCAAATTTCGTAGACCAGTACATGTACTTGGAAAAGTTGGCGAAAGTGCGGTTGAGCGAAATCCACAAGGATGGACCTGAGCTTGGCTTCAAAGCTGAGATCTGCCAGATTGGTCATGTAAGCTTCCCCTAAAGTCGGGCCAGTGATAACTGGAGGTCTCAGGAGCATTG
>CADECG010000036.1:0-15024 GCA_902825795.1 uncultured Bacteroidota bacterium
GGTTAGGACGCCAGGGAGAACACATGGGGTCGCGACGCGTGTAGCCGGGACGCGCACCAGTGTCCCTTGGCGGGCTTAGCCGAGGCCCGGGTTATCCCCGGTAGGCCGTCGTGCAGCGACAATGAACCGGGACTTGTCGGGTCTCGGGGGCAACGGCATTTTGGGGTTCCGATCGGTCGGTTAGTTTTACCGCCCCATGGTAAACCCATGGATAACAACCATGAGAACGATCACAACAATTCTTGCCGCTTCAGCGCTGCTGAGCCTCGGTGGCTGCTCGAAGCACGAATGCGAAGACAGTGCACCTGCGCAGCAGGAAGTCGGTAATGCAAAGGTCCCGAACGTTTTCGTTTACGCCCAGAATAACGGCGTTGCGTTGCCGAATTATGCGTTCTCCGTGCATTGCGGGCCTTCTACCATAATGAACGCTTCGGCCATGCTCATGTTCACCTCCGGTGGTTGCCCAACGGTCATGGAGATCGCCGCGGGCGGTGGATGTTTCGAACGCAACAAGTACTACTGGCTGAAGCCACCCGGTACCTCGAACAGCCGGAAATTCCTGCGCTTCAGCTTCGACAACTCTTTCGATCCGGCGTTGCTGAATAGTCCGTTGGTGCGCTACGAGGCAAGTTCGTATACATGGGTCGTCCCTAACGCAGTGCAGGGCTTCGAGTGGATGATCTTTGATACGCGCAAGACCCTGCCTGCTTGTCAGGGTGCTATCCGTCAGTGACACTTGTACCAATTGTTCTTGAAGAACCCCGGCCAATGGCCGGGGTTCTTTGCTTACTACAGCATCCGTTCGATACCGGCAGCTAGCGACGCGCCGCCTTAAGGGTATTGAGCAGCAAGCTGGTGATCGTCATGGGGCCCACACCACCGGGCACGGGAGCGATCCACGAGCACTTGGGCGCCACCTCATCGAACTTCACGTCGCCCACCAAGCGGAACCCGCTCTTCTTCGACGGATCGGGGATGCGATGGATACCCACATCCACCACCACCGCCCCCTCCTTCACCATGTCGGCTGTTATCATTTCCGGTTTGCCGACCGCCGCCACGAGGATATCCGCTTGACGTGTAATGCTGGTGAGATCCTTGGTGCGGCTGTGCGCCAACGTAACCGTGCAATTGCCCGGATACACGTTGCGGCTCAATAGTATGCTCATGGGCGTGCCGACGATGTGGCTGCGGCCCACTACCACCGCGTGCTTGCCGGCCGTTTCAATGCTGAAATGGCGCAACAGTTCAATGATGCCACTTGGCGTGGCAGGAAGGAAACAATCCAGACCAAGCACCATGCGGCCGATGTTCTCCGGGTGGAAGCCATCGACATCCTTGTCCGGCGAAATGGCCAAGGTCACTTTCTCCTCGTCGATGTGTTCGGGCAGCGGAAGTTGCACAATGAAGCCGTCGAGGTCCTTGTCATTGTTCAACTGTTGGATGCGATGCAACAGATCGTCCTCGGTGGTGATGCCGGGCAAGCGGATCAGCGTGCTACGGAAGCCGACGCTCTCACAGGCTTTCACCTTGCTCTCCACGTAGGTCTTGCTCGCACCGTCATCGCCAACGAGCACAGCGGCGAGGTGCGGAGCGCGGCCGCGCGCGGCCTTCACTTCCGCCGCGCCTTTCGCGATCTCTTCCCGCAGTGCATCTCCGCAGCGCTTGCCATCAAGCAGTTGGTAGGTGGCTGTTTCCGTCATGTCACAAGGCTAAGCGATCCGGTTGATCGTTCGCCCGCCAACGGTCAGTTCGTCGGGATGTACCGGTGACGGCCTACCACTCCATCCGCTGCTTCAGCTTGGTGATGTGCGCGAGGTGGTGCCCGCTGTGCCACAAGTACAACTCCAGCGCTTCTGCCAGACTGATCTCCCGCTGCTGTTCGGGGTGAACGAACGCCCGGTCCCACTCCGCTTCGGCCATGGCGCGCATGAGCACTACCCAGCGCGCGTGCGTTCCCGAAACGATGGCCAACGATGGCTCCAGCGGCATCGTTTGTGCGTCGATATGCTCCGCCCAGAGCGCTTCCTTGTAGGGCTTGATCGTAGGCTTGTCCTCGGTCAACGCCAGTTTGAAGCGGTGCAACGTCTGGCTGTGGCTGTCGGCAACGTGGTGAACGAGTTGCCGCACGGTCCAACCACCGGGGCGGTAGGGCGTGTCGAGTTGGGCATCGCTCAAGCCCTGCACTTCATCACTGAGCTTTAGTGGGAAGGCTTCGAGGATCGCAATGCACTCCGCGCGGCGGTCGGGCGATGAGGCCTTCATACCGCGAACGAATTTGCCAGTGGGGTACTTGAGGAGATCGAGTTGGTCGGTCATGGCTGCTGCGCGCTTATGCACAAGTGGCGAAGTTGTGCGATGGCGGCTATATACCGCCTGACCGGCACGGCAGCAGGGTCAGCGGAGCACCTCCAGTGGATGCATTGTACCAACACCCGCGGACAACACCTGCAACACGTATGATCCCGATGCGATCCCCACCGGATCGAACACGATCAAGTTCGACGGTTCCTCGCGGTGCATGGCCACTGATCGACCGACCTGATCGAGCAAGGTGAGTTGCACCGGGTGCGACGGAAGACTTGAGAATTGTACAGTGACCGGACCACTGCTTGGATTCGGGAAGATCACGGGTCTATCCACTTCGTTCGCAAGCTCCACGGCAACTACTTCCGAGGTCGTCGACGTACCATCGACATCGGTCTGGAGCAGGCGATAGTAATGGGTCCCACCGGGCACACCCCGATCATCAGTGGTGTATTCCACCAGTGTTGAGCTATTGCCGACCGCTTCAACCGTTGCACCCGTGCTCCACTCATCCGCTACCGACGACCGTTCCACGGTGAAGTGGTCATTGCCGCTTTCGCTGGCCGTGCTCCAATCCAACCGCACAGTGGTGTGATCCACGGCCACGGCATTGAAGGAGACCAGTTCGATCGGCAACGGCGTGTTCTCCGGGTTGATGGTACCCAGCGTGAAAGCGGCATTGTTCACCAATGCATTCGTGTTGCTGAACCGATAAAGCGTGCCGCTTACCAACGTCGCACCGCTGATGGGCGTTTCATCCGCGAAAACGCCATCCAGATCGGCGTCCACCAGCAACCTCAAGTCGCTATCGGTAACCGGGCCCAGGCCCGCCAGGTCGAACGTGATATCCACGTTGCCCACGTTCACGGCACCGCCGCTCGTGTTCACTTCGTTCACCTTCCACACGCGCTCCCAGCGACCAAGCACGCCGGTAGGCAGATCGGTGACACCAAAGGTGCCCAGTGCGCGATTATCGTGTCCCCAGAGCAAGAACTCATCATCGTCCAAGCCACCATACCCGGCCTTGCCGATCTGTACAATGCCCGAACCACGAGAATCGGTTTGGAGATTCGAACTACTCACGCGGCCTATCCCGGCTACATCGTGATCGTGATCGCCGTTGGCCGTGTTGTCGTGAACGAAAAGGTCGTTCGTTGCCAAGCCGCGATCGTATTTCGCTGCCAAGTAGTTGTTCAGGATGATGCGCTGCGTGCTGTTCAGTCGTGCATTGAAGGCGATCACTTCAGCAATGTCGCCATTGATCTCGCGGCCTGCTGTGCTGCGTTCGTTGCCGATATACAACGGCAGGTTGTTCAGCTTGGGGGTTTTGCTCTCGTTGTCGGTGATGATGCCACCAGCGTTCTTGTACACATCGCGCCCGTTGGTGGTGTTGTAGCTGAATTCGAAAATGTCGAACGTGCCTGTGACCACTTGGCCGCCTGCGGAACTGGGAAAGGTCCGTGTGTTGTCGCTGTACTTCGTGGGCGTATGGATGTTGCCATCGCTATAGCTCAGCATCTCGAAGTTCTCGTCGGAGTCGTCGCCCTTCACCAGCCATGCATTGTAGTTCTTCTGCACATCGGCGGTGAGCACCACGAAGAAGTGCCAAGCGGTGAGGTCGATACTTGCATGGTCCGTCACCCAGAGTTGATCGTCGATGCCGTCGAAATCCAGGGAGGGATAGCCGTTCACGGAGTTGTTGACGAGGTTCGGCGTGCCAAGGGGAATGAGCGATGGCAGGTAGGCATGGTTGCCGTTGCCGGAGCGATCGCCCCAAATGGTAACCGCCCCGAGCAGGTGCGTTACGCCATAGTTGGCGTCCAACCAGAGCACGTTGTTCGCGCTGGTACCAACACCGCCTGGACCTGTCTGGGCCATGGCCGGTGCAAAGGCCATTGTTAGAGCAATGAGGTGTGGGGACCGCATGTGTGGAGCCGGTTAAGCGGCCCTACTACGGTCAGATGACGAACAGGGTTATTCGAACGATGGAACAGTGGTGGCCCTCGGCTAATGGCTGTCGAGCAGACGTGACCGACTATTTCCTTTTTGTAACATGCTTCAGCAAGAACTGTTCGGCATCCAGCACCTCAACCTCAGAGAAGTGGAAGTCGCGTTTGTCGTAGGTGACAACGCATGTGCATTTCGCATCCACGGCTGAGTAATACTGGAAACCATCCTCGATGTCGGTGACTTTCGCATTCGCGATCGTGCGTTCCACAATGCTTTCATTCATCGTGGTGATGGACAGCTTCTCCGCGAGCAATCCGATCTTCTTCCGCGCCAGCTTCTTGCCATTCTTCTTCTCCGCGAAATAGGCACCAATGGCAAGGCACAGCGGTGAAGTGTACACCTCGAAGCGCGGATCATCGGCGAGGCTCAGCACGCGCGCACAGGCGCTGAAACGCGGGTACTCGTTGCAGAGCACGGTGACCAGCACGTTCGCATCCAGGAAGATCCGCTTGGGGGGCATGGGAGGCTCGGGAGAAATGCAGTCTCACGCGGAGGCGGGGGGGACGCGGAGCTGAGGATTGGCACATAGAAATCCTCCGCGCCTCCGCGTGAGGTCTCTTCTCATCTCTTCCTCCGGCTGGCCAGGTAGTCCTTCTTCACGCTCTGGGCCGCGTTCTTCCGCACGTAGGTCGCTTCGCCCTCGGCCACCTGGCTCACCCAATCGCTCACGGGCAGTTCGTCCAAATTGCGATAGCGTTTGTCAGTCACCTTGCTGAGCATGAACTCCACCAAGCGCGAGAGGCTGATGTTGTTCGCCTCAGCGAAGACCTTGGCCCGCTCGGCCACGCCTTGATCGAAACTGAGGGTGAGCTTGGTGTCCATGGCACGATGGTTTACACGGCAAATGTATGCGATCTATACGTATTAACCACCCGGGCGTCATCCCGAAGGCCTGGGCGATCGCAAATCGCGGGACCCGGCCTTCCGTGATCTTCCGCGTCGCTTACTGATAAACAAACAGCATCGTTCGAGGCCTCGACGGCGTGTGTTAAAAGCTCTGCAAGAAATTCTCAATGAAGATCCTCCACAGCACGAACAAGCCTATCACCATAGCACCGATCGTGTATGGCTTTCGCCAATTGAACCGCTCCCGCTTCCAAGCCCGCCGAAACAAAATGACCACTGCGAGCAGGATTGGTATCGCGATATACCATGACGTGACGATCCAGAGCATCCAGAACATTCCAGAAGTCAATACAGCAGGGTCACTGTCTATCCATCGCGTCCATACCGAAGGCACAAGGCCACGTTCCTGCAGCAGTGCCTCCCACTTGGATTTATCAGTTTGCCAAACGATCTCGGACTTGGCCTCATCCACAACGAACCATCCTTTACCATCGGACAATTCACCAACAACGCATCCCCTGTAGAAGTACCATCGCTCCAGATCATCGAGTTGTTGGCCATCTTTCAAGTACAGTGATACCGAGCTGAAATTGTCGATGTAGTTGTCCCCTGGAGTACTGATCCGCCAATCCGCAATTCCGATCCGCGCAGCCGAATCCAAGCTGATGACAAGGAAAGAGAGAATGAGAATGGCGCGCATGGATCAGCTCTCGCGAATCAAAGGACACTACCTCCTCATCCCCTGCATCTGTTGCATCTGCTGCATCATCGCCTTCATCTTCGTCTTGTCCCCCATCATCTTCATCATCTTCCGCGTTTCCTCGAACTGCTTCATCAGCTTGTTCACGGCTTCCACGGTGTTGCCGCTGCCCTTGGCGATGCGTTGGCGGCGTGTGCCATTGATCAGCGCGGGGTTCTTGCGCTCGTCGGGCGTCATGCTCTTGATGATGGCTTCGATGCCCTTGAAGGCGTCGTCAGGGATATCGATGTTCTTGAGCGCCTTGCCCACGCCGGGGATCATGCCCATGAGGTCCTTCATGTTCCCCATCTTCTTGATCTGACCGATCTGCTCCAGGAAATCGTCGAAGCCGAACTGGTCCTTCGCAATCTTCTTGTTCAGCTCGCGCGCCGCCTTCTCATCGAA
The DNA here is from genome assembly GCA_902825795.1 of uncultured Bacteroidota bacterium. GTDB lineage: Bacteria > Bacteroidota > Bacteroidia > Flavobacteriales_F > PHOS-HE28 > PHOS-HE28. The sequence continues at coordinate 6,308 of CADECG010000036.1, forward strand.
CTGCTCCTGCGCCTTCTCCACCAGCGAGACCACGTCGCCCATGCCCAGGATGCGGCCGGCCATGCGGTCCGGGTGGAACTCATCCAGCGCCTCCATCTTCTCGCCCGTGCCGATGAACTTGATCGGCTTGTCCACCACACTGCGGATCGATAGCGCCGCACCGCCGCGCGCATCGCCATCGAGCTTCGTCAACACTACGCCATCGATGTTCAGGCGCTCGTTGAAGGCCTTCGCCGTGTTCACCGCGTCCTGACCGGTCATGGCGTCCACCACGAAGAGCGTCTCCTGCGGGTTGATCGCCTTCTTGATCGCGGCGATCTCATCCATCATCTTCTCATCGATCGCCAGGCGGCCGGCGGTGTCGATGATCACGGCCGTGAAGCCATGCTGCTTGGCATGCGCGATCGCGTTCTTCGCGATGCTCACCGGATCCTTGTTCTCGCGCTCGCTGTACACCTCGATCTCCAGCTGCTTGCCCAGCGTCTCCAACTGGTCGATGGCCGCAGGGCGGTACACGTCCGCGGCGGTGAGCAGCACGCGCTTGCCCTTTTTGCGGATGTAGTTGGCCAGCTTGCCGCTGAAAGTGGTCTTACCCGAGCCCTGCAGGCCGCTCATCAGCACCACCGTGGGGTTGCCGCCCAGGTTGATGCCAGCGCTCTGTCCGCCCATCAGCTCGGCGAGCTCGTCGTGCGTGATCTTGGTGAGCAACTGGCCGGGGCTCACCGTGGTGAGCACGTTCTGGCCCAGCGCCTTGGCTTTTACCCGATCGGTGAAATCCTTCGCCGTCTTGAAGTTCACGTCGGCATCCAGCAGCGCGCGGCGGATCTCCTTGGTGGTCTCCGCCACGTTGATCTCCGTGATCTGCCCCTGGCCCTTGAGGACCTTGAAGGCGCGCTCCAGCTTGTCACTTAAGTTCTCGAACATCGAATAGGAAATTGAGGACCGCGAAGGTAGAGGGAGAGGAAGGTTCACCACAGAGGCACAGAGCGCACAGAGGAATGCGAAGGCACGCTGTCCTCATGAGTTTGCCGAAGGCTTGGGCGTGCCGGCTCGAAGACTCGCGGTCGCGCTTTCCGCTTCAAGTCCGCGCCCGGATCATCGGGCTTGCGGGCTTTCCGCTCCAATCGCTCACGCGAAATGCGGCTCTCGTTCAAGGTCACAGATCGTGACCTTGAAGAACCCCTGTTTGGATGTCGCATTCTGCGATGTCCAATTCAGCTTTGGCACCATCAACAGACTATTGGTGCGCATGCCGGAAGAGGTCATGGTGAGGCCAAGAACTTGAGGTCGCAATTTGCGACTGTAAGAGACCGGCCGATGTTCAGGATCGCAAGTTGTGATCTTGAACGACGGCCGTTAGGTTTACCGCATGGCAAAGGGCCTGATGAAATACTCTGACGAGTTCGTCATGAGCAAGATCCACCTGATCCGTGAGCAGAAGGTGATGCTCGACAGCGATCTAGGCCCCCTCTTCAACGTGGAGGTGAAGCGGCTCAAGGAACAGGTGCGCAGGAACATCGAACGGTTTCCCGAAGACTTCATGTTCGAACTGACCCAAGAGGAGGCCGCGAACTTGAGGTCGCAAATTGCGACCTCAAGTCATGGAGGTGCGCGCTACCTGCCGATGGCCTTCACAGAGCATGGTGTCCTGATGCTCTCCAACGTACTACGCAGCGAACGCGCCGTACTGATGAGCATCCAGGTGATCCGCGTCTTCACCCGAATGCGCGAAATGCTCCTCACCCACAAGGACCTGCTCCTCGAACTGGAGAAGCTGCGCAACACCTCCAAAGAGCACGGCGGCAAGATCCAGGTGATCTTCCGCTACCTGAAGCAGATGGAAAAGCGCGAGACCGAACGCGTGCTGCTGGCCGAAGTGGCCAAGACGAAGCCACGGCGAGCGGTTGGGTTCAAGGTTGGGAAGGCGAAGCGGTAGGGTGTTGTTTGGGCGTGCCCCGGCTCAAATCGCCGGGTCCGGCTTTCCGCTTCAAGTCCGCACTCGTCGTTCCTCCTCGCTTGCGGGATTTCCGCTCCAATCCGTCACGCGAAGGGCTCAGAACTTGGCTTGAATCAAATCGGCCATGCTTTAACCGCGAGCTCTGCCAAATGCTTCTGCCGATCGACAATGGCCTTTTCATCCCAGACAACACTTTCGGCTATCTCCTTGGTGAGTAGGAATGGGGTATTGGCATACGCTTCCTTCCTCTCGTCAAATACAACACTCTTCATGCGCGAGTTCTTCTCCTTGCTCATCAGACAGAGGTTACCAATACGCTTGTAGTAGGCCTTATGCACATCCGGAGCGATGGCCCATCCAGCATCCGGCTTCTGAGGCATGATGTGTTCTACATTGACCTTCTCCTTGTCTTCGTTGATCACATAATGAGGGTCCTTCTCTCGAAGCTTGGCGTACTCGAGTTGCCGCAGGTAGTAGGCAGAGATTGTGGCCTGACTGGAACTCGCATATGCAAAGGCTTCTTTGAATTGGAGGTCGCTCGGAATGACGGCCTTCAACTTTTCTGCAAGACCCTTTAGGTCTAGAATCTTCCCGGTGTACACCTCGGTCGCGGCCTGCACTAAGGGTTGCTCAACGGAACCACTTCGCGTAGTCGAGGCCAGCACGAGTCTCACGCCCCAACGACCCAGAGCCTCATAGGCCTTCAGTGTCTCTGCTGGGGAGAATTTCAACGAAATCGCCATGATTAACGGGCGCATAGGCTTGATATCGAAGAGGCCAATAACGTCCAGCGCACGTTCGAGTCCTTCAGGGTAGCCGTTCCACTTCTCGTGTGATGGATTGCCAATGGCGGCATACTCATATGCCAGCTTCTCAAGAGAATCACTGAAGGTCAAAGTCGCCTGCTCACCTCTGACCGACTCTTCCACCTTGTCGAAGACTTCCTTCTCGGTGAGATAGCCGTGCATCAGGACCATTGAATGTCGAATGAACGTCAGAGTTATCTCCTCATCTGATTCAATGGTTGAGAGAATCCCTCTCATCGCATCCCAATGCGCCTGGCACTCATCAATCCGACTTCCAGCTTGTCCGAAGATGTAGTTCTTGACCAGATCAGCTTGTGATGTCTTGAGGCCTCGATCATTGAGCGTCTCAAACATCTTAAACGCGTGTGAACGGTTCGTGACCTTGAGCAGCATCACGAGAGCGTTGTACTCAATGAAGTTCAACCAGATGTTCAGGACATCGCCATGAGTCTTCTGATCATATTGTGAAACGATGGCCTTGATGTGATCGGAGACCAGATCAAATGCATCAAGTAGTCGCTGATTCGAGGGAGCCTTGACATTCTGTGGAAGCGGCTTCTCATCAAGGATGTTCTGGAAGAGTTCATTGTCGATACGATTGAGCGTCAGTCTTGAGACCTTGTATCGTCGATCGGATGCTGGGCCTTTGATATAGTCAGTGACATTGTCGGCCATCGTGGTTTCGCCTATGCTTCGAAGATGTCTAGCGATTGCATGAATCAGAAGTGCTGTTGTAGCGAGGCGTTGCTGTCCATCAATGACTTGAAAAGATCCCTTCTGTTCTGGAATTGTGACGATGGTTCCGAGGAAGTATGGCTCATGCCGTTCAGCAATACATCTCGAAAAATCTTGCAGAAGCTGAGTCACTTGCTTCTCCTCCCAGGCATACTCTCGCTGGTGAATTGGCACCGTCAGCTTGTGTTGTTTCAACACGCTTCCCAGACCTTCCTGGGCATAGCCAATTGGACTCTGAATCTCCATGCAATTCGTTGCTAGTCGGTTTGAAGCCTCCAAAGTACGTGCGTGCTGACCCGACTTTGGCGCGTGCGCTAGGCCGCGCATTGGCCTCGTGCGCAGCAGGCCGTCCGTTCAACTCAGCAGTTCTCCCCACCGGCCGCGATCACAGCCATGCCTTCGGCAGGTAAGCCTGGCTCCGCCGCGCGACTACAACCGGTTCCAAATGTCCAGGTACATGCGCCAATGCCCTTTCTCCTTGCGCCAGATGGCCACGTACTTGCCGCGCCATGCATCGGTCCTGCCATCGGGGTAGCGCGTTTCGCCTTCGTAGTAGCCGTGGTCGATGGCTTCGTTGCCGCGTACCAGGATCTCCACAGGTTCGAGCTGGTGCCGGATCGTGGGGGTGCTATCGGGCGTCACCCACATCTTCCGGATGGCGTCGTGTCCGACCAGGATGTCCGAGCGGTTCGGGAAGACCTTGCCATCGGCGGTGCAGTACGCCGCGATGCTGTCGACCCGCGCGGCGACCACATGGGCCGAGAAGCGCTTGCCTGCGGCCAGGATGGCGTCGATCTCGGCCTGCGGGCCTTCGAAGTGCTGGGCCATGGTGCCCACGAAGCAGGACAACAGGATGAGGGAAAGCAGCGTGCGGCGCATGGGATCTGTTTGCCTGTGAAGGAACGCAACGGGAACAAGTCAGCGCACCGAGGCTGACGAACCGTTGAGCTTGTAGAGATCGGCCAGCACCGCTTCTGCCCCACCGAGAACGGCAGGGGAGTGCAGGACATACAAGAACATCATGGTGTGGCGCAAGGACAGCGCGGGCTGCAAGGTGAGCCGGGGGATCAGTTATGATCATTGAGGCATTCGGCGGATGCGAACACATATGTTGCTTTGTTGGCGCTAGGCACCATGCACACACCCATTTCCCCTGCGCACGATGATCTCGAATGGGAACAGGCCATCCGGCTGCTCAAGCGCGTGTACGTTGGCGACGGCTACTCGACCGCAGACCGCGCCAAGATCTTCATGCAGCGTGGATCCTTCGAAGCAGGTGGGGAGATGTTGCTGGCACGGGACTACACTGGAACTGTAGTTGGTGCGGTACTGCATCTTCATCCAAACGGCCCGCTCGCACAGGTGGCACGGGATGGAGAGGCGGAATTCCGCGTGCTTGCTGTTGCGCCTGAGGCACGCGGCCAAGGGATCGGCGAGGCGCTGGTGAATGCATGTGTGCAGCGGGCACGAGCAGCTGGAGCAACAGCGGTGGCATTGTGGTCGCAGCCCACCATGCCCGCGGCGCATCGCTTGTATGAACGTCTGGGTTTCGTGCGTTTACCCGAACGCGACGAAGATGATCCGCGTGGCTTCAAGCGATGGGTCTTCCGGAAAGTCCTGTGATGAGCTCGATCGTCGCAGACCCGAATACGCTCTTCATCGATCCGCACTGCCTGCGCCAGTAGCTGCCCTATAACGCGCACAACGAACGAGAACGGAGCAGTGCCCCCCAGCGCGGACCATCAGCCGGGGAGCTACTTGCTGCGTTGTGCTGATGGCGAGGTGGTGCGCACCGCAGCGTTCGTGATCGCGCGGCAGCGGGTCGGCGAACGGTTCACCGTTGCGCCTTCAGCCACGTAAGGGCGGCATCCAACGCAGCATCGTACTTCCAGTCCGCTGGTTGTTCCACCACTTCATCCGGCACGATGGCGCCGTGGAAGAGCTTGCCATTGCGGTCGCCCATAGTGGTGCTTGCGAGGAACATCTGCGCGCCATCGCTCAGGGCGAATTGTCCGTTGCCCGTGGTGAGGCCCCATGTGGCTTGGCCGAAGGATCGCGTACGCGGGTTACCGATGAAGCAGATGGTGGTGCACTCGCCGCTGCTGCCCGTCTGCGATGAGGTGAGCACAGCGATGGGCAGTGGCGTCGGCAACACGAGTGGCTTGGATGCACGCAACACCACTTCATCGTCCCAGCCGTACACGCCATCGCGATACCACCAGCGCTCCACGTTGCCGCGCACATCGGTGAGCGTGCCGAGCGCACCCGGTTGCAGGAGCGGCCCAAGGCCGCAGACCATGGGTGCCATGTTGCCGCCGGTATTCTGTCGCAGGTCCACGATCCATCCGCGCACACCTTGCGCGCTCAATGCAGCAATGCCACGTTGCAAACTGTCGGCAAAGGCAAGCATGCTCAGCGAATCGCCGCTCATGAAGCCGGGTACGAGCACGTAGCCATAGTCATCCATCTTGCGGTGCGCGGCGTGGGTAAAGGCCACATCGCCTCCTTCGTTCTCCCAGGCTCTGTACTCATCGGGGCGCATGATAAAGCTGTGGTGATCGCCGAGCGCTTGTAGCATGTATTCCACCGCGAGGTGGTGGTCGCCCGCATCGTTGTCGCTACCTGCAATGCGCAAAGCATCAGCGCGCAGCGCCTCCAGATCCACCGAGTCGCGGTAGAGCGCATGCATGCCAATGGTATCGAGCGCGGCTCCGATATAGGCCAACGCTGACTTGTCCGGCACACGGCCCGCAAGCGGCGTAAAGGCGACGGTGAAGTCATCGAACCACGCCTTGCCCGTGCCTTTTACGATGGCGCCCACTTTCACGATCGCAGTGCCTTCCGGCAGGATGAACTTCAATATGCGCTGCTCCCAAGGTCGCGTGCCCTGCACCCAGTTGTACCAGAAGAGGCCTTGGTCCTTGTTGGTGAGGAAGTTGCCATGTGCATCGTAGCAGGCCACGTTGAGGCTTGCTCCTTTCGTGGTCAGTTGTTCCACCCGCACACGCGCCGAAAGGGTGAACATCATCACCTCCTTCACTTCGGCTATGGTGATGGATTGCTCAACGAAGCCCACACCTTCCTTGGCAAGATCGATCAGGAGTGATCGATCGTCGCCGTCCGCATAGGGCCCGCAGGTTACTCCGGCGTTCGCCCACGATACGCCCCAGCCGCTCAACTTCATAGAGCAGGTGTCGCATCCTTCCTCCATGTTGCCGTTGCGCAGCCGCTGTGCGGTCAACGCATATGCAACGCAACACGCGACTACGAGCATGGGGTGGCGCAACGACATGAATGCAAGGTATCCGGGGCGCGCTCAGGAAAGACATTGGTGGTTCGGAAGGTTGACGGGCGCGGGATCATTTCCATTGCTTGACGGCAGTTGTACCTCAACCGTGGGATCACCATCCCTCCCGCCCTTCCGCCGCTTGGCCCTTGGGCCAACAGCCGTTGACGGCCGCTCGCTTTGTTCGCGACATGAAAGCCATCGTCTGCGAGCGCTACGGCGCGCCGGAGCAGTTGCAATTGCGCGAGTTGCCAGCACCCGTGCCGAAGGACCGACAGGTACTGGTGCGCGTGCATGCCACCACGGTGAACGACTACGACTGGAGCATGGTGACGGGCAGTCCGCGGATCTATAGGCTCATCTTCGGTTTGTTCCTTCCCCGGCGTCCCATACCGGGTATGGAACTCGCGGGCAAAGTGGTGGCGCTGGGGCCGAACGCCACGCGTTGGCGTGTGGGCGATGCGGTGTATGGCGATACGTCGAACGGTGGCTTGGGGACATTCGCCGAGTTGGTGGCTGTGCCCGAGGACGAGTTGCGGCGCATACCGCCGGGCTTGACCTTCGTGGAAGCGGCGGCACTACCCCATGCGTTGGAGCTGGCTTACCAAGCGCTTGTTGGGGTCGGTCAGTTGAAGGCCGGAGAGCGGGTCCTGATCAATGGCGCAGGTGGCGGCGTGGGCACCTTCGCGCTGCAATTGGCCAAGCGGCAGGGCTGCCCGGTGTGGGGCGTGGACACCGGCGCGAAGCTGCAAACGATGACGACGATGGGCTTCGATCGCGTGATCGACTACAAGCAAGACGATTTCACGCAGCTTGGCGAACGCTTCGATCTGGTGGTGGATGCGAAGACGAAGCGCTCGGCCAAGGAATTAGCGCGTGCGCTGACACCGAGCGGTCGGTACATAACAGTGGGCGGTGATCCTGGACGATTGATATCGCTCATGTTCGCGCGCTGGTTCGGGGCGAAACGCATGCACATACTGATGCTGAAGTCGAACAAGAACCTGGATGAGCTGGCGCCCTTGCTGAGCAGTGGTGCATTGAAGGCGGTGATCGATGGGCCGTATGATTTCCACGAGTTGCCGCGCTTGATCCGCCGTTTCGGCGAGGGCTTGCACACAGGCAAGGTGGCGGTGCGCGGAGTGGACGTACCGTAAGGGATTTTCCTCGAGGCACACCACGCAGGTGCGCCTGGCCCGCGATCCTACCGGATCCTCCCTCCCACCAGCTTCTTCGTCACCAAGGGCGGACGCTTGTCGCGCAGGAAGACCCATTGAGCCGCAGTGCTTTCCTCCGGCGCGAAACGGTAGCCATCACCGGTATAGGCCTTCACTTCTTCCGGCTCCAGTATGCGGTGCTGGATGATGTGCCGCGCCATGGCTCCACGCTGTTGCTTGGCGAAGACCATCACCACACCGTAGCCGCGCGGGCCATTGTCCTTGAACACCGGCGTGATCACGCGGCCCTTGAGCACCTTGGGGTTCACGGCGCTGAAATACTCGCTGCTCGCACAGTTGATCACCACAGTAGACTTCGTGGCCTTCAGGTCAGCGTTCAAGGCCTCCGTAATACGATCACCCCAGTACGCGTACAGGTCCTTCGCCTTGCCCATGCCGAATGGCGTGCCCATCATGAGGCGATAGTCCTGCATGAGGTCGAGTGGACGCAGCACGCCATAGAGCCCGCTGAGGATGCGCAGGTGGTGCTGTGCGAATTGCAGATCGGCCGATGAGAGCGTGCGCGCTTCGAGACCGCGATACACTTCGCCGTTGAAGGTGAAAGCTGCGGGACGTGCGTTCTTCGGTGTGAAGGGTGTGGACCAACGCTCATAGCGTTCGCGGTTCAACTCACCGAGTTTGGGGCTGAGATCCATGAGCGACGAAAGCTTCTTCGCGCTGAGCGTTTTCAGTTTCGCAACGAGCGGCTTTACATG
>CADECG010000036.1:15034-29248 GCA_902825795.1 uncultured Bacteroidota bacterium
AGAGCGACGAGCGGATACAGTTTGCTCGCGGTGATCGTTATTAATTTCGCCACCGGCTGCTTTACCTTCTCCATCTACGCGGGTTGGCTGCAATTCGCGAACGCGGGGGTCGCTTCCGGGAGGTCTTTTGCGGGGGAAAGCTGAACCAGCAGGGGAGAAAGTTAGACCTGAGGAGGTGGTTCTTCTCAAGGATCGAAGGGCGCGATGACACACTAGGACAAGCGCCAAGCGAGCCCGGCCAGGATGCCCACGAGGATGACACCGTAGATGAGCTTATTGTACTTGGCGAGCCAGAGCGGCAAGTAGATGTCGAAGTTGGGTAGTTGCGAGTTGGAGTAGCGCCGTGCGACGAGGGTGAGCGGACAAGCCATTTTGAAGATGAGCAGCACCAGACATTCCAAGCCGATCACCGCCAACCCCATCCACAACCACCGATCGATACGGTCCGTGACCACGGCATAGAGCACGAAGAAGATCATCACGTTCATGAAGACCCACACGGCAGTGTGAAGCAGCTTGATGGCAATGAGCTTGTGGGGCGGGGACATGGGGAGGAAAGCTACTCGAGCGCACATCCATTCCAGACCGACGTCCACTGCAAGCAGGCGATGGCTTGGGTGCGGATATAAGAGTCACCATACCACATCGTGAAGTACCAAACCATCAGCACAATGGCGGACCTACCACATGCATGTGGTTCACCGCTGCAGCTTTGCCCAGCATTTCGATGGCTTCGGTCGTCGGTGCTCCCGGCGTAGGAAGTTCGACGCGTTCAGCGATGCGCCAAAGCCCACGCATGAAGCGTTCGAAATCCTCACCGGTGGTCACACTGAAGAACCGGCCACCGGCCGGGGACAACGAAAGGAATGTGTGCGGTGCGCCCTTGGGGATGAAGACCACATCGCCCGGCTTGCGCGTGAACTCCTCGTCGTTCAAGCGGAACTTGAACTCGCCTTCGAGCAGGTGGAAGATCTCGTCCTCGCGGTCGTGGATGTGCAAGGGCGGCGATTCGCCTTGCCGCACAATGTGCTCGATGTAAGAGATGCGGTCGGCGTTGTCTTCGCAGGAAACGTGGATCCGGACGAGGGTATTGAGGAACCAATGCCAGTCGTTGGTGGTGCTCATGGGGTCAGCGACTTGTGGCGCTAATTTCACATCCAAATCCATTCGATCATGGAACGCAAGGAATTCCTTCATAGCGGCATACTTGGTACTGCACTGGCGTTCATCGGCGGTGCGTTGAGCGGAACGGCGAAGGCCGTGGAAAGTCTGGCTGGCAGTGGTCAAGCTGCGCCAAGCGGACGTGGCGTTGAGGGTGTGTTATCCCCTACGAACACGCACATGGTGGGCAACGGCTTCAAGGTGATGAACTACTTCCCGAACGGGAAGGGTTTCGAGGAGCGCATGAGCCCGTTCTTCCTGCTGGACTTCAACGCGGAGGTGAACTTCCCGCCCAGCGAGATCAGCCAGGGCGTGGGCGTGCATCCGCACCGGGGCATCGAGACGATAACGTTCGCCTACAAGGGCAGCGTGGAGCACCACGACAGCAAGGGCAACCACGGCATCATCCATCCCGGCGACATCCAGTGGATGACGGCCGGTGGCGGCGTGTTGCACAAGGAGTACCACGAGCAGACCTTCAACAAAACCGGCGGTGCGTTCGAGATGCTGCAACTGTGGATCAACCTGCCGAAAAAGCACAAGATGGTGCCTGCGAAGTACCAGAGCATCGCACACACGACGAAGCCGAAGGTGACCCTTCCTAGCGGCGCTGGCATCGTTCATGTGGTAGCGGGCGAGTACGCAGGTGTTAAGGGCATCGCGAGCGCTTACTCGCCGATCCACATGTACGACATGCACCTGAACGCAGGCGCTGATGTCAGCTTCTCGCTACCGGCGAACTACAACACGGGTATTGTTGTGATCGATGGTGCGATCACCGTGAACGGTAGCGCCGCGCCGGAGAACCACTACGTGCAGATGAAGAACGAGGGTGGTGCGATCCACATTCAGGTGACGCGCAAGTGCATCTTGCTGGTGCTGAGCGGTGAACCGCTGAACGAGCCTTACGTGAACTATGGTCCCTTCGTGATGAACACCGAGGAGGAGATCCACCAAGCGATCAACGACTACAAAGAGGGGAAATTCGGGTTCTTGAAGGATTGAGTCTGCGGCCAGTGGTACGTTCGAGGATCCCATGGACTACGCTGAGTTCACCATACCCGCCGATCTCAATGGTGTCGTTCGTTGCGTGTGGACACTGTCCGGTAGTCCTGAAAAAAAAGCACACTCAGAGCCCATTCTTCCGGACGGGTGTCCCGAGTTGATCCTGAACCGCGGCCTTCCCTTCGATGAGCAGAAAGGAAAGGACTTGGATCCCCAGCCCCAACGTTTCCTTCATGGCCAGCTTACGCGCGCCTTTCACCTACGCCCGCGAGGGCCGAGCGATATGGTCGGCGTACGGTTGCAACCGCATGGAGCGTATGTGCTCTTCGGTGCCAAGGCCGTTGTGGTGGACACCAAAGTGGAACTGTTCACCCTGAGCAAGGGCGTGGATGAAGCCTTTGCTGATGCACTAGGCGCGGCGGATCCCGTCAAAGCGGTTATAGGCACATTGCGTTCGCTTCCGCACCATCCGGTTGAGCGAGCGATCACCGACCTGATCACGGCGATCGAAAGCAACGATGATGAAACACGGCTGAGTGAACTGAAAGCCAGTGCCGCCTTGAGTGCGCGCCAGCTCGAACGTCGCTTCCTTGCAGTGGTCGGCCTGCGTCCGAAAGCGTATGCACGCATCGTGCGTCTGCGTCGATCGATCGAACTGTTGCACAGCGGCGACACCGCCTCATTTGCGGAGTATGCGCATGCTGCTGGTTACTACGACCAAGCGCATTTCAACCGTGACTTCAAGGCGTTCACCGGGCTTTCACCGCGCGTCTACTTCGGCCAGGAACTTTCACTGCCTGCGTATTTCAGCGGCGTTGCGTGATCGCCGCTTTTGTCCAAGACGGGCGATCCCGCTTCGACTTGCTTCGCCCCCATGAAAACCAAGCTCATTCTCACCACCCTTCTCACTGGGGCGTTCTGCCTGGTGATGTGCAGCAGTGGCCCCTCCGCTCCTGCCGATCTTTCCTCTTCTGCGCCCTGGCCCGATCAACTCGTGGGCAAATGGGAAGGCGCTATCGGAGGCGCTCGCTATGTTGAACATTGGAACAAGGTGGATGCGAACACATACGAGGGCAGCGCCGTGACCTACGACGGCGACAAGGCCGTATCCAGTGAGAGCATGCGCATCACCCTGTTCTCCGATCACTGGCTCTACCTAGCCAACCCTGGTGGTCAGGGCGTCAGCTGTTTCGTGCGGTGTTCAGCTGATACAACGACTTGGATCTTCGAGAACAAGGAACATGATTTCCCCAAGCGGGTGGGTTACCGGATCACAGGTGATGCGCTCACGGCGTGGATCGCCGGCAAGGATGATGCGGACAACCGCATGGAGTTCCCGTTGAAGCGGGCGAAGTGATCGGTCCCGTTCTCCGCGCCATAGGATCCATGGAACGGATGGAACGCGCGCGGCGATGTGCCTGTCCCACTCCCTGCGGACCGCAACTCCAGGAATCCCGGTTGAAGACGGCGCGATCCGCATCCAATAGACGCACAAGCGCACCCTGATGATACTAAGCGGTGAACCCTTGAACCAACCCTACGTGCTCAACCTATCGAGAATTCCCCCCCCGACAGGTCGCGAGTTGGGTCTTCACATCTGATGCACTTTGTCGGCGTGCGCGAAAGCCTTGCTGATGCGGTCCTTTAGCGCATCGGCTTCGGCGCTACGTCCGGCTCCTTCCAATGCCTGCCTCAAACCATTGAGCGCGAAACCGTTCTCCGGCCAATTGATCAGGTCGGCGCGATAAGCGGCCTCTGCCTCGGAGTATCGCTTCGCTTTCAGCAACGCAGCGCCCAATTCGTGTCGAACCGGGAAACCCCAGTCCGGCGGCTCTTGGTATTGCAGGGCATCCTCCGCGGTGACCGCGTCAGTGAGGCGGGCGATACCGTCATCCAGCTTGCCCTCTGCTATGAGCAACTCACCTTCAAGCACATTCACGGCAACAGCAAGGATCATCGGAGCCGGGTTGATACCCCAAATGCTCAACGTGGCGACGGTGCTGTCTGCCGCCGCGGTGCGCAGGTCCTCCAAGTGCTTGCGCGCCGACACAAGATCCCCGGCATGCGCGTTCAACCTTCCCTGGCCGTAATGCCAGAGAGCCGTGGCATAGGTCCATGTGCTGTCGGGTCGCGGCTCAGCGCGCAACTCATCCCACAGCCCCAGTTTCACCGCCACGAAATACGGATAGGCGTGAAAGTGCTGTAAGGTGCTCCAAGCCGGATCGGTGAAGAGGGACCGCTCCAGATGATCGCGGAGATCCATGGAACTGCGCCAAGCCACGGCGCTATTGCCTTCCATGGCGGCGCATGCGGCAAGGAAATGGATGTTGTGGGGGAAGTACCCCAGCGGATATATACCCTGCGCGTGGCAGAGCGCCGTGTAACCGCTGTCCACGGTAACTGAACGCTGGTTGGCCAGCACACCTTGATGGTAGCGGCCCGTGCGGATGTAGATGTGCGAAGGCATGTGCGTCAGGTGTCCGGAACCCGGCACGGCATCCTCCAGGAATGCAGCACTGGGCAACGCGCGATCAGGAGTGCGAGAGGCTTCCACCGCATGGATATACAGGTGGTGCGCACCGAAATGCGTGGGGAATGTTCTCATACTACGCTCGAGCGCAGCGATGATCTCGGGTGTCCACTCCTTCTCTCTTCCATCCTTCTCCCACAGATCCCAGGGGTGCTGATCCATGAGCGATTCTGCGAACATCGCTGCGATATCGGGGTCATCAGGATATCGGGCGGTGAGCGTCCTGAGCGCTTCGCAATAGGCCTTGTCCAGCGGGCTGCGGTCCTCGGGCGCCAAAGCCGTGTAGCGCTGGGCCATGGCGGCTATGAGGTCCTTTTCCTTTGCAGTACAGGCACTGCTCAGCGCTTGGGCTTTGCCCATGGCTTCGTGCGCACGGGCGTAGCTGTCAGGTTCCATGCCTGCGTTATAGTTGGGACCAAGCACATACGCAAAGCCCCACCAAGCCATGGCGCAGGTGGTGTCGATCCGTGCGGCCTCCCAGAACGAGCGTGCGGCCTCGGCATGGTTGAAGCCGTATGCCAGCACCAGACCTTGGTTGAAGTACCGCTGAGCACTGTCGCTCTTGGTGGTGATCGGGTAGTGAAGGCCATCAAGGCCAGCGAACAGCGGCTCGCGCTTGCCGGACGCATACCACGCCTTGTCGTTCGTGAGCGAGGGACCGCAACCGGCAACGGTTGCCGTCGGTATCACTTCGGTGGGGGCCGGCGCCGTGGTGCAGGCATTCAGAGCAACGACCAACGTGAACACAGGGAACACGTGCGAAGGATGATTCATGATGACGGGGTTGGGGACCTGAAAATAGCAGTGACGGCGATCGAGCGTGGCGCAGACAGCCCAGCAGGCCTGACAACCGCAGGCACTGAACGCCATGAGCAGGTCAGATCCACCCTTGGTGTAAGGCCGCGCGATAAACCGCACTACCAATGCACACCAGAAAACCGGCGATGGACAACCACGTGAAACCGCGCATGCCCGTAAGCCGACCACCGAGTACTGCGCCCAAGCCGATCAGCAGCCCCAATGAGGTCAGTGTCTTGGGCGTATAACCATCAATAAGATCGATGACGAGCGCAACGATCGCAACAAGTACAACGATCCAAAGAATGGTATTGGATCGCTTGGTCGGTGGTCCTTGGTTTTCCATCGGGCTGGTGTTGCTGCGAAAGCTAAAAGCCCTTCGGCAATTGGCCACGGAGGCAAGAAGTGCTTCAGCGCGGTCCATCCTGCTTGATGATCATCCATGCCACGCTGGCGATGACCAAATTCTTGATGATGTACTGCCCGACCAACGTGAGCGCGAATGGCGCATGCGAGAAGCATACCTCAGGAAAAAGGAACAGCGGCGAAAAGGTGAACAGCATGTGCGCCAGCAGCACGTGGAGGCCGGCGCGTGTGCCGGAATGTGTGAGCAGCGCCAAGCCTATCGCGCATTCCAAGCAGGCAAGCAGGATAACAGCTACTTGGTCGTGGACAAGACCGAGCGATAATGCATTGATCGTCTTGGCTGCCAAAGCTTCGGCAGGGCTCAGGCCAGGGAAGAACTTCAACGCACCGAACCAGATGTAGCACAGTGCGATGCTCCAACGTACCAACGTGAGCGGTTCCACCGCAATGCGCTTGCGGGTGGCGACAGGGGTTTCTGCTGATCGGGGGAAGGTCTCCGTGTGCATGGTTCAGAGGCTGGTGCGGGAATGTATCAGGCCGCCCTGTTGAGAAAAGTCAGTCCACTGCGACATAAGGCTAACGGCTTGCGAAAGCTCGGAAAGGGAATGCGGGATCGTGCAGGGAGCCTTTGGAACAAAGGCCTTGGCATGCCAAGGGAGCCCCAATGGACGGGTCAACAAGTGAGCATAGGTTGTCCATCTTCGGCGCATCATTCAAAAACTCATGAGGAAGACCACTACCCTGTTAGCATTGTTCATTTCCGCGCTGATCTGCACAAGCAGCGCACAGCCCGGCACGCTCGACCCGGACTTCGGTGCGGCGGGCATTCAATTGCTTGCCCCGAGCACGTCGCACGATGTGGCGCACGAAGTGATCGCACTTGCGGATACAACGCTGCTCGCATGCGGCGTGACTTTCGTGAACGGGGAGCCCACGGCTTTCATAGCGCACTTGCTACAGGACGGTACGCTGGACACGGGTTACGGAACGAGTGCCGGGTACACCTTCTTCGATGCCGGACAAGAAACCTACGCCTACGACATGGAGCTGGCAACCGATGGCTCGGTTTACATGTGCGGCACTGCATACCCCACCTTCAACCAACAAACGGTGGCGTTGATGCACGTGGATGCGAACGGCACCCCCGATGCCAACTTCGGAACGAACGGACTGGTGATCACCGCAATTACCGGCGTTGATGCTGAAGCGCAGGACATGGCGCTTGATACCGGTGGGAAGGTGGTGCTGGCAGGTCGCGCCGGGTTCGGCCCTTCGAGCAACTCGTTGCTGTTGCGCTATGGTTCCACCGGGGTTTTGGACAACTCGTTCAGCGGCGATGGCGAGTTGATCATTACAGCCTACGGCTCGGAAGATCAAGCGTATGCCGTTGATATCCTGGACGATGGATCGATCATTGCTGTGGGCTATGCGGACCTGATCGGTGATCAGAAAACTATTTTGATCAAGATCGATGTGAACGGAGTCCCCGTTCCAGCGTTCGGCGGCGACGGCGTGATAGTGCCGAACTTCCCATGGACAGCCAACCAAGCATGGGCTGTTGAAGCCTACGCCCAGCGGTTCTTCGTGGCGGGAGTGGACCAGGACGTCCAAAACAACTACAACGCCTACATCGCGCTCTTCAACCACGATGGCTCGTTCGATAGCGGCTTCGGAACGAGCGGTTACACCACAACAGATATCGACCAGAACGACCACGCATTCGACATTGCTTTGCAAGCCGATGGAAAGGTGTTCGTGTGCGGCACCACAGGGGATCTCGGTTTCGGCGCTGAGCGCGACTTCCTCGTGGCACGGTACACGACAACGGGTCAACTGGACGCGACCTTCGGTACCGGAGGCACGGTGGTAACATCGATCGGCAATGCATGGGCCGATGCCAACGGCATGGACCAACAGGTGGACGGCAAAGTGGTGTGTGCCGGTTTCAGGGCGGGTACGAACAACGATGTGGCCATTGCCCGATACTTGAATGACCTGAATGTGGGGATGGTGGGATCCCCGCTGAACGGAAACAACGTTCTGGTGTACCCGAACCCTGCACTTGACCAACTGCTGTTCGCAGGCGGCGTGGGTGCTGGAGCACGCGCGCGGATACTTGATACCACCGGCCGTACAGTGCTGAATGTCCCTGTTGAAGCGGGAGTGGTTGGTGTTTCACAACTCGCACCAGGGCATTACCTGATGGAACTTGTCTCAGAGGCTTCGGTTCGGACGATCCCGTTCGTCAAGGAGTAGCCCCCTCGGAACCTTTGTCGGCAAAGCCCGTCGAACATGATCGGCGGGCTTTGTTGCATAGGAAAAGCTGAAGCTGGACAATGATCGCTCGACATGCAGGACCGGCTTTATCGAAGCGTTATCCGAACTCGTCGAATCGTGCGAACATCCTCCCCCGATAGACGGTACGACCCCATGCAAACTCCACGCACGGAGCAAGCAACAGGGGCACATGAGGCGAATTCTACCCACCACCGTTCTTCTTCTCGCTTTCGCCGGTAACACCAATGCCACGCACATCAGTGGTGGCGAGATCTACTGGGAATGCCTCGGCAACAACCAGTACGAAATAACGCTGATCATCTACCGCGACTGCGTCGGGGTACAGTTGGACAATGGTTTCGATGTGGCCTTCAATAGCCCTTGCGATTCGCTTACCACCTACGTGAACACCCCGAACGGTGTTGAACTGAGCCAACTGTGCGATCTGCAACTGCCGAACAGCACCTGCAACGGCGGCAACCTGCCGGGCATTGAGCAATACAGCTATACGACGGTTATGACCCTGCCGCCTTGCAACGCTTGGACGATCAGTTGGTCGTTGGCGAACCGCAACGCGGCGATCAGCAACCTGCAAAGCCCGAACAACGAGCAGATGTACGTGCAGGCTGTGATGGACAATTCCGCGGGCCAGTGCGAGGACTCCCCCCAGTTCAGCAGTATCGCGAGCCCTTATGTGTGCTTGAACTACCCGGTGAGCTACAGCTTGGGCGCTTTCGATCCGGAGAGCGATTCACTCACATACACCCTGATCCAAGCGATGGGTGCTGGCGCTGCACCGATCAACTACGTGGCCCCCTACACGCCGAATCAGCCGATCACTGGCCTCACGCTCGATCCGCAAACAGGCCTCATCAACTTCACGCCAACACTTGCGGGCAACTGGGTGGTGGTAGTGGAGGTGAACAGCTACGATAGTCTTGGCAACTGGTTGGGTAGCGTGATGCGCGATATGCAGTTCATCGCCTATCCGTGCAGCAACGTACCACCTGATGCCAGCACAGGTGTGATCGGTAGCGTGAGCGGTGCAGCGGTGCAGACCGGCCCGAACTCGATCCAGGTGTGTGAGAGCGGCAACATCTGTTTCGACTTCATCATCAGCGACGCCAACGCAAACAATATCCTGGACGCTGTGACCAACGTGCAGCAGAGCCTGCCCGGAGCGACCTTCAGTTTCACCGGCACGAACCCGATCACCTGCACCGTATGCTGGACAGGCTCGCAAGGCACCAGCGGATTCTATCCGTTCATCGTAACGGTGGATGACGGTGCATGCCCGATCCCGGCGTTCCAGATCTATGTGTACAACGTAACGGTGATCGACGGGATCTTCATTGCAGCGCAGAGCACCGACGAAAGTTGTGTCGGGATGAACGACGGCACCGTGAGCGTGGATGTGACGGAGGGCACAGCACCATACCAATACAACTGGGGCACGCTGCCACAGAACAGCGACAGCATTAACGTAGGTGCTGGCAACTATACTGTGATCGTGAGCGATGGCAACGGTTGTGTGAGCGCACCAGCAACGGTATCCGTTGGCACCACTCAGCCCCCTATCGCCAACGGTGGCAACAACATCACCGTGTGCATGGGCGGCAGCACGATCGTAAGCGGCTCGTCGCAGAGCAGCATCGGAGTGGATTGGACGGGTGGCAACGGAAGCTTCATCGGCAATGGTGGTTCGCAGCAGTACGTTCCCACCGCTGGAGAGCTCAACAGTGGTGGTGTTGACCTGTACTTCACCGCTACCGGCATTGGTAGTTGCCCACCGGACGTGGACACCGTGCATGTGACCTACGCGAATGCCTTTGTCGGCGCGAGCGTGAGCAGCGTGAATGCCACCTGTAATGGCGGCAACAACGGCTCCGCGTCCTTCCTGCCGAACAGCCCTGTGCTGACCTACCAGTGGAACACCAACCCTGTGCAGAACACGGCTACAGCAATAGGCCTTGGAGCAGGCCCCTACACCGTGACCGTGACCGATGCGCTGGGCTGCGACACGACCATGAGCGCGAGCATCACAGCACCCCAGGCCATCGCGATCAGCAACGTACAAGTGGTGAACGAGAGCTGCGCCGGACAAGGCAACGGCGGCGTGAGCATCACCGTTACCGGTGGCACGCAGCCTTACCAATACCTGTGGAGCAACGGCTCCACAACGCCTGCGATCACGGTAGGTGCAGGTAACTACAGCGTGCAGGTGACCGACGCGAACGGCTGCGCACCTGCTACCGCGAACGCCACCGTGCAGGCTTCCGGACAGCCCAACACTGCGCAAGCAGGCCCTGACCAGATCGTGTGCAACGGTGCCTTCCCGTTGCAACTCAGTGGTAGTGTAGTGAATGCGACAGGCGGTGTTTGGACGGGTGGCGGTGGCACGTACTTCGGTGGCGGTCTCAGTCCGCAGTACACACCGAGCGCGGCCGAGATCGCCACTGGTAGCGCAACACTCTACCTGAGCACAACCGGCAATACCACCTGTCCTCAAGACGTGGACACCGTGTTGATCACGCTGCCCACCACATTCCAGAATGCGAACATCATTGTGAGCGGCGTTGCCTGCAACGGCGGAAGCACCGGCACCGCGATCTACACGCCCAACATCCCTGGTAACACGTACCAGTGGAACGACCCTGCCGCACAGACGACGAGCACCGCGACCGGTCTACCAAGCGGCACGTGGTCGGTGGTGGTAACGGACCAGTACGGTTGCTCGATGACACTGAGCGCCTTCGTGCCGCAACCCCCTCCGTTGGCGAGTGCGAGCATGACTATCATGGACCCGACCTGCGCCAACACGAATAACGGTACGGCCACGGTGACTGCCACCGGTGGTGTGCCCGGCTACACCTACCAATGGAGCGCAAATGCCAATAGCCAAACGGGGCCGATAGCGATCGGCCTGGGCACGGGCAACTTCATTGTGGTGATCACCGATGCGAACGGCTGTACTGCACAAGCCAGCGCGAACCTTACTGCGCCAGCGCCGATCGCACTGATCGCACAGGTGCCCGATACGGTTTGCGTGAACGCGCCCACCGTGATGACCGCCCAAGCCAGCGGTGGCACGGGTAGCTATACGATCACGTGGAACGGTATCGGCATGGGCTCGCCCATCACCTACTCCTTCCCGGCATCGCAAACCGTGACCGTGAGCGCCACGGACGGCAACGGCTGCAACTCACCCGTGCTGTTCGAGCAAGTGACCGTACTGAACCTCGCCCTAGCCAATCTTGATGTGTACGGCGACACGATCGCATGCCCCGGTGAAACCGCAACGGTGAGCGCCACACTGAACAACTACCCGGGCAACTATACCATCACCTGGCCGCAACTGAATGCCACAGGCAATGGACCCTTCACCGTGCCGGTGAATGCGAACCAAACGCTCGATGTGATCGTAACGGACCAGTGTGGGAACATGATGACCAGCAGCGTGCAACTCATTCTCGATGTGCCTCCGACCATCACCCTACCTCCAGTGATCGCCGAAGGCTGCTCCCCGCTGACCGTACAAATGCCCGATAGCCTCACCACCCAACAGGTCAGTTACCTATGGCAGTTCGGCGATGGCAACTCGAGCACCGACGTAGCTCCTACCTACACGTACGGCGCAGGCACCTTCAACGTGAGCCTCACAGTGACCACGCCGAACGGCTGCAGCGCAACTGCGGTGAACACCGGACTTGTCACGGCATACCCATCGCCCACTGCTGCCTTCAGCGCAAGCACTTACCTCACCGATTTCGCCAACCAGCCGATCACGTTCACCGACCAAAGCCCCGGTGCACCCACAGGCTACGAGTGGACGTTCGGCGATGGCAACACGAGCACTGATCAGGACACGGAACACATCTATGACAACATCGGTGTCTTCGCTGTGACACTCACAGTGACCGACGCGAACGGCTGCAGCGGCTCCGTGACACAGAACGTGGAGATCACACCGATCTACGACATCACCATACCGACCGGCTTCACGCCGAACCCCAATGGCGGCGGCGGCGGCGGCTACGACCCGAACGATCTGAGCAACGATGTGTTCTATCCCTTCGTGCGGTTCGTGGAAGACTTCAACATGCGGATCTACAACCGCTGGGGCGAGCTGGTGTTCGAGAGCAACGATGTGCGCATCGGCTGGGACGGCTACTACAAAGGCCAACTGAGCCAACAGGATGTGTACGCCTACACGATGCAAGTGCGCTTCATCGACGACCGCGAAGTGGAACTGATGGGCGATATCACTCTTTTCCGATAAGCCATGAAGCAACGCTACCTCCACGTATTGGCAGCACTTGCACTGGCTTCGGCAACGCTGCATGCACAGGACCCGCAACTGAGCCAGTTCTACGCGGCGCCTCTGTACCTGAACCCAGCGCTCACCGGCAATACCGTGCAGGAACGTGCCATCCTCAATTACCGCACACAGTGGAACGGTCTGCCGAAAGGCTACGACACCTACGCGATGAGCTATGACCACCGCACGGAGAACATGCACCACGGCTACGGCATCATGGCCATGCGCGACCAGGCCGGAACGCACAATCTGGCGTTCACGCATGTAGCGGCGAACTACGCGTACGAAGCACCGATCGATCGTCGCCGTTCCGTGCGCTTCGGGTTGAAGCTGGGATATACCATGCGCGACTACGATCCATCGAGCGTAGTGTTCGCTGACCAGATCATCCGCGACAATGCCGCCACCAGTATCGAGAGCAGCATGATCGAGCGCAACAGCTACTTCGACATGGGGGCGGGTGGTATGTACTACACCGAGCAATTCTGGATCGGCACTTCGCTGAGCCATTTGAACCGGCCCCAGCAATCGCTGATGAACGATGGCGAGGCGCGCCTGCCTATCCGCACCAGCACGCACACCGGCTACCGGATGCCCATCGATGGCAAGAAAATGCGCCGCAGTACGTCCTTCGCCACGATCGCGGCCCACTACAAGAGCCAAGGCAAGTGGGACCAGTTGGATATCGGCGCCTACATCACGCACAAGGACCTTACCGGTGGTTTGTGGTACCGCGGTCTGCCCGGCCTGAAGAAATACGCACCGGGTTACCCGAACGATGACGCCATCGTATTGCTCGTGGGCTATGAGACCAACAAGCAACTGCGCGTCGTATACAGCTACGATGTAACGATCAGCTGGCTCGGTACGAAGAGCGGCGGTGCGCACGAGGTGAGCATCATCTTCGAATGGCCGAAGCGCAGTCCGGCGAAGAAGTTCAGGGCCGTACCGTGCCCGAAGTTCTGAGCGTGGGGAGCAAAGTTGTTATCGCTCCAGCAGGAACATAAGACGGTCGAGTTCCGCTTTCTGTATAGGATCGCGTTCGTCGAGTTGATTGGCCAGTCCAAAAGCGATCGCGCCAATGGCAGCATCACCCACTTCTTCATCAAAGCGGGCAATGACATCCCTGACGACTTCCGGGTGACATCTGAAACAAAGCGACAGTTGATACGACGGCGACTCACTTGCCGAGCCTCGGTCAGCCCACATTGTCAATATCAACTGTTCCAACAACCGCGTGCGGCCAGAAGCGCAGAAGTAACGAGCAAAAAGCCGCAGCGCGGCGAGGTATTCATCCTCGTGGTCATTCAAAGCCACTCCGAATGCGTTTCCATCAGGAGTGTTCCAACCGTTGGAATAGCCCTCGGCAAGAACCTGGTGGTGCTTGAAGCATGAATCGACCCACTGCTCGGTGGGCTCGGTAGTGGTGTCGGCAAGTTCTTGCAGGCCCGCGCGGAGCATGAATCCCGTTCGACCGGAAAGGTCTTTCACTGAAGACCATACGTGTGACGTTTCCTGAACCATCAACAAGTCATCGGATGTGAGTTCCGCAACAACGGTCGATGCGGTATCGGGCGCCTGCCACATGAGTGCGTAATCGGGTCCTGATATCGGTACTGCCCAAACCATTGACTCAACCTGTGCGGTCGATCGGCCAATGAACACACCCATTGTGAAGGCCAGCAACGTCGTTCTTCTCATGGCAAGAGCCTCACTCAACAACGAACGCCGTGAAGTAATAATTGTTGGCCGCGGCAAT